>NZ_JBPWJX010000010.1:0-162771 GCF_051781745.1 Bacillus cereus group sp. Bce019
TTTTTCAGGATTATCAAAAAAGTCTCCGATAAGTTCCCAGTTTTCATTAAGATCATTAATTAACTTTGTTAAATTTCTTGACATTTGAAATTCGCCGCCTTTTCGTTTTTGGATGATATTGAATAAATGATTACTTTCAAATTACATGTGGCAACCTGAACTATGAGCACCAGAAAGGGCACCTACAGCAAGTTGGTCATTAATGCCTAATTGGTTAAGATCATCTAAATTACGAGAAATTAAAGCATGTCTTTCGATTTCGCTTAGTTCATATGTAGCTATTACTTTTTCAGGGTTATCAAAAAAGTCTCCGATAAGTTCCCAGTTTTCATTAAGATCATTAATTAACTTTGTTAAATTTCTTGACATTTGAAATTCGCCGCCTTTTCGTTTTTGGATGATATTGAATAAATGATTACTTTCAAATTACATGTGGCAACCTGAACTATGAGCACCAGAAAGGGCACCTACAGCAAGTTGGTCATTAATGCCTAATTGGTTAAGATCATCTAAATTACGAGAAATTAAAGCATGTCTTTCGATTTCGCTTAGTTCATATGTAGCTATTACTTTTTCAGGATTATCAAAAAAGTCTCCGATAAGTTCCCAGTTTTCATTAAGATCATTAATCAGTTGAATTAAATCCCTTGTCATTTCCGAGTCACCTCCTTGGTTTTAGGATATGGTAATTATAGGATGTATAGTCAACTATGTCAATATTCAGAAAGAAAAAAAGTTATTTCTTTTCTGAAAAATCATTCAAAAGGAAAATTCTGTTATTTAAAACCTGTATATTTTTTGAATAAAAGTGAAATGGTTATTAAATGTGTATTAAATGCTGTGTTTAAATCTTTGTGAAAGTTTTTCAATGAAAAGAGGTTGGGTTTATGTCTAATAAAAATCCAATTAATTGTTTTTCTGATACATTTATAATATTTTCTTAAAATATGAAAATGTTATTTGTTCTTTTGTTGAATATCTTTTACAAAACCCTATCGTCAAATGTTGAGAGGGACCTTGTTTTCTAGTATGATGAGAATAACGGGGAAAATACTAGGATGAAGAAGGTTTCAAGTCTATAACTTGGAGGAAAAGAATGAACAATCGTATTTTAGTAGTTGATGATGAGGAATTTATCTTAACTTTAATCGAATTTAATTTACAACAAGCTGGGTTTGAAGTTATAACAGCGATGGATGGAGAAATGGCGCTTCAAAAAGCGACAACAGAACGCCCAGATTTAATTATATTAGATTTAATGCTTCCGAAAATGGATGGTATGGAAGTGTGTAAAGAATTACGATTGCAGCGCGTTATGACGCCGATTTTAATGTTAACGGCAAAAGATGATGAGTTTGATAAGGTGCTAGGCCTTGAACTTGGGGCGGATGATTATATGACAAAGCCATTTAGTCCAAGAGAAGTTGTTGCTCGTGTGAAGGCGATTTTGCGTCGTACGAAATTACAACAAGAAGAACAAGTTGCAGAAGCGCCAGATGAAGATAGCATCACAATTGCAGAACTTAAAATTTTACCGGAATTTTATGAGGCTTATTTCCAAGGAAGAAAGCTTGAATTAACACCAAAAGAATTTGAACTACTTGTGTATCTTGCGAAAAATAAAAGTCGCGTGTTAACACGTGATCAATTACTAAGTGCTGTATGGAATTACGATTTTGCTGGTGATACACGAATTGTTGATGTTCATATTAGCCATTTGCGCGATAAAATTGAACAAAATACGAAAAAACCGACGTACATTAAAACGATACGTGGTTTAGGATATAAATTAGAGGAGCCAAAAGGGAATGAATAAATTTCGTTCCAGGCTTCTTTTTACATTTGTTTCTCTTATTGTATTTATTTTAGTTGGACTAGGTTTATTACTAGAAACTGTGTTTGAAAACTACTATATAGATCATGCTAAAGAGAGAATGGTAAAAGAGACAGAGTATGTTGCGACGTTAGCAGAAGAGCAAGGTTTTGATAATGTCTTAAAAAACCCATACGTATTTGAAAAGTTAGAAGAAAAAATACCAGCTTCTATCGTATTTTTGGATGAAAAAAAGAAAGTTCAATATAGAAAAGGACAAGAATTGGCATTTAGTCCAGAGACGATTAAAGAACTTTCTTCGGAAGTGGCAAAACAACGAAGTAAAGTGATTACGAAAGAAACGAATCGAAAGAATGAATTTTATCATGCGGTGTTCGTTCAAGATGTAGAAGGAAAACAAGGATACATTTTGGTGAAAAGTATAATTGATCCTTTAAGAGACGTACATCAAAAAACGTGGGGATTATTAATTATCGGATTTGTCATTGCTTGTCTCGTAGTTGTATTTTTAGGTATGAAAATTACAGGGCAATATATTAGGCCAATTGAATCGGTTACGAAAGTTGCAATTGAATTGGCAAAGGGTAATTATAAAGCACGTGCATACGAAAGTCATTCGGATGAAACTGGAATGCTGAGTAAAGCGATTAATATTTTAGCTCGAAATTTACAAGAGATGACACTTGAACAAGAAATGCAGCAAGATCGTCTGCATACGTTAATTGAAAATATGGGAAGCGGAATGATCTTAATTGATAGCCGAGGATATATAAACCTTGTAAACCGCTCTTATAAGGAAACTTTCCACGTAACAGATGAAGAATATTTAGATCGCTTATATTATGAATCGTTTCATCATACAGAAATTATTGAGCTTGTAGAAGAAATCTTTATGACAGAAGTGAAAGTGCGTAAACAAATGTTATTGCCACTTGGAATTGAACGGAAGCATTTCGAAGTATATGGAGCGCCGATTATCGGGACAAACCATGAATGGAAAGGGATTGTTCTCGTATTCCATGACATAACAGAGTTAAAGAAATTAGAACAAATGAGAAAAGACTTTTTAGCGAATGTTTCTCATGAATTAAAGACACCGATTACTTCTATTAAAGGTTTTTCAGAAACACTCTTAGACGGAGCGATGGATAATAAAAAATTCTGCGAACATTTCTTGCACATTATTTTAAAAGAAAGTGAGCGCATGCAAGGATTAATTGAAGATTTATTAGATTTGTCGAAGATCGAACAACAAGGATTTAAATTAAATATGGGAACCGTTGATATGAAGGGGCTGCTTGAAGATATTCATATGGTACTTGATAATAAAGCAGGAGAAAAAGAAATCTCTTTACAAGTGAATGTATTAAAACGTGCCTCTGTTATTGGAGATCCAAGTCGTTTGAAACAAATCTTTATTAATTTAATTAATAACGCAATCGTATATACACCGGCTGGAGGCGTTGTTTCAGTAGAGTTAGCGGAAGATAAATATAATGCTTATATAAAAGTATCGGATACTGGAATTGGTATTAGTAAAGAGGAAATTCCGCGTATTTTTGAACGTTTCTACCGGGTGGATAAAGCAAGAAGTAGAAATACTGGTGGTACCGGCCTTGGATTGTCGATCGTAAAGCATTTAGTTGAGGCGCATCAAGGTACGATTACAGTAGATAGTGAAGTTGGAGAAGGGACAACGTTTACAGTTGTTTTACCGAAATCAGCAACTGAAAAATAGGATGAAGGATGTTTACAATATATTAACAATGGCTTAATTAAATATTAATAAAGCTCTGTTAATATAATACATGAAAACCCCTTCATCCAAGGAGTAATTTTGGACGAGAATAGTTAAGCTGTTCTCGTCACTTCCCTTTATGCCAATATAAGTCTGTTTTATATATGAAAGAAATAGCCGTTATTTTTCTTCTCTCTATTAGTCATGTTAATATAGAGAGAGGAAAGGAACGGTTTTTTTCTGTGAAAAAAATCATTTCAAATTTGTATGGGGAGGTTTCAATTTTGGAAAAAAAGGTCGTATTAGTAGATGGTAATAATATCGCGTATCGTGCTTTCTTTGCACTACCGCTTTTAAATAACGACAAAGGTATACATACGAACGCAATTTACGGTTTTACAATGATGTTAATGAGAATATTAGAGGAAGAAAAGCCAACTCATATGTTAGTGGCGTTTGATGCAGGCAAAACAACGTTCCGTCATAAAACGTATAGTGAGTATAAAGGAGGACGTCAAAAGACTCCACCTGAATTATCAGAGCAGTTCCCGTTTATTCGTGAGATGCTGGATGCGTTCAATGTACCGCGTTATGAATTAGAAAATTATGAAGCGGATGACATCATGGGAACGTTAGCGAAAGAAGCGAGTGAGCAAGGGGCAAGTGTAAAAGTTATTTCAGGAGATAAAGATTTACTTCAACTTGTTTCTGATAACACGCTTGTATGTATTCCGCGAAAAGGGATTACAGAAGTGGATGAATATACGAAAGAAGCTTTATTTGAAAAATACAGCTTATCACCAAAGCAAATTATCGATATGAAAGGTTTAATGGGAGACCAGTCAGATAATATACCGGGTGTACCAGGAGTTGGTGAAAAAACGGCAATTAAATTGTTAACACAGTTTGGAACGGTTGAAGCGGTGTATGAAAATATAGATCAAGTAAGTGGGAAGAAATTAAAAGAAAAACTGGAAGAAAATAAAGAACAAGCTCTTATGAGTAAGGATCTTGCAACTATTATTACAGATGCGCCGATTACAGTTCATGTGGATGATATGGCGTATAAAGGATATGAAGCAAGTGATGTCATTCCAATGTTCGAGAGTTTAGGATTTACATCTCTTTTAAATAAATTAGGCGTTACGCCAGAAGAAACAGCTCCAGCTGAATTAGATGATATTACATTTGATATTGTGGAAGAAGTTACAGAAGAAATGCTTCAGCAAGATAGTGCGCTTATCGTTGAAGTACAAGAAGATAACTATCATAAAGCAGACATTCAAGGTTTCGGTATTCAAAATGAAAATGGATGTTACTTTATTCAGACAGACATTGCTCTTAAGTCAGATGCTTTTAAAGAGTGGCTTGCAGATGGAGAAATGAGAAAGCATACATTTGATGCGAAGCGTGCAATCGTTGCACTGAAATGGAATGGGATAGATATGCAAGGGATTGACTTTGATCTATTAATCGCTGCTTATTTACTTGACCCGGCTGATACAGATAAAGATTTCCGTACTGTAGCGAAAATGAAAGAAACGCATGCTGTGAAATCAGATGAAGAAGTTTACGGAAAAGGTGCGAAGCGTGCGGTTCCAGAGTTAGAGGTAGTCGCGGAGCATGTGGCTCGTAAAGTGCATGTATTATATGATGTAAAGCAAACATTCGTTGAAGAGTTAAAGAAGAATGAGCAATATGAACTGTTTACAGAATTAGAATTGCCGCTTGCACGTGTATTAGCTGATATGGAAGTAAAGGGTGTAAAAGTTGATACAGAGCGTCTTCGTAATATGGGAGAAGAACTTGCGGGTAGATTAAAGGAAATGGAACAGGAAATTTATAAGCTTGCGGGAACAGAATTTAATATTAATTCACCGAAGCAGCTTGGTGTTATTCTGTTTGAGAACTTAAACTTACCGGTTATTAAAAAGACGAAAACAGGTTATTCTACGTCAGCTGATGTACTAGATAAGCTTATGAATCACCATGAAATTATTCCAAATATTTTACATTATCGTCAATTAGGGAAACTAAATTCAACTTACATTGAAGGTTTACTGAAAGTTGTACATGAAGATTCATCTAAAATTCATACTCGCTTTAATCAAGTGTTAACGCAAACAGGTCGATTAAGTTCAACGGATCCGAACTTGCAAAATATCCCGATTCGATTAGAAGAAGGAAGAAAGATTCGTCAGGCATTTGTTCCATCAGAAGAAGGGTGGATTATGTATGCGGCTGATTATTCACAAATCGAACTGCGTGTATTAGCTCATATTGCAAATGATAAAGGGCTAGTTGAAGCGTTCCAACATGACATGGATATTCATACGAAAACAGCTATGGATGTATTTGGCGTTGAAAAAGATGAAGTAACTTCAAATATGAGACGACAAGCGAAAGCTGTTAACTTCGGAATTGTGTATGGTATTAGTGATTATGGTCTTTCACAAAACTTAGGAATTACAAGAAAAGCAGCAGCGGAATTTATTGAAAAGTATTTAGAAAGTTTCCCTGGTGTACAAGAATACATGGAGGACATCGTAAAAGATGCGAAACAAAAAGGATATGTAGCTACATTATTAAATCGTCGCCGTTATATTCCAGAAATTACGAGTCGTAATTTTAACTTGCGTAGCTTTGCTGAGCGTACAGCGATGAATACACCAATTCAAGGTACTGCAGCAGATATTATTAAAAAAGCGATGATTATTATGGCAGATCGTTTAAAAGAAGAAGGATTACAAGCGCGTCTTCTTCTGCAAGTACACGATGAATTAATATTTGAAACACCAAAAGAAGAAATCGAAAAATTAGAGCAGCTTGTACCTGAAGTAATGGAACATGCGATTGAACTTGCAGTTCCGCTGAAAGTTGATTATTCTTACGGTCCAACTTGGTACGACGCAAAATAAGGAAGTGATGAAATGCCTGAATTACCAGAGGTTGAAAACGTCAGACGGACACTTGAAAATCTTGTAACAGGAAAAACGATTGAAGATGTTATTGTTACTTATCCAAAAATAGTGAAACGACCGGATGATGCAGAAATCTTTAAAGAAATGCTAAAAGGCGAGAAGATTGAAAATATAAAGCGAAGAGGAAAGTTTTTGCTTTTATATGTAACGAATTATGTCATTGTTTCACATTTGCGTATGGAAGGTAAGTTTTTATTACATCAAGAGGATGAGCCGATTGATAAACATACGCACGTCCGTTTCTTATTTACAGATGGAACGGAATTACATTATAAAGATGTGAGAAAGTTTGGTACGATGCATCTCTTTAAGAAAGGTGAAGAAATGAACCAAATGCCTCTTGCTGACTTAGGTCCGGAGCCATTTGATGCTGAAATGACACCGCAGTATTTACAAGAAAGATTACAAAAGACAAATCGTAAAATAAAAGTTGTGCTACTGGACCAGCGTCTTTTAGTAGGGCTTGGAAATATATATGTAGATGAAGTTTTATTCCGTTCTCAAATTCATCCAGAACGAGAAGCTTCGTCTTTAACAGTAGAAGAAATTGAGCGAATTTATGAAGCTACCGTTACAACGCTAGGCGAAGCAGTAAAGCGTGGCGGAAGTACAATTCGGACGTATATCAACTCACAAGGGCAAATTGGTTCGTTCCAAGAACTCCTAAATGTATATGGGAAAAAAGGAGAGCCGTGCGTAACTTGTGGCACGATATTAGAAAAAACAGTTGTTGGCGGGCGAGGAACGCATTACTGCCCAATTTGTCAGCCTAGAATATAGAAAAGAGATAACATCGGATAGGCATTTGTCATATACATACAGCAGAGCTATGTATAAGGGAGGAGCTTACCGATGTACCTTTATTTATCTCTTATTTTATTAGCTTTTACATTAAGCTTAGATAGCTGTAGTGTAGGGCTAACATATGGTTTAAGAAGCGTAAGAATTCCACTAAGATCAATTATAATTATCGGAATGTGTTCAGCGGCTGTTATGCTTGTTTCAATGGGAATTGGACATATGATCGCGAAAGTATTTTCACCTGTTATCGCAACGCGTATCGGTGGGCTTGTTCTTATTGGAATAGGGATTTGGGTATTATATCAATTTTTTCGAAGTGAGAAAAAAGAAGAACCGAAGCAAGAGGAGAAGGTCTGGAAATTAGAGATTGCCTCGCTAGGCCTAGTGATTCAAATTTTACGGAAACCGACTGTTGCAGATTTTGATAAATCAGGCACCATTTCTGCAGGAGAAGCATTACTTCTTGGTATAGCTCTTTCTGTAGATTCATTTGGTGCCGGAATTGGTGCATCTTTATTAGGGTATGCACCCGCTATGATGGCGATATTAGTTGCAGTTATGAGTTCTTTGTTTTTATTTATTGGAATGAAACTTGGAACGGTTTTATCAAATATGAAGTGGTTACAAAAATTTACATTCCTGCCTGGAGTATTACTCATCATTATTGGAATTTGGAAAATGTAAGTATGGGCGTGGAACATTAGTTTCGCGCCTTTTATTATGAGGAGGATTATTATGACAGTAGTAATTGGATTAACGGGAGGCATTGCAAGCGGAAAAAGTACGGTATCAGAAATGTTTCGTGAACTGAGCATACCAGTTATTGATGCAGATATTATCGCAAGAGAAGTTGTAGAGCGAGGAAAACCAGCATATAACAAAATAGTAGAAGTATTTGGAACGGAAGTGTTACAAGAGGATGGAGAACTAGATCGTCCAAAACTAGGAAGTGTCGTTTTCTATAATGAAGAAAAACGATTGCAGTTAAATAAAATTGTTCATCCTGCAGTGCGTGAGGAAATGAATAGGCAAAAGGAAATGTACATAAAAGAAGGTATGCAAGCGGTTGTGTTAGATATTCCTCTCTTATTTGAAAGCAAATTAACAAGTCTCGTTGACCGCATTTTAGTTGTAGCGGTTAAGCCGCATACGCAATTAGAACGTTTAATGAAACGAAATAACTTTTTAGAAGAAGAAGCAACAGCTCGTATTCAATCTCAAATGCCGTTAGAAGAAAAAATGAAAAATGCAGATGAAGTGATAAATAATGATGGCACAATTATGGGAACGAAAACACAATTGCAGGTAATTTTAAAAAAATGGAACATTATTGACTAAAAAATTGTGAAATTAATGAAAATGCTTAGTGACATATCCCCTTTTTGTGTTATACTATTATTGGGATTGGAGATAAATAGTATAACGCATTCAAGGGGGATAACATATTATGACTCGTGTGGCAATTAATGGATTTGGACGTATTGGGAGAATGGTATTTCGTCAAGCAATAAAAGAAAGCGCATTCGAAATTGTAGCAATCAATGCAAGCTATCCATCTGAAACGTTAGCGCACTTAATTAAATATGATACAGTTCATGGCAAGTTTGACGGAACAGTAGAAGCATTTGAAGATCACTTATTAGTTGATGGAAAAATGATTCGCCTTTTAAACAACCGCGATCCAAAGGAATTGCCTTGGACAGATTTAGGTGTTGAAGTTGTAATTGAAGCAACTGGTAAATTTAATTCGAAAGAAAAAGCAATTCTTCACGTTGAAGCTGGAGCGAAAAAAGTTATTTTAACAGCGCCTGGTAAAAATGAAGATGTAACAATTGTGGTTGGTGTGAACGAAGACCAATTAGATATTACAAAACATACTGTTATTTCAAATGCATCTTGTACAACAAATTGTTTAGCGCCTGTTGTGAAGGTGTTAGATGAGCGGTTTGGAATTGAAAACGGTTTAATGACGACAGTTCACGCTTATACAAATGACCAAAAAAATATTGATAACCCACATAAAGATTTAAGAAGAGCACGTGCTTGCGGACAATCAATCATTCCGACAACGACAGGTGCTGCGAAAGCGCTAGCAAAAGTTCTTCCACAATTAAACGGAAAACTTCATGGTATGGCACTTCGTGTACCAACACCAAACGTGTCTCTTGTTGATTTAGTAGTAGATGTAAAACGCGATGTGACAGTTGAAGCTATTAACGATGCATTCAAAACTGTTGCAAACGGTGCTTTAAAAGGTATTGTAGAATTCAGCGAAGAACCTTTAGTATCTATCGACTTTAATACAAATACACATTCAGCTATTATCGATGGTTTATCTACAATGGTAATGGGTGATCGTAAAGTGAAAGTACTTGCTTGGTATGATAACGAGTGGGGCTACTCTCGTCGTGTTGTAGATCTTGTAACGTTAGTTGTTGAAGAGTTAGCGAAACAAGAAAATGTGCAACACATTTAAGTGAATAAGGGAGGAGAGGGCAAGGTAATATTTGCCCTCTTTTTTTAATTTTTTCTGAAAAGGAAAAAAATTATATAAGTATATTTTAAAAAGTGGACATACCACGAAACGTTGTGATTACTGCATTTGTGAATCGTTTATTTTTTTTAGGGAAAAGTAAAGAGGAAAATATGACAGAAAATCGAAAAAACTGTTGTTGCAAAATGAAAATAAACAAAGTATACTAACACTCGTAAACTTAAGAGCTGAGGTACGTAGTCACTACTTAAAGGGTTAGGACCTCTCTGGACTAACTTTCCCCCGTGGTAGTGGAGCAAGCCAAATTGCAAATTAGTTTTCAATTCGAACAGTTAGAATAAATTTACAAGGGGGAACTGTAGAATGGATACTATGGATACGATGGGTCGTCACGTGATCGCTGAACTTTGGGATTGCGATTTCGACAAGCTTAATGACATGCCGTATATTGAACAATTATTTGTGGATGCAGCACTAAGAGCTGGTGCTGAAGTGCGTGAGGTTGCTTTCCATAAATTTGCACCACAAGGTGTAAGTGGAGTAGTAATTATCTCGGAATCACATTTAACAATTCATAGCTTTCCGGAGCACGGTTACGCAAGTATTGATGTTTATACTTGTGGGGATCGTATTGATCCAAATGTTGCTGCAGAATATATTGCAGAAGGTTTAAACGCGAAAACGCGTGAGAGCATCGAGCTTCCTCGAGGCACTGGTAGCTTCGAAATTAAGCAGAGAGAAACAAAAGCTCTTTAAAAAAGAACATAATTGATTTAAAATGTAAAGAGGTGTATAATGCACCTCTTTTTTAGTTTATAAAAAAGGGAAAATATAACGTACTTGTTAGTTGAATAAATTGGACTCTTGCAAATGAGGTAGTGCCCTATATACCATCTTATTTTTAAGGATGAGATGATAAAATAATGCGCTGAAACTTAAAGTGGTAAGAGAGTTAAAATGAGTTATATAATAATGTGTATATATTGTCAGATGAAGTAAGTAGAGAAAAAATAAAGAGTATAGTGTAAAGGAGTGAATGAATTGCGTTGTCCATCCTGTTCTCATAATGGTACAAGAGTGTTAGATTCGCGTCCGGTAGACGAGGGGCGCTCTATTCGAAGAAGAAGAGAGTGTGAAAGCTGCTTAAGTCGCTTTACGACCTTTGAAAGGGTAGAAGAGTCACCTCTTATCGTTGTAAAAAAAGAAGGCACACGAGAAGAGTTTAATAAAGAAAAGATTTTACGCGGTTTAATTAAAGCGTGTGAAAAAAGACCAGTATCTTTAAGACAATTAGAAGAAGTAACACAAAGCGTGGAACGTGAACTGCGTAATTTAGGTATATCAGAAGTGAAAAGTGATATGATTGGTGAAATTGTTATGGAAGAACTTCGCGATATTGATGATGTTGCTTACGTACGTTTTGCTTCTGTATATCGTCAATTTAAAGATTTAAATGTATTTATTGAAGAATTAAAAGATATACTGCAAAAAGAAAGAGAGTAGAAGTTGTATTTTATTCTCTTTACATACCGTAAGTAATAGGATAAGAGAGCTAGAAGCGCAAGCTAATAGCTCTTTTTCACTAAGAATTTATATAATGAAGATAGAACGAATGAAGTAGAGGATAGATTGGATGAGAGAAAGGAAAAGCAAGAATGGAAAAACAGTCATGGATGGAGCTATTGCCGATTGATCGTTATAAAGTAAGTGCGAAAGGACTACTGCACAATTACGACCGAAAAGTGTTAACGATGTTGTATCAGCCGTTAATAGGTAGTAGAGCTTTTAGCTTATACATGACACTATGGGGAGAGCTTGAGCAAGATCGTGTATTTGGAAAAGAGAATACGCATCATTCCCTTATGGTGACTATGCAAATGCAACTTCCTGAAGTATATGAGGAACGAGTAAAGTTAGAGGCAATTGGGCTTTTGAAGGTATATATTAAGAAAGAAAAAGATATTCGAATGTTCATATATGAGTTGCAACCACCTTTATCTCCGAAGCAGTTTTTTGATGATATTGTTTTAAGTATCTTTTTATACAATCGATTGAGCAGGGCAAAATATAATCAAGTAAAGCAATATTTCTTAGAAGAAGAATTTGATTTTGCTTCTTATGAAAATGTTACGCGTTCTTTCAATGATGTGTTTGGTTCGTTTAATCCAGGACAGCTTGAGCATGCGCAAGAAGACCTTCGTATTCCAAAAACGACAACTATGCCAAGTAACGAGAAGGGAGACGCTCCGAAAGTTTGGAATGATTTCTTTGATTTCTCTTTATTTGTAGATGGATTGTCCGCTCTTGTTCCTAAAAAGGCGATTACAGATCAAGTGAGAGACTGCGTTATAACACTTGCTTACGTGTACGGTGTAGATGTGTTATCGATGCAAAATATCGTTCTTGGTGCAGTGACAGAGATGCAAACAATTGATATGGAAAGGCTTAGAAAAGGAGCGCGCGATTGGTATCAATTTGAAAATGGTCAAGCATTACCGGTATTAAGTGAAAGAGTACAGCCTCATGCTGCACGTACGATGAAAGAGAAAGAGCCTTCATCGCAAGAGGAGATGCTAATAAAGCAGCTAGAGGAAATCTCACCAAAACAACTATTGAAAGAGATTTCTGGTGGTGCAGAGGCAACGAAAGCGGACTTGCAGATCGTTGAAGATGTCATGATTAATCAAAAATTGACACCAGGAGTTGTGAATGTACTTATTTATTACGTTATGCTACGCTCAGATATGAAACTTGCGAAAACGTATGTCGAGAAGATTGCTGGGCATTGGGCACGTAAAAAGGTCGGTACAGTAGCGGACGCGATGGCGTTAGCGAAAGAAGAGAACCGTCAATATCAAGAGTGGGCTGAGACGAAGAAAAAAGGCCGTACGGCGAAGAAAACGGTGCGGAAAGAAATGGTGCCAGATTGGCTTAAGGAAGAAGAGCCGAAAGAACAAGAGAAAGAAACAGTGAAGAAAGATGTAAGTGTAGAAAAAGATGCAAGTACGCTAGAAGATGAACGAAAACGACTAGAAGAAGTGTTAAAAAAATATAAGCGTGATTAATAGAAGAGAATGAACGCTCTTTGAGGTGAGAAAATGGAGCATATTCAAAATTCATTTGCAAAATTAATGGAAAATGAAAACTTTAAAAATAGATATGAAGTATTAAAGGCAGAAGTAATGGCGCATCCGCGTGTGAAAGAATTTATAGATGAACATAAGGGTGAAGTAACGACTTCTATGATTGAGCGCAGTCTTGTGAAGTTATATGAATATATTGGACAAAGTGTAGGTTGCGTGGATTGTCCGGATTTAGGCTCATGTAAAAATATGCTACAAGGGTACGAGCCAAAGCTTGTTATTCAAGGGAAGATGATTGATATTCAATACGATCGCTGCGTTAGAAAAGTAGCGCATGACGAGAGAAAGAAATATGAAAAACTTGTTCAAAGTGTATATATGCCAACGGATATTTTACAGGCAACTATGGAAAACTTAGATCCTTCTGATTTAAATGCACGTATCGATGCGATTGGTGCAGCGAATGAATTTTTAAGTACATATGAACCAGGTAAAAAAGCACAAGGTTTATATTTGTACGGTAAATTTGGTGTAGGAAAAACGTATTTGTTAGGAGCAATAGCGAACGAGCTTGCTCGAAAGAAAATAAGTTCGATGCTCGTATACTTCCCGGAATTTTTACGTGAAATTAAAAGTTCAATTCAAGATAATTCGATTGGTGAGAAGATTGATGCGGTTAAACGCGTACAAGTTTTAATGTTAGATGATATCGGGGCAGAAGCGATGTCAAGCTTTGTCCGTGACGATGTACTCGGTGCAATCTTACAATTCCGTATGTTAGAAAACTTACCGACGTTCTTTACGTCTAATTTTGATTTTAAACAACTGGAACACCATTTAACGTATACGCAGCGTGGCGAGGCTGAAGAAATGAAGGCAGCACGTATTATGGAACGAATTAAATATTTAGCGAAACCAATTCCGATTGGTGGGAAAAACCGTCGTCATAAGTAAAAGAGCAAGCTGAGAAGCTTGCTCTTTTGTATTATAGTGATATTTTCTTTTCAAATATGAGGTCGAAATATTCAGGTTGTCCAGAACTGCCAATCGTAGGGGCAACAATCTGTACGAACCTCCAGCCATTTCTAGCATGTTCTTGAATAATTTCTTGGTAGTCTTCAGCTGGTTTTGAGCGAGTGAACCCCCAATGTAATTCGACTTTTACGAATTTATATTCAAACATTCGGATACCCCCTTTTATTGATAAGTAAAGTATACAATAAAAATTCATAGTAGCTTGTATCATTTTTTTCTCCCTCCCTTAATATATATAAAATTAGCAAGCCATATTGAGTGGATTTTCTAACGATAGGAAATGTAATTCTACTAAGAGTGAACTTCACGCGGAACGGACTCTTATAGGATTTGTAACGTATAGATACAGTCCTTTAGAGCGGGGATAAAAGGGGGGACAAAAGTGATTGAAATTTGCTTCGAAGAAAAAAATGATGCTATGCACGTATATAGACAATTGCTGAAAAGAGCGGAAATATTATATAAGGAAACGAGTGTGTATTTACAGGAACAAAAAGTGGTGATTCACATACCAGTACGTGAATCGAATTATATTGAAAAGATCTTATTGCCAGTAATGGTGTATTTCATTGTGAATGTGAAACAAAATGAGTGGATTTATACGATTTTAAAAGAAAAGTTTTTTTATGAAGAACAAGAAGAGTGTCATCAAATATTGCACATGGCACATGAGATTTTAAAGGGAAGAAGAAAAGGTGTAGCTCAGGATTTAACGCGTAACGCATTTGAGTCATATATTAAGTCTTCTTTAAATAATTGGCTTTGTGATCCGCTCTCATTCTCGTTTTCATCATATATCCGTTTTCGTCTTCGTACATATAGGGAAATGGTAGCTAAACTTGCGGAAGTGGCAATTGATGAATATAAGATGGAGCAAGAATACCAAATGTTCATTGAGACGCTTCGGCAACAAGTAAGTAGCCGTAAATCACGTTTGTCTTGCATGCATCTTATTTTTGATGAAAGCTTTATCTTTTATGATGATAAAGGTAGACGTTTAAAACAGGAGAAGTTGGTCCAATATATAGATGAGGAATTATTAAAGCAAAATGATGTATATATTGATACGAAAGTAATTGCGCCGCTTCTTTCTATTTCGCCCAAAAAGATTTATTTATATACGAAAGAACAAGACCATAATATGATAATTACTTTGCGAAATGTGTTCCAAGAACGGGTCCAATTACATGGATTACATGATTTTGAGCGCAATGTGAAAAATTTAAAAAATAAAGGTAACGCCCTTGATTTTCTAAGTTTTTGAGCATATAATTACCTACATAAATGAAATATATTGAAATGTCATGATGAGGACATGAGTAGTTTTCTACGATTTTCAGAGAGGGAAGCCTTAGGGTGTGAGCTTCCTAGTACGGGATTATTACTTACCACCTCTAAACTTTAGCAGTGAACGGTTTTTCTAGTAATTGCTAACGGACAACACCGTTATGTTGAACTTGAGCAATTAACAATTATGTTAATTGGAACAAGGGTGGAACCACGAATTCAACACTCGTCCCTTTTTACGGGATGAGTGTTTTTTATTTTGAGAAAAAGAGGAGTGACCAGTGATGGCAGATGTAGTCAAAATTACTTTCCCTGATGGAGCTGTTAAGGAGTTTCCAAAAGGCGTAACAACTGAAGAAATCGCAGCTTCTATTAGCCCAGGCTTAAAGAAAAAAGCTGTAGCTGGAAAATTAAACAATGAGATGATCGATCTTGTTACACCAATCGAAGAAGATGGTGCAGTTTCTATCATTACATTAGATTCTGAAGATGGCCTATATATTTTACGCCATTCAACAGCCCACCTTTTAGCACAAGCGTTAAAACGTTTATATAAAGATGTTAAGGTTGAGCTCGGCATTGGTCCAGTAATTGAAAATGGCTTCTACTACGATATTGATATGGAAGAAGCAATTACAGTTGAAGACTTCAAGAAAATCGAAAAAGAAATGCAAAAAATCGTGAATGAGAACTTAGAAATCGTTCGTCATGAAGTACCACGTGCAGAAGCAATTCGTCGCTTTGAAGAAATCGGCGATGAGTTAAAATTAGATTTAATTAACGATCTTCCAGAAGATGCAGTTATTTCAATCTATGAGCAAGGCGAATTCTTCGACCTTTGTCGTGGTGTTCACCTTCCATCTACAGGGAAAATAAAAGTGTTTAAATTATTAAGCGTTGCAGGTGCTTACTGGCGCGGCGATAGCAATAATAAAATGCTACAACGTATTTACGGTACTGCATTCGTTAAAAAAGCGGAATTAGATGAGCACTTACGTATGCTTGAAGAAGCGAAAGAGCGCGATCACCGTAAATTAGGTAAAGAATTAAAACTATTTACTAATAGCCAAAAAGTAGGACAAGGTTTACCACTTTGGTTACCAAAGGGTGCAACAATTCGTCGTATTATCGAGCGTTATATCGTTGATAAAGAAGCAAGCTTAGGCTATGATCACGTATATACTCCAGTACTAGGAAGCAGAGAGCTTTATGAAACTTCTGGTCACTGGAACCACTACCGTGATGGCATGTTCCCATCAATGGAAATGGATAACGAAGAATTAGTTCTTCGTCCAATGAACTGTCCTCATCATATGATGGTTTATAAAAATGATATTCACAGCTACCGTGAATTACCAATCCGTATTGCGGAACTTGGAACAATGCACCGTTATGAAATGTCAGGTGCGTTATCTGGATTACAACGTGTACGCGGAATGACTTTAAACGATGCGCATATTTTCGTTCGTCCAGATCAAATTAAAGAAGAGTTAAAACGTGTTGTAAACTTAACTCTAGAAGTGTACAAAGATTTCGGTTTAGAGAACTACTCATTCCGTCTATCTTACCGCGACCCAGCAGATACTAAAAAGTATTATGCGGATGATGAGATGTGGGAAAAAGCACAAGGTATGTTAAAAGAAGCTATGGATGAAATGGGTCTTGATTACTATGAAGCTGAAGGTGAAGCGGCATTCTACGGTCCAAAACTTGACGTTCAAGTTCGTACTGCTCTTGGAAAAGACGAAACACTTTCAACTGTACAATTAGACTTCTTGCTTCCAGAACGCTTTGAATTATCATACGTTGGTGAAGACGGTAAACAACATCGTCCAGTTGTAATTCACCGTGGTGTTGTATCAACTATGGAACGTTTTGTAGCCTTCTTAATTGAAGAATACAAAGGTGCATTCCCAACATGGTTAGCTCCAGTTCAAGTACAAGTAATTCCAGTTTCTCCGCAAGTACATTTAGACTATGCGAAGAAAGTACAAGACGAATTGCGTCGTGCTGGTATCCGTGTTGAATTAGACACTCGTGAAGAGAAGATCGGTTACAAAATCCGTGAAGCACAAATGCAAAAAATTCCGTACATGCTTGTAGTAGGTGACAATGAAGTAACTGAAAACGGCGTAAACGTACGTAAATATGGTGAACAAAAATCAGAAACAATCGCATTAGATGCTTTTGTTGACATGATTAAAGTAGAAGGAAAACGATAAGAAAAAGCCGCGGTATACCGCGGCTTTTTTATGTAATATACTTGAGGAAAATTAGAAAAAATAACCATGTAACACTTATCATAAAAAAGTATTGCAAGTATGTTAGTTGTTTGTTACAATATTTCTTGTTGTTAGTAAAACACATCGCGTCTTCTTGACAGACGTCATGTCCTATGATAAACTCATCAAGGATAATAGAATATTGTTTTGTGGAACAAGTAGAAGCACCCGCTTCTCACCTGATGGACGCATTCGCAGTTAACAGGTAAATGTATTTCTTACTTAAGATTTTACAAGTGTGGGTGTCGTATGCCCGCACTTTTTTTGTTCGGGTTCTATGACTACAAAATATGTTCTGAGAAAACCTTGGAGGTGGCTTACTATTAGCAAGGATATGATGATTAACGAGCAAATTCGTGCACGTGAAGTACGTTTAGTTGGCGCAAATGGCGATCAACTTGGAATCAAGTCTCGTAATGACGCTTTAGACTTAGCTGCAAATCTTAATCTTGATTTAGTATTAGTTGCTCCAAATGCGAAACCGCCAGTATGCCGCATTATGGACTACGGTAAATTCCGCTTTGAGCAACAGAAGAAAGAAAAAGAGCAGCGCAAAAATCAAAAAGTAATTAGCATGAAAGAAGTTCGTTTAAGTCCAACAATTGATGAACACGACTTTAACACAAAACTTCGTAATGCTATCAAGTTTTTAGAGAAAGGCGACAAGGTTAAAGCATCAATTCGCTTTAAAGGACGTGCCATTACTCATAAAGAAATCGGTCAACGTGTTTTAGATCGCTTCTCAGAAGCTTGTGCTGAAGTTAGCACAGTTGAATCTAAGCCTAAAATGGAAGGACGCAGTATGTTCTTAGTTTTAGCACCGAAAAACGATAAGTAATAGATAGAGGAGGAAATACCTATGCCTAAACAAAAAACTCATCGCGGCGCTGCAAAGCGTTTCAAAAAGACTGGATCAGGTAAACTGAAACGTTCTCACGCTTACACAAGCCATTTATTCGCTAACAAATCTACAAAAGCTAAACGTAAACTACGTAAAGCTGGTGTAGTAAGCGCTGGTGACTTCAAACGCATTCGTCAAATGCTTGACAACTTAAAATAAGTTCGGCTGATATATAGAACAATTAGGAGGTAATATTATGCCAAGAGTAAAAGGTGGTACAGTTACTCGTCAACGTCGTAAAAAAGTAATTAAATTAGCAAAAGGTTACTACGGTTCAAAAAATACATTATTCAAGGTTGCTAACCAACAGGTTATGAAATCTCTAATGTATGCATTCCGTGACCGCCGTCAAAAGAAACGTGACTTCCGTAAATTATGGATTACACGTATCAACGCAGCAGCTCGTATGAATGGTCTTTCTTACAGCCGCTTAATGCACGGTCTTAAAAATGCTGGCATCGAAGTTAACCGCAAGATGCTTGCTGACTTAGCTGTTCATGACGAAAAAGCTTTCGCTGAATTAGCAACAGTTGCAAAAAACAACATTAACTAATTAATTAGTTGAAACCTTAGAAGAATTTTCTTCTAAGGTTTTTTTATTTGTATTCAAATAGAAGTTAGAAGTGAAAGAAATTCTAAAGATTAACGGCTATGTTGTTATCAATATGACAAAATCAATATAAAAGTTATAGCAGTATAGAAGAATATACATATGAAGTCAGGAGAATACTCCTGGCTTTTTTCAATTCTGCTCGTTTGGAAAGAAGAGTATCTTTCCTAGCTGAAACGACACTGCTATAATGGAAAGATGATATGGAACTTTCATCAGATGAACAATTTAAGAGCGATGACTGAAACGTATTTGTAAATTAAGGACAAGCTATTTTATAAAGAGTTAGATAGCTGACTTATTCATAAGAACTGAAACATAATAATGAACTTTGAGATGAAACAACATTGTTGCGTAAAATGCGATGTTGGAGGAGGACAATAGAATGGACTTACTACAACTATTTAAATTACAAAAAGAATTAGATGACCGTATTGCAAAAGAACATGACTTACAACCGAAAAAATTGTTAAAAGAAAAAATGTTAGCTCTTCTTGTAGAAATTGGAGAACTTGCAAATGAAACACGTTGTTTTAAATATTGGAGCAACAAACCAGCATCAGAACGTGAAGTAATATTAGAAGAATACGTAGATGGTTTGCATTTTATTTTATCAATCGGAATTGATTTAGGTATTGATAAAAACTTCCTATTCTATAAATGTGCACAGACGAATAAAACACAAGTGGAAATTTTCTTAGACACATATGCGAAAGTAATTCGTTTTACAGATCAACCATCTATTACAAACTATATTGAATTATTTACGAGCTATCTTCGACTTGGACAAGCACTTGAATTTGAACAAGAAGAGATTGAAAAAGCATATTTAGATAAAAATGAAGTAAATCATCAGCGTCAAACACAAGGATACTAATTTAATTTTTGAATATTTCAATTTAATTATTGTATAATGAATTGACTGAAGAAAAAGGAGGGTGTTGGCAATGACAAAATTAGACGCGACATTGACAATGCTAAAAGAATTAACAGATGCACGTGGTATTGCTGGTAATGAGCGTGAACCACGTGAAGTAATGAAGAAATATATTGAGCCGTTTGCGGACGAACTTTCTACTGATAATTTAGGGAGTTTAGTTGCGAAAAAAGTAGGGGAAGAAAACGGCCCGAAAATTATGGTTGCAGGTCATTTAGATGAAGTTGGATTTATGATTACACAAATCGATGACAAAGGTTTCCTTCGCTTCCAAACGGTTGGTGGCTGGTGGTCACAAGTTATGCTTGCGCAACGCGTGACGATTGTAACGCGTAAAGGAGATGTAACAGGTGTAATTGGTTCAAAACCACCGCACATTTTACCTCCAGAAGCTCGTAAAAAGCCAGTTGAAATTAAAGACATGTTCATCGATATCGGTGCTTCTAGCCAAGAAGAAGCGATGGAGTGGGGCGTACGACCAGGAGATCAAGTTGTACCTTACTTTGAATTCCAAGTGATGAAGAATGAAAAAATGTTACTTGCAAAAGCATGGGATAACCGAATCGGTTGTGCAATTGCAATTGACGTATTAAAACAATTAAAAGATGAAAAGCATCCAAACGTTGTATATGGCGTTGGAACTGTACAAGAAGAAGTTGGTCTTCGTGGCGCAAAAACATCTGCGAATTATATTAAACCAGATATCGCGTTCGCAGTAGATGTTGGTATCGCTGGAGATACACCGGGTGTAACGTCAAAAGAAGCACAAAGTAAAATGGGCGATGGACCACAAATCATTTTATATGATGCTTCTGTTATTGGACATACAGGTTTACGTGATTTCGTAGTTGATGTTGCTGATGAATTACAAATCCCGTATCAATATGATTCAGTAGCAGGCGGAGGAACGGATGCGGGTGCGATTCACATTGCTGTAAATGGTATTCCTTCTATGGCAATTACAATTGCAACGCGCTATATCCATTCTCATGCGGCAATGTTACATCGTGATGATTATGAAAATGCAGTGAAGTTAATTGTAGAAGTTATTAAACGTCTTGATAAAGAGGCTGTACATAACATTACATTTAATTAATAGAAAAAGCGAAGGAGCTTCTCCTTCGCTTTTTTATGTTTTAAAAAGGCCTTTCTAATCCCGCTGCAGTATGAGCGCCTAAAATAATTAAACGAGTTAATTGCATCGCCATAAAATGCGGGGTATATATCATCCCTCTTTTTAGCCATGACATAATCATTCCTAGGTGGGCACCAGTAACATAACTAATGAGAATATCGCGTGGAACCATTAGTTTTTCATCGTTAGGTTGTGAAATAGAGAGGCTTAATGTTAAATGCGTTTGAATTGCTTTCATCATCTTATACGTATAGTTTCCAGCAGCTTTATCACCAAGCATGACGTTATAGAAGTTAGTGTTTTCTGCAATATGTTCGAACAAGGCCAAAAAACTTGGATGTGGCGAATCAAATGTTAGTTGGAAATCTTCTTTATTTCTATTTCTCGGTTTAATTACTTCAGTTAGCTTTTCTAACATTTCTTCAATGCTTTTGTCTAGTAAGTCATATTTATCGTGGTAATGGCTATAAAATGTAGCGCGGTTTACAGGAGCGCGTTCTGCGATATGTTGAACAGTAACATTTTCAAAACCTTTTTCGCCTACTAAAGCGACAAAAGCATCCTGTATGAGTTGTCTCGTCCGTTTTACACGTGGATCATTTGTATTTTTAATAGACATTTTTATTTCCCCTCGTTTAATTTTCTATACTTAAACAACATATTGGTATTATATTGTTGTTTAAACGACATTTCATACGTAAATTGTCGGTTGTAGATTCAAAATAATTATTTATAATTATAAACGATAGTCCTTCAGAAATCAGCACCGCTCGCAGGTAGAGAAGTTTCGATTTACGCTGCAGATGGTGTGATTTTTTTGTTAAAAGGTTAATATAATTAACAATTAAACAATCTAAACAATAAGGACATAAATAGTTTAGAAAAAAATTATATGCGATATAAGGAGAGGAATGCAATGAATCAGTTTCGAAGAATGGTAATTATCAACATTATCACATTAATTGTACTAGTTGGCGGCGGTATTGGCGGTTATTACTATTACAATCAAACGGAAAATTACTTAAAAACAGACAATGCAAAGATTGATGGAAAGGTAATTCCGGTTGCTTCACCAGTAGCAGGTAAACTAACTGACTGGAAAGCTGAAGTAGGAAAAAATTATAATGAGAACGATAAATTAGGTACTGTTACTGTAGCGGCAGCTAATGGAGAACAAACAGTAGATGTAACAATTCCACAAAATGCAACAGTTGTACAATCAAACGCGACAACAAATGCTTTCGTTGGAGCGGGTAGCCCAATTGCTTATGCATTTGATATGAACAATTTATGGGTAACAGCAAACATTGAAGAAACAGATGTTGATGATGTTCAAAAAGGTCAAGATGTAGATGTGTATGTAGATGCATACCCAGATACAACGTTAACAGGAAAAGTAGAACAAGTTGGCTTAACAACAGCGAATACATTCTCTATGTTGCCATCAAGCAACGCAACAGCGAACTATACGAAAGTAACACAAGTAGTACCAGTTAAAATTTCTTTAGATCATAGCAAATCAGTAAATATTGTTCCTGGCATGAATGTGACAGTTCGTATTCATAAGTAAGGGGGAGATGAGATGTCCTCAATTGTAATTGCAGGATATGCACTATTTTGTATAATCGTCTTCTTCCTTGTAAATCGTCTTTTACGAAAGAAAAAAACGAAAATGGGAGAAGAACAAGTCCCAGCCGTAAGTAAAATAGAAGTAAGTAAAGTTGAAACAGAAGAGAAAGAAATTGAACGAAAGCAAGAATCGGAAATTTCTAATGTAGTTGAGTTAGAAACAGGAAAGCAAGAAGAAGTAAAACAAGAAAAAGAAGTGCCGAAAAAACAAATGTCTATGCCTGTAGAGAATGTGAACGTAAAAGCAGTTGTAGCTGTATTAATTCTCGGCATGTTCGTTTCTATTTTAAACCAAACAATCATTAACGTTGCATTACCTCCGTTAATGAATGAATTTAATGTATCAACTTCAACAGCACAATGGTTAATTACAGGCTTCATGCTTGTAAATGGTATTTTAGTACCGATTAGTGCCTTTTTAGTTTCACGATTTACGTATCGTAAATTATTCGTAGCAGCAATGTTATTCTTCACGGTAGGATCTATCATTTGTGCTACTTCAGGAAACTTTACAATGATGATGACAGGTCGCGTAATTCAAGCAGTTGGTGCGGGTATTTTAATGCCGGTTGGTATGAATATCTTCATGACGTTATTCCCGCCTCATAAACGCGGAGCGGCGATGGGATTACTAGGTGTAGCGATGATTTTAGCGCCAGCTATCGGACCAACTGTAACAGGTTGGGTGATTGAAAACTATAGCTGGAACTTAATGTTCTATGCGATGTTTATTATTGGTTTAATTATTACGTTCCTATCTTTAAAATTCTTTACACTAGCTCAGCCAGTGTCTAAAACGAAATTAGATATATTCGGTGTGGTTAGTTCAAGTATTGGACTAGGAAGCTTATTGTACGGATTTAGTGAAGCTGGAAATAATAGTTGGACTAGTGCAGAAGTCATTATTTCACTTGTTATCGGTGTAATTGGTTTAGCGTTATTTATTTGGAGAGAGTTAACAACGGACAATAAAATGCTTGATTTGCAAGTATTTAAATATCCAGTATTTACTTTTACTTTAGTAATTAACGCAATCGTTACGATGGCATTATTCGGAGGTATGTTATTGCTTCCAGTATATCTGCAAAACATTCGTGGCTTTACGCCAATTGAATCTGGTTTACTACTTCTTCCAGGATCATTAATTATGGGAATCATGGGACCAGTAGCGGGTAAATTATTCGATAAATATGGCATTCGTCCATTAGCGATAATTGGATTGGCAATTACGACGTATGCGACATATGAATTTACAAAATTATCGATGGATACACCGTATAGCGTTATTATGACGGATTATATTATACGTTCAATTGGTATGTCATTCATTATGATGCCAATTATGACAGCTGGTATGAACGCGCTACCGATGAAATTAATTTCTCACGGTACAGCAACGCAAAATACGTCAAGACAAGTAGCTGGTTCAATCGGAACAGCGATTTTAATCACACTTATGACGCAACAAACGACTGCTCACGTAGCAGATTACGGCAACATGTTAACAACATCAAACCCAATTTTAGTTGATAAAGTACACGGCATGGGTCAAAGCTTAGCGGCCTTAGCTGGATCAGCTCAAGCAGGAGACGCGATGAGCACACAACTATTATATGGACAAATTTCAAAGCTATCTGCAATTAACGGTATTAACGATGCCTTCTTAATTGCAACGATACTTGCAGGGATTGCTTGGGTGTTATCGTTCTTCTTACCATCAGGCAATAAACCAAATAGAAAAGCAGGGAATTAATTTCCCTGCTTTTTTGCCTTTTTAAAGAGTGAGATATAAAAAATGATAACCAGTTACGGAGCACAGCCCTGTTATAAACAAAATTGTCCCCATAGAACAAATACTCGATATTTGCCTGCCGCTTATAATAGCTAATAGTCCAGCTAAAGAGAAGAAGCACCAATATAAAGTTCCCGAAATTGGAACCATCCCCTCTAAATCTATTCCAGAACCTATACAAACAATAGGAACAACGATGAGTAATATGCTAGTGAAACCAGCTATAATGGTAAGTAATTTACGATGTTTCATGCCAGCAATAATTAAAAAAATACCAACGATAAATGCGCATAACATTAAAGTAAGAGCTAAAATCATCCAAGTTAATATTCCAAACACTTCTGTATTACCTCCGATTTGTAGGTTGCTAAAAAATATTATATATAGAATGAATCACCTACAGACATGAGCTCCCAGAAGATAACACCTAATATTCCAATGGTAAAAATAATGAATCCCATATTACGTATACTTTTAATTTTGGCTTGTACTCCACTTACCCCTGCTAATAATCCAGTTATAGAAAATAGGGTCCAGTAAAGAGCAGTTGGAATCGGGAAAATTGTATCGATATGAATCCCTACACTTAAAAGAACAAAAGGTAGTGTGACAAAGGATAGGCTAAGTAGCCCCATTAAACCAACGAGTAATTTCCGATATTTAATCCCCGTTACTATTAAAAAAATACCACCAGCAATCCCGCATAGTAAGAGAAGTGGCGTGAAAAGCATCCAAATAATACTGAACATATGTAAACTCCTTTATGTGAATTAAGTTATATTTTACTACATGAGGTTTATTTTGGATATTATTAATAAATATATATAAATTGAAGGAAATGGGAAATAACGATACGGATTATCAAAAACGCTAACCGCAGAAGAGTTTGAAGTTATGATAAAAGAGTAAAGAGAGGTATCGCGATGATACCTCTTTTTAACTCAAGAATGCCAACATGTTATTCATAATATGAAATAACATAGCTGGAATAATGGACTTTGTTTTTTTACATAAAATGGCCACTAATAATCCCATAAAGAAAGTAATTACCATTACCCCAAGTGAGTATGCATGAGCGATACCGAAGAAGAAACTTGTTACGATGGCTGCAATCCAAAATGGAAAGCGTTCTGAGAAGAAGCGAAGTATAAAACCACGGAAAATAAGTTCTTCAAAAATGGGTGTGAGTATTGCAAAGCTGAGAAGTAATAATATTTGATATTGCTTAAAGACGTCTAAGCTTAGTGCGGAAGATTGCTGCTTTGTTGCGTCTTGGAACACATAATTTAACAAGATGTAATTGAGTATGATGTTGATAACGAAGAAAAGAAGTAAGTATACGTATGTGCGCCATTCTTTCATTGTTTTAAAGTTAAAAGATTTTAGTAGTAATTTTTTTGCGGGTTCGAATTTAAAAATGAAGAATAACAATACAGCTAGTTGTAATACGGTACTTGCAGTATTTGCCATAGATTCATACAGGGCAACTTGTTTTTTATCTGTAAGACCTGCTGTATAAATTGTTAATGGCATTGCGAGGAACACAGTAATAAGTCCAGTTCCAAAAAAGGCGAATAAAACAGAGCTAATAAATTGTCCCCATGACATCGAGTGTTTTTGTTCATTAGAAAGCTGTGTAGCGGGTTGCATTTGTAAAATCACCTCTTTTATATTTGTATATTTAATTATAAAGTAAAATGTTTTTATATGTAACATTTAAATATTACATATAAAGTGAAACTTTAATCATTGGGGAGGTTCATCCCCCACTGATTATCAGCCCTCACCAATCGGGCTTTTACGGGCAGTTGATTCTCCACCTAACTTCCTCGTCTTTGCTGAATTTCGAGGTGGGGGTCTTACTGCCCGTTAATGCGGGATAAAGGTTTATTTTCCATAAAATAATAAAAGAGGTATCACCCTGTAGTGATGCCTCTTTCTCATTGATAACTATGTTCTGCCTTGTTATTCAATTTTGCTTGCTCTATTTGCAATTCACGCTCTACCAATCGATCTAATTGCTGAATTGCTTTAAGTGCTTTTTCATAAGAAATTGTTCGATAATGATGCGCTCCGCCCGGTTCTTCATCTGCTTCGTCTGCCCATTTAATAATATTTTGAAGAGATGTTCTTTCAATTTCTTGTTCCACTAAGAAAGAATCTGTATGAAGAAGAATTGCAATAGAAATTTCTTTTGCTAGTTTTGGATGTTCTCCTAATCTAATAAGTAATTTATGTGCTCTTTCAGCGCCTTTAATTGCATGGATATCATTCTTTTTATATAAGTCATAATCCCATTCGCCGCCTGTGTACCACGTATGATGTCCGATATCATGAAGGAAGCCAGCTTTTGTGGCAGCATCGACTGAGGCGTGATGCTTTTTGGCTAGGTGAAACGCATGGTAAGCGACAGCGATCGCGTGGACCATTCCAGAACGGTTTACGTATTTTTGTGTAATGTGGTGTTTAAAAATTTGTTCAAGCGTAATACGGTGCATAAAACATTCACTCCTTTTATCTTATGGTGTATATGAAGAAAAATCGATCGGTTTAAATGTATTTTGAACATTGTACTCCATCATAGTTCGTTAGTAAAGTAGAAATGTTTAGGAGAAGAAAAAATTTTTCTGCAAAAAAATCACCTTAGCTTATGCAAAGGTGATTTTCAAATTGCTTATTTTTTTAATCCTTGCTCTAGTGTTTCTAACATTTCGTGCTTTTCATTTTCATCAGCGTTTTTCCAAATGACTTCAAATAAAACGCCAAGACCTGGAAGCATTTTTTCTTCACCGCTTTGAATTGCATCGACGATTGTTTCTTGTAATTGATCTTGTGAATTTCCAGATACATTCGCTAATACGGCACCACGTAAATTAAAACTCATTGCTTTCACCTCTTCTTCAGAATTGAAACTGACGTTAGTTTTTGTTCTTTTTTATGTAAATATGTATGAAAAATAGGCTATAATGATAAGACAAGAAGAGAGGGAAATACATATTATGAAAAACATTGATTCAGTACAAAATCCGCGTGTAAAGCAGTGGAAAAAGCTGCAAACGAAAAAAGAACGCGATAAAAAAGGTTTATTTTTTGTAGAAGGATTCCACTTAGTCGAGGAAGCTTTGAAGACAGGAATTGTAACAGAACTTATCGTTTCAGATCAGACAGACCTTCCGAAAGATTGGACAGTTAATGATGTGGAAATGTACATCGTACCTGAGGCGATTGTAAAAATACTTCGTGAAACAGAAACGACGCAAGGTGTATTTGCTGTTTGTGAGAAGCATGAGAAAGAAGTAGCTCTTACTGATGGGAAATTCCTTTTATTAGATGGCCTGCAAGACCCAGGTAATTTAGGAACAATTATTCGTACAGCTGATGCAGCTGGTATTCACGCCGTTGTGCTTGGAGAAGGTTGTGTTGATGTTTACAATAGTAAAGTACTCCGCTCTACACAAGGCTCTATTTTCCACTTACCAATTGTAAAAGGGAACTTAGAAGAATGGGTAGACAAGTTAAAAGAAAATAACGTTCCTGTATATGGAACAGCTCTTGAAAATGGAGTTCCGTATGGTGAAGTAACGCCGGCTGGCAGTTTTGCATTAATTGTAGGAAATGAAGGAAATGGCGTACGCCAAGAAATTCTTGCAAAAACGGATCAAAACTTGTATATTCCGATTTACGGCGGGGCAGAATCATTAAATGTTGCGGTTGCAGCAGGGATTTTAACGTATTATTTGCAAAGCCCGGTTGCGAACAAATAAAAAACTTCTTATAATAAGTTGAAGTACATTATATTAAAAGTTAAATAACGAAAAACGTTGATAGAGAAGAGTAGCTTACAAAATCGCCATATAGGGAGAGAATGTCGTAGACTGAAAGCATTCTTATGGTAGACGAAAGTGAATTCACCTCTGGAGTTGACGCCAGGACCATGTATATGTAAAGGCGTTCCGGTCAGAATTGATCGTTATAACTAATGAGTGGGCAGACATGTTCTGTCAATTTAGGGTGGTACCGCGAATTTACCTCGTCCCTTTTTGGGAGCGAGGTTTTTTTATTTTTAAAATTAGGAGGGTTCCAAAATGGAAGCACGTTTAAAAGAGCTAAAGCAAAAAGCGTTAGAGCTTATTGAAGAAGCGAAAGAGCTGAAAGGCTTAAACGACGTACGCGTAGCGTATTTAGGAAAAAAAGGTCCAATTACAGAAGTATTACGCGGCATGGGAAAATTATCAGCAGAAGAGCGTCCACGTATGGGAGCATTAGTAAATGAAGTACGTGAAGCGATTCAAACGCGTCTAGACGACAAAATTAGTAACTTAGAAAAAGCAGTAATTGAAGCGAAATTAGCTACTGAAACAATTGATGTTACATTGCCAGGTCGTCCTGTTGAAACAGGTTGTCACCATCCGTTAACGGCTGTTGTTGAGCAAATTGAAGATGTATTCATCGGTATGGGTTATGAAGTAGCTGAAGGAACAGAAGTAGAAAAAGACTACTACAACTTCGAAGCACTAAACTTACCGAAAGATCATCCAGCGCGTGATATGCAAGATACATTCTACATCACAGAAGAAACGTTACTACGTACACATACATCTTCTGTGCAAGCACGTACGATGGAAAATAATAAAGAAAAAGGCCCAATTAAAATTATTTGTCCTGGTAAAGTGTATCGCCGTGATGACGACGATGCGACGCATTCACATCAGTTCATGCAAATTGAAGGTCTTGTAATTGATAAAAACATTCGTATGAGTGACTTAAAAGGTACACTGCAAGTATTCGTGAAAAAGATGTTCGGTGAAGATCGTGAAATCCGTCTTCGTCCAAGTTTCTTCCCATTCACAGAGCCATCTGTAGAGATGGATATTTCTTGTATGATGTGTCATGGCAAAGGCTGCGGCACTTGTAAAGGAACTGGCTGGATTGAAATTCTAGGCGCAGGTATGGTTCACCCGAACGTACTTGAAATGGCTGGTTATGATTCAAAAGAATATCAAGGTTTCGCATTCGGTATGGGCGCAGAGCGTATCGCAATGTTGAAATACGGAGTAGATGACATTCGTCATTTCTATACAAATGATGTACGTTTCTTACAACAATTCAAACGAGCGTAAGGGAAGGAGAGGATAAGTATGTTCGTATCATATCGTTGGTTACAAGAGTATGTAGATATTAAAGATGTAACAGCACAAGAACTAGCAGACAAAATCACGAAAAGTGGTATTGAAGTAGAAGGCGTTGAAGTATTAAATAAAGGTGTAAAAGGTGTTGTAGTTGGTCACGTATTAGAATGTGAAAAACACCCAGAAGCTGATAAATTAAGCAAATGCTTAATCGATATCGGTGAAGAAGAGCCAGTTCAAATTATTTGTGGAGCTGCTAACATTGCAAAAGGTTTAAAAGTACCAGTTGCAAAAGTTGGAGCTGTACTTCCTGGTAACTTCAAAATCAAAAAAGCAAAACTACGCGGTGAAGCTTCTCACGGTATGGTTTGTGCTCTTCAAGAGCTTGGTATTGATGGAAAGTTAGTTTCAAAAGAATACGCAGATGGTATCTTCATCTTCCCAAGTGACGCTGAAGTTGGTGCAGATGCACTTGAAATTTTAAACTTACACGATGAAGTACTTGAGCTTGGCTTAACACCAAACCGTGCAGATTGCTTAAACATGTTAGGTGTTGCTTACGAAGTAGCTGCTATTTATGGCCGCGAAGTAAAACTTCCAGCTATCGACTTACAAGAAACAGCAGAAAAAACTTCTGATTATATTTCTGTAAGTGTAGAAGCGAAAGAAGAAAACCCATTATACATTGCAAAAATGGTTAAAAACGTAAAGATTGGTCCATCACCAATGTGGATGCAAACTCGTCTTATGGCAGCTGGCATTCGTCCAATTAGCAACGTAGTTGATATTACAAACTACATTTTAATGGAATACGGTCAACCGTTACATGCATTCGATTACGATAAATTAGGTTCAAAAGAAATCGTTGTTCGTCTTGCAAAAGAAGGCGAAAAAATTGAAACGTTAGATGATCAAGAGCGTACATTACAAAGCCACCACCTTGTAATTACAAACGGCACGAAAGCTTTAGCTGTTGCTGGTGTAATGGGCGGGGCGGATTCTGAAGTTACAAATGAGACAGTAAACGTTCTAATTGAGTCTGCATACTTTGCAGGTCAAACAGTACGTCGTACATCAAAAGACTTAGGTCTTCGTAGTGAATCAAGTGCACGTTTCGAAAAAGGAATCGACCCAACACGTACATTTGAAGCAATTCAACACGCAGCTGCTTTAATGGCGAAATATGCTGGCGGTGAAGCACTTGAAGGTGTAGTAGAAGCTGACAACTTACAAGTACAAGAGCGTACAGTATCTGTTACTGCTGAAAAAGTAAACCGTGTATTAGGTACAAATATTTCTGCGAGTGAAATGGGTACAATGTTCACAAACTTGAAATTCCCATTCACAGAAGTAGAAGGAACATTCCACGTGAATGTACCAGCACGTCGTCCTGATATTACAATTTCAGAAGACTTAGTAGAAGAAGTAGGCCGTCTATACGGTTATGACCACATTCCAGTTACATTACCTTCTGGAACGATGACTCGTGGTAAATTAACATCAGCACAAACGAAACGTCGTAAAGTACGCCGCTTCTTAGAGGGTGCTGGTTTATATGAAGCAATCACATATTCATTAACAAGCGCTGATAAAGCGAAACAATATATGGTTGAGCCAAACGAAAAGGCGCCTGTAGGTCTTGCACTTCCAATGAGTGAAGAACGTAGCCAACTTCGTTTAAGCTTAGTACCGCAATTACTAGAAGCAGTTTCATACAATGTCGCTCGTAAAAATGACAGCGTTGCTTTATACGAAGTAGGTTCTATCTTCTTACCGACAGAAGAAGGAGAACTTCCGAAAGAAGAACAACATCTTGCAGGTGTTATGACAGGTCTTGCTCTTCACCATGCATGGCAAGGTGAGAAGAAAGTAGTGGACTTCTTCGTTGTGAAAGGTGTACTAGAAGGACTATTCGACGTACTTGGCGTTGCAAACCAAATCACATATGCACCAGCAAAACGTGAAGGTATGCACCCAGGCCGTACAGCTGACATCGTATTAGATGGCGAAGTAATTGGTTTCATCGGTCAATTGCACCCAGAAGCAGAAAAACAATTAGATGTGAAAAATACATTCGTATTTGAATTATCTCTTGTAAAAGTATTCGGTGCAGACGCTGAAGAAACTTACTACGCAGCAATTCCACGTTTCCCATCTATGACACGTGACATGGCTGTTGTAGTAACAAAAGAAACAAAAGCTGGTGAAATGAAGCAAGTCATTGCTGAAGCTGGCGGAGAACTTCTGAAAGACGTAACACTATTCGACTTATACGAAGGTGAAAAAATGGAAGAAGGCAAGAAATCACTTGCATTCTCTATGACTTACTTCGATGCAGAACGTACATTAACAGACGAAGAAGTAACAGAAGCACATAACCGTGTACTAACAACGGTAGAAGAGAAATTCGGTGCGGAGTTACGTAAGTAATTAGAAAATTGCCGGATATATTCCGGCAATTTTTTTATTGGGTTAGTTGTCGGACACTGTCGGTAAGTCGATATATTACAAAAATCGCTCATATATTTTCCGACACCTTGCATCTTTCTCTCGAATGTAGTACATTAATTTTAGTTTAACAAAATGAAAGACGATGATAAGGAAAAGTAGTATATACTATAATCCAAAGCGAGTCAGGGACGGTGAGAGCCTGATGAGGCGGTATATGTGAAGAACACCTTGGAGTTGCTAACCGAAATTGAATCTTGTATTCAAGAGTAGACTTAGACGGGAATCCGGCCTGTTACAAACCGGGAAGTATGTATTACATACGAGTTAAAGTTGGTCTTTATGACAAATTGGGTGGTACCGCGAAGTTTAACCTTTCGTCCCTTTATGGATGAAAGGTTTTTTTGTATTTAAATATATGAGCAAAGGAGAATTTCACTATGGAAAACACATTAGTAAAAAGTCTGTATAGAGATACAGAAAAGTATGCAGATCAAACAGTACAAGTATCAGGGTGGATTCGTAACTTACGTGATTCAAAAGCATTTGGTTTCATCGAATTAAACGACGGTAGCTTCTTCAAAAGCGTTCAAATCGTTTTCGATACAGAATTAGAGAACTTCAAAGAAATTGCAAAACTTCCACTTAGCTCTTCAGTTAAAGTAGAAGGTAAAGTAATTGCAACGCCTGGAGCGAAGCAACCATTTGAAATTAAAGCAGAAAAAATTGATATCGAGGGCTTATCAGATTCTGATTACCCACTTCAAAAGAAACGTCATACATTTGAATACTTACGTACAATCGCTCACTTACGTCCAAGAACAAATGCATTCTCTGCAACGTTCCGCGTACGTTCTATCGCAGCATTTGCGATTCACCAATTCTTCCAAGAGCGTGGATTCGTACATGTTCATACACCTATCATCACTGGTAGTGATACAGAAGGTGCTGGCGAAATGTTCCGCGTAACAACGCAAGATTTAAATAACCTACCAAAAGGTGAAGACGGAAAAGTTGATGAGTCAAAAGACTTCTTCGGTAAAGAAACAAACTTAACAGTAAGTGGACAGCTGAACGCTGAAGCTTATGCATTAGCATTCCGTGATGTATACACATTCGGACCTACATTCCGTGCAGAAAACTCAAACACAACTCGTCACGCTGCTGAGTTCTGGATGGTTGAGCCTGAGATTGCATTCGCTGAACTAGGGGACGTAATGAACCTTACAGAAGATATGCTGAAATATGCAATGAAATACGTATTAGAGCATGCACCAGAAGAAATGGAATTCTTCAACAGCTTCGTTGATAAAACAGTTCTTGAGCGCATGAACAACGTAATTAACTCTGACTTCGGTCGCATCACTTATACAGAAGCAATTAAAGTGCTTCAAGAATCAGGTGCTGACTTCAAATACCCAGTAGAATGGGGAATCGACTTACAAACAGAGCACGAAAGATACTTATCAGAAGAAATCTTCAAACGCCCTGTATTCGTAACTGACTATCCGAAAGACATTAAAGCATTCTACATGCGTTTGAATGAAGACGGTAAAACAGTAGCTGCTACTGACCTTCTAGTTCCTGGCATCGGCGAATTAATCGGCGGAAGTCAACGTGAAGAAAGAATGGACGTTTTAGTAGACAGAATTAAAGAATTAGGTATGAACGAAGAGGACTACTGGTGGTACTTAGAACTTAGAAAATACGGCGGTACAAAACACGCTGGATTCGGTCTAGGTTTCGAGCGCTTCCTAATGTACATCACTGGCATGGCTAACATCCGTGACGTAATTCCATTCCCAAGAACTCCAGGTTCTTCTGAATTCTAAAATATGAAAAAAGCGAGAGGAAATCCTCTCGCTTTTTATTTTGTATAGTTTATTCTCCTGTAGCAAAAAGTAACGCGAAGGGGTGAATATAAATGAGTAAAAAAGTGAAAAAAGATCATTCGAGATCGGGCCTAGGTTCTCCAGAAGTAGAAGGACAAGGAACGACAACACATGAAACAGGTTCTCATAAAGTATCTTCATCTAATAAGAAGCAGAAACAAAGCTAACATAACAAAGGAGAGCCCTTAAGGGCTCTCCTTTGTTATGTGTTACATCTTATTATCGTTAATTTCTTTTGTAATCTTATTTATGTCTTTGCCTAATCGATCTAAATAGAAAAACCACAGTAAACTCATGAACACGTAATAGATGGCCATCACGCCAAGATTATCAGATATATTTTCGAATGTGGACTTAGTAGTGAAAAAAGCTCCCAAAATGGTAGAAATAGTGAAGTAAGAAAGTGGGCCTACGAGGTGTACGAAAACATATAATATCTTTTTAACTTTTACAGCGTTCATATGAAAAACCTCCTTTTTCTAATCATACATTCAAGTTCCTCACAGAAGTGTTGTAGTTTTGCTGGATTATGTATTAACGAGCGAGCATCGTGTTTCCCGATAAATATTCGAATCCGAAAGTTTAATAAGAAAGAGCGACCATAACGCTCTATTAAATCGTTGAACGCTCGTTGTTCACTTAGTAGCTGAATGTTTTCCCTAATTTCAAACTGCCTTTCGTGTGGATTACCTAGTAAAATATTTAGAATCATTTGTAGAAGTAGCAATGGGAATCTCCTCCTATGTTAGAATAATCTGTATATTGTAATTGTAACAAAACTATAAGGACAATAGTAGGATAAAACAAAAAACAGGAGTTTGTAGGCTCCTGTTTTTGTCGATACTATTTTAGTAAGCGAAGCGCCTTTTCCGTATTAGCAAAATGCAGTTTCACAAACTCAGGTAATCGTTCTTTACCAAGCTTTTGAATTAATTTAGCGGCGGCGATATCAACTTGTTTACCTGCACCTTTTGGAAGGGGCATACCAGCTTTTTTGCTTAGTTCGTTAAATTGTTTTACGAATGAGTAACGAGCTAAAATGGAGGCGGCGGCTACTGCTAAATGGACGCTTTCGCCTTTCGTTGCGAAGTAAACATTTTCACGTTGTACCTGTTTTTGTTTTGCTAAATATTTGTAGTATGTATCAGGCTGTGTGAATTGGTCGATTAAGACGCCTTCAGGTTTTGTAGGTGCCATTTTAGCTAATAAGTTTGTAATAGCTTTATTGTGTAGTAAAGCTTTTAACTTACCTTGGTTGTTTCCTTTATCAAATAGCTCGTTATATTTTTCGTTATGAAGGACAAGAGAGCTATAAGGAACAACGTGTAGAAGTTGTTTCGCAATGGCAGTAATTTGTTCGTCATTTAAGTTTTTAGAGTCTTTTACACCAAGTTCTTTTAGTAGTGGAATTTGCTTCGCATCCACATATACAGCAACGACTGTCATCGGCCCGAAGAAATCACCAGTACCCACTTCATCTGACCCTACGATAGACATTGTACCGATGGAAGCAGGCGGTGCATAACGGTGTGAATCGACAGATTTTTTTACAGCTGTTTTTGGAGTTTGGAAGACAGTTTGCCAACGGGCAGCTTCTGCTTCAGCGCGGCCTCCTTGGAACATTACTTTTCCAGATTTATACGCTGTAATCGTGCAAGATGGTACCTTTGCCATGAAGATCCCGCCTTGCGGAGTTTTCGGGCTAAGCGAATGTTTATATTGTTGTTTCATGTCTTCAATTACTGTAGAATTTGTTTGAATTACGATAGAATTTGACATAATGGTCGCCCCTTTTTTTATATTGTTATTTTTATCATATCGGATTGTTCTTTCTGTTTCCATATTATGAAGGTTCATGGTATGATAAACTTTAGGATTCTGTACGTGATTGGAGGCCGGTGAGTTGTCACAACAAAAGGGAAAGAAAAGTCGAATTAATGTAGAAATCTATGGTCAGCAATATTCAGTTGTTGGCGATGAAAGTACAAGTCATATCCGCATGGTAGCAGCGATTGTGGATGATAAAATGCGCGAACTCAATGCCAAGAATCCTTCGCTTGACACGAGTAGACTAGCGGTATTGACGGCGGTAAACGTCATACACGATTACATAAAATTAAAAGAAGAACATGAGAAATTGAAAGAAAGTATGACAAAAAAAGGAATGGAATAACATGATTGATATTATTATCATTTTACTGCTTGTTATGGGATTTTTCCTCGGCTTACGCAGAGGGTTTATTCTGCAACTTGTAAAGTTAACAAGCTTTATTATCGCATACCTTGTTGCATACTGGTACTGTAAAGATTTAGCGCCAGCACTTGCGAAATTTATTCCGTATCCATTTGATAAAAACGTATCTGTTCCAGAATGGATTGATGCAAATAATATTGAGACAGTATTTTATCAAGCGCTTGCGTTTATCATATTGTTTATTATCACTAAAATTGCACTTTCATTACTTGGTAATTTGTTAAATATGTTTGCAGAAATACCGGTTTTAAAGCAAGTAAATGCGTTTGCGGGGGCAATCCTCGGATTTTTAGAAGTATATATTATTTTGTTTGTCTTAATTATCATTGGAAACATTCTTCCGATTGAACAAGTACAAACACCATTACAAAAATCATCAATTAGCAAAATAATTGTAGACGATACACCGATTCTATCTGAAAAGGTGAAGGAACTATGGCAGACAGGTAGCAGAGTATAACTTCTCTTTTTTCGGAAAGAGAAGTTTTTTTCTATGAAAGAAAGGCGGGGCAATGATGAAAGTAAATAAAAAACAAGTTATCAAATTATTAGAGACAATCGGGCTTTTTATGGAATTAAAGGGCGCGAATCCATTTAAAATATCTGCATTTCGTAAAGCGGCAGCAGCATTAGAAAGTGATGATCGTAGTCTTTCTGAGATTGAAGATTTCACGAAGATACCGGGCATTGGAAAAGGAACAGCAGCAGTTATTCAAGAATATATAGAATCGGGAACATCTGAAGTATTACAAGAACTTGAAAAAGAAGTACCAAGTAGCTTATTGCCGTTATTAAAACTACCAGGTCTTGGTGGTAAGAAGGTAGCTAAGTTATACAAAGAACTTGGTGTTGTTGATATGGAATCGCTAAAAGCTGTTTGTGAGGAAAATAAAGTACAAGCTTTAGCAGGTTTCGGTAAGAAGACAGAAGAGAAAATATTAGAAGCAATCGATCAAGTAGGCTCTCGTCCAGAGCGTTTACCAATTGCGATGGTATTGCCTATTGCCGGGGAAATAGAGGAGAAATTGTCGAATATTGCTGAAGTAATTCGTTTCTCTCGCGCTGGTAGTTTGCGTCGTGTTCGTGAAACAGTGAAAGATTTAGATTTTATCATTGCAACGACAGAACCAGCAGCGGTACGTGAGCATTTACTACAATTTGATAATATGATTGAAGTAATAGCAAGTGGAGATACAAAAGTTTCTGTCCGTCTTCAATATGAATATGATATTTCAATTGATTTCCGTTTAGTAAAACCAGAAGAGTTTATTACAACTCTTCACCATTTCACAGGATCAAAAGATCATAACGTAAAAATGCGTCAAATCGCAAAAGATAAAGGCGAGAAAATTAGTGAGTACGGTGTAGAGAACTTGGAAACAGGTGAAGTGAAAACATTTGAGACTGAAGAAGACTTCTTTGCTCATTTCGGTTTGCCATTTATTCCGCCAGAAGTGCGTGAAGATGGAAAAGAAATTGAATTAATTAAAGAGTATCCGAACTTAATTCAGTTTTCCGATATACAAGGTGATTTACATATGCATACAACTTGGAGTGACGGTGCTTTTTCTATTGAAGAAATGGTACAAGCGTGCCGTGCTCGTGGATATAAGTTTATGGCGATTACTGATCACTCGCAATACTTAAAAGTGGCGAACGGTTTAACGAAAGAGCGTCTTCGTGAGCAAGCGAAAGAAATTGAACGTATGAATGAAAAGTATCCAGACATTACAATTTTACGCGGAATTGAAATGGACATTTTACCAGATGCCTCGCTTGATTTTGATGATGAAGTATTAGCAGAATTAGATTATGTCATTGGAGCGATTCACTCTAGCTTCTCACAAGACCGTGAAACGATTATGAAGCGTCTACGTACTGCACTTGAGAATAAACATGTCACAATGATTGCCCATCCTACAGGACGTCTTCTCGGGCGTCGTGAGGGTTATGATGTAGATACAGATTTATTAATTGAACTAGCAAAAGAGACAAATACAGTTTTAGAATTAAATGCGAATCCGAACCGTCTAGATTTAAGCGCGAAATTATTAAAACAAGCACAAGATGCTGGTGTGAAAGTAGCGATTAATACGGATGCTCATACGCTTGAAATGTTAGAAGATATGGAAACAGGTGTAGCAGCAGCACGTAAAGGTTGGATTCAAAAAGATAACGTGATTAACACGTGGGATATTGAACGTTTATTAGACTATATTAAACGTAATAAGTAATACAAGGGGGACCTGCAACATGTTAGAAAGAACGTTGCGTGTATTAGAATACAATAAAGTAAAAGAACAATTACTTGAACATACAGCATCTTCACTTGGTCGTGACAAAGTGAAGCATTTAGTGCCGAGCACTGATTTTGAAGAAATTGTAGAAATGCAAGATACAACGGATGAAGCAGCGAAAGTTATTCGTTTAAAAGGTAGTGCACCATTAGGTGGTATTACGGATATTCGCTCAAATGTGAAGCGTGCAAAAATTGGGAGTATGTTAAGTCCAAATGAATTACTTGATATTGCAAATACGATGTATGGTAGTCGTAATATGAAACGCTTCATTGAAGATATGGCTGATAACGGTGTCGAGCTTCCGATTTTAGAAACTCACGTCGCTCAAATTGTATCTTTATATGATTTAGAAAAGAAAATTACAAATTGCATCGGTGACGGCGGTGAAGTAGTCGATAGCGCAAGTGATAAACTGCGTGGTATTCGTACTCAAATTCGTACTGCGGAAAGTCGTATTCGTGAAAAGTTAGAAAATATGACGCGCTCTTCAAACGCGCAAAAGATGCTGTCTGATTCGATTGTAACGATTCGTAACGAACGTTACGTAATCCCAGTAAAACAAGAATATCGCGGCGTATATGGTGGTATTGTTCACGATCAATCGGCTTCTGGACAAACGTTATTTATTGAACCACAAGTAATTGTAGAATTAAATAATGCACTACAAGAAGCACGTGTGAAAGAAAAACAAGAAATTGAACGCATCTTATTGATGTTAACAGAAGAAGTAGCAGTAGAAGCCGATATCGTTTTATCAAACGTAGAAGTAGTTGCAAATCTTGATTTCATCTTTGCGAAAGCTTTTTATGCGAAACGAATTAAAGCAACGAAACCAATCGTAAATAACGAGCGTTATATGGATTTAAGACAAGCTCGCCATCCGCTAATCGATCCAGAAATAATCGTGCCAAATAACATTATGTTAGGTAAAGATTTCACGACAATTGTTATTACAGGACCGAATACAGGTGGTAAAACAGTTACGCTGAAAACAGTTGGTATTTGTGTGTTAATGGCGCAATCTGGCCTTCACATTCCAGTAATGGATGAGTCAGAGATTTGTGTATTCAAAAATATCTTTGCTGATATCGGTGATGAGCAATCGATTGAACAGAGTTTAAGTACGTTCTCCTCACATATGGTGAACATCGTTGATATTTTAGAAAAAGCTGATTTTGAAAGTTTAGTTTTATTCGATGAATTAGGTGCTGGAACAGACCCGCAAGAAGGGGCTGCACTTGCCATTTCAATTTTAGATGAAGTATGTAATCGCGGTGCTCGCGTTGTTGCAACGACGCATTATCCAGAATTAAAAGCATACGGATATAACCGTGAGCAAGTTATTAATGCGAGTGTTGAGTTTGATGTAAATACATTAAGTCCAACTTATAAATTATTAATCGGTGTACCAGGCCGTAGTAATGCCTTTGAAATTTCGAAACGTCTTGGATTATCTGATCGCGTTATTGAGCAAGCACGCAATCACATTAGTACAGATACGAATAAAATTGAAAATATGATTGCGAAGTTAGAAGAAAGCCAGAAGAACGCAGAGCGTGACTGGAACGAAGCAGAAGCGCTTCGCAAACAATCTGAAAAACTGCATCGTGAATTACAACGTCAAATCATTGAATTTAACGAAGATCGTGATGAACGATTATTAAAAGCGCAAAAAGAAGGAGAAGAAAAAGTCGAAGCTGCAAAGAAAGAAGCAGAAGGCATTATTCAAGAACTTCGTCAATTGCGTAAAGCACAGCTTGCAAATGTGAAAGACCACGAGCTAATTGAAGCGAAGAGTCGTCTAGAAGGCGCAGCGCCAGAGCTTGTTAAGAAACAAAAAGTAAATGTGAAAAACACTGCACCGAAACAACAGTTACGTGCAGGTGATGAAGTGAAAGTATTAACGTTCGGTCAAAAAGGTCAACTACTTGAAAAAGTAAGCGATACAGAGTGGAGCGTACAAATCGGTATTCTGAAGATGAAAGTGAAAGAATCTAATATGGAATACATTAACACACCGAAGCAAACAGAGAAAAAAGCAGTTGCAACGGTAAAAGGTAGAGACTATCATGTTTCATTAGAACTTGACCTTCGTGGTGAACGATTTGAAAATGCAATGGCGCGCGTTGAGAAATACTTAGACGATGCCCAGCTTGCAAGCTATCCTCGCGTATCAATTATTCACGGTAAAGGGACAGGAGCACTTCGCCAAGGTGTACAAGATTACTTGAAGAAGCACCGCGGTGTAAAAACCTTCCGTTACGGTGACATGGGCGAGGGAGGCCTAGGCGTAACAGTTGTCGAATTAAAATAGAAAACAACGAAACAAAGGGGAAACCATTATATGTTTATGGACAAACTTGCAAAAGTATTGTTGGCTTGTTGTGGAATATTTTTGGTGATTGGGGTTATTTATTTAGTTGTTTTTGCGAAGTGAAAAATTATGAACAGCGTCAATCTTTAATGGTAAATGTATCGTTGGATAGACGCTGTTTTATTTAGATACAAGAGTGCGTCATTGTATAAAACTATTTGGGTGTTAGAGAAGGGGACTAAAAAATATATGAAAAAGTTTTTTGCGGTAGCTATAGGGAGTATATTTATATACTTTGTATTAACTATCTGTAGAATAAATTTAGCTGCTTTAAATAATTTGTTTACAAATAACATGATGAAGGTAGTTCTTATTGCAAGTTTTACATTCGTATTAGGTTTTATGGTTTGTCTGAATATTAAATTAGAACGAAAAGGTTTGTATTATAGGGAACATGATTATTTACCGAACCGTTATTTAGTACAAGTTATATTTTGGATAGGAATAGTTTTTAATTATTGTACTGGACCACTACATCAAATGCATTTTCAAGGTAACATATTGTCGGATTTATTTGATGTAGCTTTTTTGTGTTCATTTATTAGCTTACTTCTTTTTGGAGTTTGTGCCATCGGAAAGTGTATCAGAAAGCAAAAAGAACGGAAATTGAAAAAACGAAAAAGTAGTGAAACATATTTTTATTCTGATAACCCAGTTAGTAATAATAGAGACGATAAATTAAATAGAAAAAGATTTGTTGATCATGTTGTGAGTAATTTGTATAAAATGAAAGATGAAAATTTAACAATTGGATTTTATGGTAAATGGGGGACTGGAAAAACCTCTATTTTTAAAATGATTAAAGAAACTATCGAAAATGAAAATGATAAAAAAGATAAATATTTAATTTTTGAATTTAAACCATGGTATTTGGGGAAAGACAATCATGAGATAGTTGTTGAATTTTTAGAGCAGTTATTAAATGAAATAAAAAAATCACGTGGGTTTGATACCCAAATTGAAAAAGATATAATCAAGTACTCAAAGGCTTTTTCTTCAGTAAGTTTACGAATACCGGGTATAACAGTTAATTTTAAAGAAACGTATAGTCTCACTGAAGAACTATTTGATGCAAAATCCAAAAATATAAAAGATTTAAAAGATGAAGTGGAAGAATCCTTACGAAACTCGCCAAAGAGAATTATTGTATTTATTGACGATATTGACAGATTATCTAAAGAAGAGATTCAAATGGTATTTAGATTAGTAAGGTTGATTTGTGATTTTCCGAATATAACTTATATTGTAGCATTGGATGAAGAAATTGTAGCAGCTGCTTTGGCTGAATTACATGGGAAAGATGAAAATGTTGATGCGAAAAAAATTGGAAGAGACTATTTAGAGAAATTTATTCAAATACCCTTATATATACCAGAAACTGATGTCTATATCATGAATGAAATGCTTTGGAATGGTGTACAGGAAATATTAATAGAGAATAATTTATTATCAGAATCAAGATTTTTAAGTATGGAATTTGTGAGTACCGAGCGTTTAATTGATTTGCAAAAGCTTGAATTTACTCCTCGGAATATAAATCGGTACTTAAATACGGTGAAATTTATGTTGCCTTTGTTAAAAGATAAAACGAATGTGGATGATTTGTTGTATCTATTACTTGTTAAAGTTGGGGCACCTAATTTATATGAAAAAATAAGGCTGGAACCGAATGCTTTTTTAGAAAAAAACATTCACGATGATAAATTAATTGAGTACATTAAGAAGAAGTATAGTATGTATGAATCTTTATTAGTAAACATATTTCCTAATTTGATACCAGACTCTAATGATATAAAGCATGCAAGTAAATTGAAATTAACAGAAAATAAAAAGAGAGTATGTTCTAAAGATTATTTTAGAAGATATTTTATGTATGATATATCTGGAAGTGAGAGGGATTTATCATTTTTTATGGAAAAGTTAAAAACATGTGATACGAATGTATTAAGTAAAGAATTCGAGAGATGTTTAAATTTATACTCTGCGGAGAAAGTATTTTCTAGTATTGAATATAGCATTGATAAGATGAGTGAAACCGAGCATCAGAACATGATAAAAATATTACAGTTGGGTATGAATAAAGAAACTATTGTAACTTATCATTTAGATGAATATGCAAGACTGCTAACCATACTGTGCGTATATCTAAAAAGAACAGATATTAACCCAGTTTTTATGGGTAAAATAGATATTAAATTAGTACTTAAAATTAATGATATTTTAAGTAATTATTTGCATGATAAAGAGATTAGCAAAATCCTTTTAATAGAAGAGTCTAAAGTGACATCTTTTATGTCAGCTTTTAGGAGTGAAGTGAAAAATTATTATTTATCTTCTAAGAAAATAGGGGATCTTTATAATGACTATAGTATTGAAGATATAGAAGGGTTATTTTTTATATGGGATAACATCGAGGAAGTAAATCAGAAAAGGATTGTTATTCAAAATTGGATAAACAGTAATGAGGATTTTGAAAAGGTATTGGAATTAATTATTCATTCGCAAAAAAGAAAAAAAACAGAATTTTTAGCGCGGTATATAAAGATTGTAGAATTAGTAGATATAAAATTAATTAATGATTATATAGGGAATGCTTCTTCTAATAATGAATTATTAAATATTCAGGAATTAGCTATAAAAGAATTAAATCACCAAATGGAAACAGAAGCAGAGAAATGTATGGAAAATGAATCTAAGATAGAGTATTCAAATACATTAAGAACGAAAATTAATACATTACAAAAATATGGAGATATTGCCACTAAAAATATAATAAATGAGCATGAGGAAAATGCAAAAAGTTTTAATGAAGAAATATATCCAGGTATCCTAAAAAAGAAAATAGAAAAAGAAGAAGCTTGGCACGAGTTTTTACGTGAAGCAGATTATGTATCTGAATTTGATTAACGTAAAAATTGACGCTTTTAATATATACGAAAAGGAACAAAACATGAAAATCAACCAATACATAAGCGAAGCAAAATCATGCTCCAGACGTGAAACAGATCGTCTCATTAAAGCTGGACGCGTGGCTATTAACGGCGAAATATGTACGCACGGTGCACTCGTAAGCGATGGTGATAGGGTAACGATTGATGGGCAAGTTATTGTAAAAGAAGAGAAAGAAAAAGTGTATATCGCATTTCATAAACCAGTCGGAATTACTTGTACAGCAGCCGATCATATTGAAGATAATATTATTAATTATATCAATTACCCAGAGCGAATCTTTCCAGTTGGGCGATTAGATAAAGCATCGGAAGGACTTATCTTATTAACGAATGACGGCGGCATTGCGAATCAAATTTTACACGGTGATCATGAGCACGAGAAAGAATATGTTGTCACAGTCGATAAACCTTTTACGGACTGGTTTATTGATGAGATGTCCCGCGGTGTAAAGATTAAAGATGGAATGACAAAGCCGTGCAAAGTGACAAGAGTCGATCAATCAACATTTCGTATCGTTTTAACGCAAGGAATGAACAGGCAAATTCGTAGAATGAGTCGTGCTTTCGGATTTACTGTAATAAAGCTAAAGCGAGTACGCATTATGAATATAGAGCTAAATGAGCTTGAAGTTGGAAAGTGGCGGAGCGTTACAGCTGAAGAGTTAGAAATTTTAATAGGGCAGTTATAGGGAGGAAAAATTTTCTCCCTATATTTTTTTGTCAGAAAAAATAAAACTATTGATTTTTTAAAAAATAGCCCATATAATAAAAAACAACAAGTTTCGACAAGATATTTTATAAAAGTAATGATGAGGACATGAGTTGTATTTTACGATTCTCAGAGAGGGAAGCCTTAGGCTGTGAGCTTCCTAATACGAAAAGACAAGCTTACCACCTCTAAACTTCAAGAGTGAACTGCATACATGATGCATTGTAATTCTTGGCGGATAAAACCGTTATCAATTTACACGAGCTATAAAATGAGCTTATTTCGTTATAAATTCATTTTATTAGAATAAGGGTGGAACCACGATTTCAACACTCGTCCCTTTGTTAGGGACGGGTGTTTTTTGCGTTCTTTTACGGGGAAGTATGCTTGAAAGAGGATATGTGACGGATTTTAATTCAGAATATTTTGTTAATTTATAATTATTTAGGAGGTTAGTATAAATGAAATCATCTTTAAAGTTTTCTGAGATGTTTGCAATAAGTTTAATGTTATTTGCACTATTTTTCGGTGCGGGTAATATGATTTTTCCACCAGCATTAGGACAAGGGGCTGGAACAGATGTATGGATCGCATTGTTTGGTTTTATCGTAACGGGTGTTGGATTACCTTTATTAGGAGTTATTGTTATAGCTTTAAAGGGAGATATTAATGAGCTAGCAGGACGTGTACATCCTATATTTGCACTTGTTTTTATCACTGCAATTTATTTATGTTTAGGCGTATTCGTAAGTGTGCCGCGTACAGGAACAGTAGCTTATGAGATGAGTGTTGCACCGTTTTTACCAAGTGAGATAGCTGGTCAGTCATATCCACTTGTTATCTTTACATTTATTTTCTTTGCAGTCACTTTCTATTTAGCTTTAAATCCTTCGAAATTAGTGGGTCGTATTGGTAAAGTGCTAACTCCAATACTATTAGCTGTTATTGCAATTATCGTAGGTAAAGCACTTATTACACCAATTGGAGAATTTGGTGCACCGACAGAAGCGTATAGTGCTCCTCTCTTTAAAGGATTTATTGATGGATATTTAACTTTAGATGGACTTGCAGCACTGGTATTCGGAAATGTTGTAATTCATGCGTTAAAAGAAAAAGGCATTACAAATAAAAACAGTATTGCAAAAGTAACAATCTTTGCGGGATTTATTGCAGCGCTAGGTCTACTACTTGTCTATTTAGCACTTGCTTATCTTGGAGCTTCTAGTGTGTCACTTGGAATGGGCGCAAACGGAGGAATTATTTTAACAAATGTCGTGAATCATTTATTTGGTAGCTACGGAACTTTATTACTAGGGATCGCAATTACAGCAGCATGTTTAACAACTTCTGTAGGTATTGTTGCAGCTTGTGGTGATTACTTCTCTTCTTTATTACCAAAGCTTTCTTATCAAAAAGTCGTTTTCATTTTCTGTGTATTAGCATTTATGGTAGCAAACCTTGGGTTAACTCAGTTAAATGCATTAGCATTACCAATCTTAATCGCAATTTATCCAATTGGAATCGTACTTATCGTATTATCACTTGTTGAAAACTACGTTCGTCTTCCATTAGCGATGTATGTGGGCGGGATTGTAGGAGCATTTGCAATAAGTTTCTTTGATGGGTTACACAATGCAAACCTTCAAATTGCAGCGCTAGCACCTATTTTAGATAAGATTCCATTATATAGTGTAGGAATTGGTTGGTTAGTTCCAGGTATAATCGGTATAGGATTTGGTTATATAGTTTCTAAGTTTCAAAAGCAGGAAATTGCTGTAGAAAAATAGAGAAAAGAGGCTTTCTATAATAGAAAGTCTCTTTTTTTGTAAAAAAAGCCGCATATAGAGAAATTTAGATATTAAAAATTTTATACGTAATATAGTTGACAAAAAATTTATGAGTAGGCTAAGATTGACTTAGTTGTGGAAATATTGGAAGGGAAGTGAGAGAAACGGGGTTTCTATAACTATAGTGTTGTTATGGGAAGAGGTGAAAGAAGAGAAGAGAAAGTTTATTTTTTTTGACTTACATTGAGAATGATAATCAATAAATACGTTTTATAATTTTTTCTCAGTTTCTATGCCTTCGTATAAGGAATAGGGTGAGATATTATTTTTAATATCCAATGAGAATGATAATCAATAACGCTTATGTTACATAAAAGAATGCTAATTAAATAATAGGTAGAAGAGATTATTTTTTTCTTATGAATTGAGAATAATTATCATTTTCGGAAAAAGTGAAATGAAAGATAACCAAGGAGGAAACAAGAAAAATGAAAAAGGTTTCTGTATTACCCGCTTTTATTATAACGTTCGTATGTATGCTAGCTTTTCTTGTAATGCCATACGGGAATGCTTCAGCAAAACTAGCTGATGGTACTTACGATATTAATTACGTAATTCAAAAAGCGGAAAATGATTCAGCTTCAATGGCAAATGACTATTTTGAAAAGCCGGCAAAATTAATAGTGAAAAACGGTGAGATGAGAGTACAAGTTCCGATGAATCATAGTGCTTGGATTACAGAATTTAAAGCACCAGAGAACGGAAATTTTGTTGATGCGAAAGTTGTTAGTAAAGATGAATCGGCAGATAAAAGAACAGTAGAGTTTAAAGTAGATGATTTATCCAAACCGGCAGCTGTAAAAATTCATGTTGTTGTACCAAGTGCAAACTATGACCACCACTACACAATTCGTTTTGCTTTTGATGCAAATGTAAAAGCTGTAGGTGGCGATAATGGCGTAGCTGCTACAACAAAAAATAATGATCAAGCGAAAACAGATACACAAGTAAAAGAAGAGAAAACAAAAGTAGAGAGTAAGGAAACAGCTAAAGAAGTGAATAAAGAAACAAAAAATGAAAATGGAAAAGCTGAAAAAACAGATAACCCAAAAACAGGCGATGAAGCACGTATTGGATTGTTTGCAGCGTTAATTCTTATTTCAGGTGCTTTCTTAATTCGTAAAGTGAAATTGAGTAAATAAATCTTTTGAAGGGTGATGAATATATGTTTAAACAATTTAAAATGATTATTGCCGTATTTGCTGTTTTATTTACATTTATCGCAACACTAGGTTTACAAGATGCAAAGGCTGCTACAAAACTAGCTGATGGAAAATATAATATTGCTTTTACTGTATGGAAAGGCGATAAAGATGAATCGTCTAGAATGAATAGTTATTTTGAAAGCCCAGCAACATTAACAGTTAAAAATGGAAAACAATATGTTTCATTTAAAGTGAAAGATAGTGCTTCTATTAAAAGTTTCCAAGTAGAAAAAGATGGTCAATTTGTAGAAACAACCGTGTTAAGTGAAAACAAAAAAGATAATACTAGAGTTGTAGAATTTGAAGTTGCTGACTTGTCAAAAAAACTAAATGGCAAAGTGAAAATTAATATTCCAATTATTAATTATAATGCTTCGTATGATATTCGCTTTGTATTTGATGGGAACAGTATTAAATAATTTTCAAAAGGGAGAGTCGTTCCATTGAACAGGTATACAAAAATTATTGTTGCTATGTTTTTAATGATATTTACATTCGTATCAACATTACAACCACTTGCAGTTCAAGCAGCTACCAAGTTGGCTGACGGTGAATATTCAATTGGCTTCAAAGTTTTAAAAGATACATCAGATGAAGAATCGATGATGAATCAATATTCAGTAAGTCCGGGAACTTTAAAAGTGAAGGATGGGAAAAAGAAAGTATCCTTTACATTAACAAATAGTTCATGGATTACGAAATTTGAAACAGAAAAGGCAGGTAAGCTAGTTGCGACAAATGTAATTAGTGAAGATAAAGAAAAAGATACAAGAGTAGTAGAATTTGATGTAGAAGATGTAGAGAAGGTATTAAATGCAAAAGTAAAAGTAGATATTGATTTTTTAAATTATCATCATGAGTACGACGTTCGTATTGCATTTGATCAAAATAGCATTACACCAATTCATGTAGAAAAACCAAATGAAAAAGAGGACCCAGCTAATAAGCCAGATCCAAATGAAACTACCGATCCAGGTCAGAAGCCCGACCAAAAGCCTGACCCAGATCAACAACCAAATTCTAACACAATTACAGATGGTGCGTACAGCATTCCATTTAAAGTGTTAAAAGATCAAACAGATGAAGAATCTAAGATGAATAGTTACATGGTAAATCCAGGAGTATTAAAAGTAGAAAACGGTAAGAAAAAAGCAATTGTAACACTAAAAAGTAGCTCATTAATTAAAAATTTCCAAACGGAAAAAGATGGCGCATTTGTTGATGCAAAAGTAGTGAGTGAGGATAAGGAAAAAGATACAAGAGTAGTAGAGTTTGAAGTAAACGATTTATCTAAAAAACTAAATACAAAAGTATTTATCGAAATGGCATCAAGAAACTATAAGCAAATGCATGATGTACAACTTTTATTTGAACAAGATAAACTTGAACAAATTAAAAATGAAGAGAAACAACCAGAAGTAGAAAAACCGAAAGCAGAAAAACCGGAAGTAGAAAAACCAGAAGTAGAAAAAACAGAAGTAGAAAAACCAGATGAAAATAAAAAACCAGATGCTGAAACAATTAAAGATGGTGAATACAGCATCAAATTTAAGGCATTAAAAGATCAAACAGACGAAATTTCAATGATGAACACATATACAAAAAGTCCAGGTGTGCTAAAAGTAAAAGATGGTAAGAAGTATGTATCATTTACGTTAACGAACAGTTCTTGGATTACAAAATTTGAATTTGAGAAAAATAGTTCGTTTGTTGATGCAAATGTAATAAGTGAAGATAAAAAAACTGATACACGCGTAGTGGAAGTAGAAGTACCAGATTTATCGAAAAAGTTAAATGCAAAAGTAAAAGTAGATATCGATTCAATGAATTATCACCATTTTTACGATATTCAATTTGCATTTGATAAAGGTAGCATTAAGTCGTTAGATAACCAAGGTGAAAACAACAACCAAGGTGGAAACAACAACCAAGGTGAAAACAACAACCAAGGTGAAAACAACAACCAAGGTGGAAACAACAACCAAGGTGAAAACAACAACCAAGGTGGAAACAACAACCAAGGTGGAAACAACAACCAAGGTGGAAATGATAACCAAGATAATAACACAACAATTGATCCAAAAGCTCTTAAAGATGGTGAATACAGAATTGGCTTTAAAGTGTTAAAAGATCAAACAGATGAAATCTCAATGATGAACACATACACAAAAAGCCCAGGTGTATTAAAAGTAAAAGATGGTAAGAAATACGTATCGTTTACATTAAAAAATAGTACATGGATTACGAAATTTGAATTTGAGAAAAATGGTTCTTTCGTTAATGCAAAAGTGTTAAGTGAAAATAAAGAACAAAATACAAGAGTAGTAGAAGTAGAAGTAAACGATTTGTCTAAAAAATTAAATGCAAAAGTAAAAGTAGATATTGATTCAATGAATTATCACCATTTCTATGATGTTCAATTTGTATTTGATCAAGACAGTATTAAAGCCTTAGGGAACCAAGGTGGAAACGACAACCAAGGCGGAAACGACAACCAAGGTGGAAACGACAACCAAGGTGGAAACGACAACCAAGGCGGAAACGACAACCAAGGCGGAAACGACAACCAAGGCGGAAACAACAACCAAGGTGGAAATAATAACCCGAAAGTAATAGTTGATCCGAAAAATTTAGTAGATGGCCAATATGATATTACATTTAAAGTATTAAAAGATAAAACAGATGAGATTTCAAAGATGAATGACTATGTTGTAAATCCAGCGAAATTAATCGTAAAAGATGGTAAAAAATATATTGAGATGACGCTGAAAAATAGTGCGTGGATTACGAAATTCCAAACGGAAAACAATGAACTATTCGCTGATGCGAAAGTAGTAAGCGAAGATAAAAATGTAAATACGCGAGTAGTACAGTTTGAAGTAGAAGATCTATTTAAAAAATTAAACGCAAAAGTAAAGGTAGACATCGATGAGATGAACTACCATCATTTCTACGATGTGCAAATTCAATTTGATACAAATAATATCGGCGCGTTAGGAACTCTTAAAGAGGAACCGAAAAATCCAGTGACTACACCGAAAGTAGATAATGTAAAAACAGTAGGTACTCCTGATTTTAACCGAAATGCAGATGGTCAGAAGAAAAAAGAAGATACAAAAAATGATTCGAAAAAAGAGAAAAACTCAAAAACTGCAGATACAGCACAACTTGGTTTATACATGGTGTTACTGCTAGGTTCACTTGCTTTACTAGTTCGTAAATATAGAGCAGGTAGATTGTAATTTCTGGAGTCTTGATGCATATTCGCGTGCATCAAGACTTGTTTCATATTGTATGGAAAGGAGTGGTGATTGAGAGTGAAGAAAATTGCAAGTGTACTAATGGCTATCATTTTGTTAATGAGTATAGCTGGGTGCTCATCACCAAAAAAAGAAACAGCAAAGCAGGTAAAGAGTGAGAGTAAAGAGCGCGTTGTTGCAACAACAGTGGCTGTTACTGAAATTATGGATGCGTTAGAAGTAGATTTAGTTGGCGTTCCAACAAGCTCTAAAACTTTACCGAAGCGATATAAAGGTTTACCTGAAGTTGGGAATCCAATGAGTCCAGATATGGAAAAGGTAAAGTCATTAAAGCCTTCAGAAGTGTTATCTGTGACAACACTTGAATATGAATTAAAGCCAGTTTTTGATGGTGTGGGTATGAAAGCAAACTTTTTAGATTTAACGAGTTTGAAAAATATGCAAAGTTCTATTAGCGATTTAGGTAAGAAATATGGGCGTGAAAAACAGGCCGAAGCAGTAGTAACTAAATTAGATAAAAAGGTTGCTAGCATTCAAAAAGAAGTAAAAGGAAAGAAAGAACCGACAGTGCTTATTTTATTAGGTGTGCCGGGAAGTTATTTAGTAGCAACAGAGCATTCTTATATTGGAGATTTAGTGAAACAACTAGGTGGTAAAAATATTGTGCAAGGTGAACAAGTAGAATATTTAGCTTCTAATACAGAGTATTTAAAGAAAGCTGATCCAGATATTATTTTACGAGCAGCTCATGGTATGCCTGATGAAGTTGTAAAAATGTTTGATAAAGAATTTAAAACAAATGATATTTGGAAACACTTTGCTGCGGTTAAAAATAACCGTGTTTACGATTTAGAAGAGCGTTTATTTGGAACGACAGGCAATTTAGCAGCAATTGAAGCGTTAGATGAATTGAAAAAAATGATGTATCCGTGATGCATTTTAATATAAAGGAAGAGTAGAATGAATAAAAAAACTTGGAGTTTCCTCATTGTTACTGCATTGCTTATTGTTATGACATCATTGTCAGCGATGAAAGGGAGTTTAGAAGTAGGTATTGTTGAACTTGTACAAGGGATATTTACAGGTGGAAATGAAGATGTTGAAGTCATTAAAGATTTACGTTTCCCGCGTATTATTATTGCGTTGTTCACTGGAGCGGCTCTCGCTGTTTCAGGTGTGCTTTTTCAAGCTGTTATGAAAAATCCACTCGCCGATGCTGGGGTAATCGGTATATCTTCAGGAGCAAGTTTTATGACACTCGTTATTATTACGTTGTTCCCGCAATTCTTTTTCTGGACACCCGTATTCGCCTTTTTAGGTGGTGCACTTGCATGTTATCTCGTTTATTCGTTTTCATGGAAATCAGGATTAAGCCCGCTTCGCATTATTTTAATTGGTATTGCCATTAATGCAATGTTTACTGGATTAAATGAATCATTCGTTACGATTTGTGGGTATTTTATTAAGAGTATTAAGCAAACGACGACTTCTAACATAACAATGAAGACGTGGGGCGATGTAGAAATAATAGTGACTTATGGAACGATTGGTCTTATTCTTGCTCTGTTCGTAGGAGCTTGGTGTAACTTATTATCGCTACAAGATAAGACTGCGAAAAACTTAGGCTTGCACGTGACGAGAGTTCGTCTTATTATTTCTGCCATTGCAGTACTCTTAGCGGCAGTATCAACAGCGATTGCAGGTGTTATTGCTTTTGTAGGATTACTAGTTCCGCATATTTCAAGACAATTAGTCGGTTCAGACCATAAAGTATTAATTCCATTTTCTGCGCTTGCAGGGGCGTTATTAATTTTGACGGCAGATACAATTGGAAGGTTAATTGTGCCACCTAACGAAATTCCAGCAGCAACAATTATGGCGGTTATTGGTGGTCCATTCTTAATATTTTTGCTTAGAAAGAGTGATAAAGTTCATGGAAATTAAAAATGTAACCTTTTCATACGATAACGTAACAAATCGTTTAAAGTCTGTTAGTAGTGAAATAGAAATTGGGAAAATTACAACAATCATTGGACCGAATGGATGTGGGAAATCAACATTACTTAGTGTCATGTCTAGAAACCACGCTCTTAGCAGTGGAGAAGTAATACTTGATGGGAAAGCGATTGGTGAATATAAACCGAAAGAGTTTGCTAGAAAGCTAGCAGTTGTCCATCAACAAAATGAGGCTCCAGCAGATATTACAGTGGAAAAGCTAATAAGCTTCGGGCGTATGCCATATAAAAATATATTCTCTCCGCAAACAGATGAAGATAGAGAAGCGATTGAGCGTGCACTAGTATGTACGAATTTACAAAGTAAGCGTGATAAGCCAATTTATGCTTTATCTGGTGGAGAGAGGCAGCGAGTTTGGATCGCGATGACATTAGCTCAAAATACACCAATGCTCTTCTTAGATGAGCCGACCACATATTTAGATATTTACTATCAGTTAGAAATATTAGAGTTAGTGAAAGAGTTAAATGAAGTGCATGGACTAACGATTGTAATGGTATTACATGATATTAATCAAGCCATTCGTTATAGCGACCATATTATCGTTATGAAAGATGGAGAAATCATTACGAAAGGTATTCCTAATGATGTAATAACAGAAGAAATGGTTAAAGCAATATATGGTGTAGATGTCATTGTAAAGCAGGATGAAGATACCGGATTGTACATGGTACCTATGGGAATCTAAAGGCTGAGCATAATCCGTTTTGAGGTGATAATTTGAATAGTAAGAAAGGACGGAAAAAGAATTCTTTTTTTCAACGCATACTTACAATTGTGTTTTTAGGAATCTTTTTCTATTCAATGTATGAGTTGGGCGGGATTTTCATGGATTATTATGAAAATCGTAAAGTAATGGCTGAGGCACAACATATTTATAAAAGAAGTCCAATGGAAGGAAAATCAGAAAACGGAGAGGTACGTAAACAGTTTCAGGATCTCCAGAAAATTAATCCAGAGATAGTCGGATGGATTACGATGGATGATACACAAATTAATTATCCAATCGTTCAAGCAAAAGATAATGATTACTATTTATTTCGTAATTATAAAGGTGAAGATATGAGAGCGGGAAGCATTTTTATGGACCATCGTAATGATGTGAAATCTCAAAATCGAAATACGATTTTATATGGCCATCGTATGAAAGATGGTTCTATGTTTGGTAGTTTAAAAAAAATGTTGGATGAAGACTTTTTTATGTCTCATCGTAAATTATATTACGATACATTATTTGAAGGATACGACGTTGAAGTTTTTTCAGTATACACGACAACAACGGACTTTTATTACATTGAAACGGATTTTGGAAATGATGCAGCATATGCATCGTTCTTAAAGGAAATTCAAGAAAAATCACTGTACAAAACGGATACGAAATTGACGGCTAATGATGAAATCGTAACACTTTCTACTTGTGATTATGCGCTTGATCCAGAGGCTGGAAGGCTAGTTGTACACGCAAAATTAGTAAAAAGAAATTAAAGAAAAAAGTATAGAATATGAGAAGTGATAGATAACGCTTCTCATATTCTATACTTTAAAAAAGGACTGTTCTTACTGTGCTGCAGCCATTGGCATACGTACAACTTTTACATCATAGTAAGCAATTTTATTATCAAGAATATATTCTGGCATTCCGCCTTGATGTGAGTGAGCATCTTTAAATGCAGCGCTCTTTGTCCAACCTTGGAAATCTTCTTTTGCATTCCAGCGAGTGCTAATTGTTACTTCATCATAATCAACTGTATTTTGTGTTAAAAGAACTTCTAGACCTAAAAAGCCTGGCATCGTTTCAACTTTACCTACTTTATTAAAACGCTCAATTAATTTATGCCCATTTCCCTTTGTAATTTTAGCTGTATTTGTAACAATAATCATGTTTATTCCTCCTATAAATGTAGCTATATTTTCAAGAACTCATATACATCAAATGATAATGAAAATCATTATCATTGTCAATGGTAAATGTGAAATATATAAGTTTTTTTCTATTATTTTGGGCAGTGAGATTTTCATTTCAAAACATAGTAAATATGTGGCGGTTAAGTGCGAGAATGAGCTAGTTGTACTAGCAAAGCAATAATATGGTATAGTGAAACGAGGCTGTTTTTTCAGTCTCGTTTTTCAAATGCTTCCTGTAGAGAAAGCATGCAAATGGAAAGGAAGTTATTATATGCGATTAGAAGTAACTGTAAAAATAAAACCTAAATTTATAAAAGAAATTAAAAGTGGATATCCGCTTATTTTAAAAGATGCGATTCAAAATTTAAATGATGTTCGTGAAGAAGGAACAATCATCAAAGTAGTAGATGAGAAGAACAACTTTGTCGGAAAAGGTTATTATGGAAAGCAAAATAAAGGATACGGCTGGATTTTAACGAGAAAAGAGAGTGAACAAATTAATCAATCTTTCTTTGAAAGTAAAATCAAATCTGCCCTACATAAACGAAAGCAATTTTATAAATCAAGTGATACGACAGCATTCCGTGTGGTGAATGGTGAAGGTGATGGTCTTGGAGGACTAATTATCGATTATTATGATGGCTACTACGTAGTAAGTTGGTATAGTGAAGGGATTTACACTTTCAGAGATGAGATTATAGCCGCTCTTCAAAAAGTAGCAAACTTTAAAGGTATTTATGAGAAAAAGCGTTTTGATACGAAAGGGAAATATATTGAGGGTGATGATTTCGTAGCAGGAGAGCGCGGCGAGTTCCCACTTATCGTAAAAGAGAACGGTGTAAACTTTGCGGTTTATTTAAATGATGGGGCAATGGTTGGTGTATTTTTAGATCAACGTAACGTTCGAAAACAAATTCGTGATAAATATGCAAAGGGAAGAACAGTGTTAAATATGTTCTCTTATACAGGTGCTTTCTCTGTATTTGCAGCGCTTGGCGGAGCAAGTAAAACGACGAGTGTTGACCTTGCAAATCGTAGTTTAAGTAAAACGATTGAGCAGTTTAGTGTAAATGAAGTTGATTATGAAGCACAAGATATTATTGTAGAAGATGTATTTCTTTACTTCAAATATGCAGCTAAGAAAAAGATGAAATTTGATATGGTCGTACTTGATCCTCCAAGCTTCGCCCGATCAAAAAAATATACATTTAGTGCAGCGAAAGATTATAAAAATTTATTAAAAGAAACAATTGCTATTACAGAAAATAACGGTATTATCGTTGCCTCTACAAATTGTAGCGCATTCGATATGAAAAAGTTTAAAGGCTTTATCGATACAGCCTTTAAAGAAATGAATGGCAAATATAAAATATTAGAAGAACATTCTTTACCAGAAGATTTCCGTACCATTGATCAATTTAAAGAAGGAGACTACTTAAAAGTAGTTTTCATCGAGAAAATTAAAGGGTAATAAAGAAAAGGAGCTCGAGTTTACTTGAGCTCCTTTTCTTATTGAACGATATTTTGTACTCTACCGACTTGTCCGTCCTGCAATCGCACTTTAATGCCATGCGGATGGGAAGGGGAGTTTGTTAAAATATCTTTTACAATTCCACGTGTTAATTTGCCTGTTCGTTGATCTTGTTTTAATACAATATCAACTTCAAGACCGGGCGCGATATTAGAACGTTTTTGTCCGTTCATTTACACACCTGTACGTCTACGTTGGTTGTTTGTTTTTTTCGTTTGTTGGTTTTGTAATTTTTTCGTTTCTTGGCTTTGGTTTTTGGCATTTTGACCATTACTGTTGCCTTGCTTTTTCTTTGCAAGTTGTTCGCGCATTAAATCAGCTAAGCTTACTTTTTTGTTTTCTGACATGATAAGTCTCCTTTATATAAAGTTAATTATGAACAATCATAGTGAATTTCATCATATCATTGTTAAGGAAGGAAGGGAAGTTGGTTTGAAAATTCATATATTTGTTTCAAGTCTGTAGTAGTTACGATACAATTGAGTTGTTAACGTTTGTAAAAAGGGGATAGACATATGTCACATCACATTTTATTAGTTGAAGATGATCTCTCAATTCAAGAGATGGTGGAAAAGTATTTGATAAAAGAGGGCTTTCAAGTAACAATTGCGTCTGATGGAGAAGAAGGCGTGAACACATATTTAAAAGGTTCATTTGATTTGATTATCCTCGACATTATGATGCCAAAGCTAGATGGCTTAGAGGTTGTACGAATCATTCGAGAAAAAAGTGCTGTTCCGATTTTAATGATGTCGGCAAAAGATACAGATGTTGATAAAGCTGTTGGATTAGGACTTGGAGCAGATGATTACATTTGTAAGCCATTTTCTATGATTGAATTAGCTGCACGTGTAAAGGCAGGTATTCGAAGATCTACGAAATATTCGGCTACAGAAACAACAGAAAAGATGATTCAAATTGGTGATTTAACGATTGATCCAATTAATTTTACTGTGGAAAAAAACGGGAAGCCTCTCAAACTTACTTTAAAAGAATTTGAGATTCTAAAATTGTTTGTGAAAAATCAAAATCGTGTATTTACAAAAGCACAAATATATACACTAATTTGGAACGAAGAGTATTACGGTGACGATAACGTTATTAATGTTCATATGAGAAGGTTGCGTGAGAAAATCGAAAGTGATCCATCTAATCCAGAATATATTAAAACGTTATGGGGTATCGGCTATAAGTTGGAAGTGATGTAATATGGTCAATTTGTTAATAAGTATTATTTTTATATTGTTATGTGTCATTTACATACAATATAAAATGAGAAAAAATAGTAGTAAAAATTTACGATACACATATGAAAAATTAGAAAATATTGTAAATTTACAAACGGACGAGACGCTACTCGTTATGACAGATGATCTAGAATTGCAAAAATTATTAGTGGCAATTAATCAATTATTAGATGCAAAACAGAAAACGAATGCAGATCATGCAAAAGTAGAAATTTCGATGAGAAAAATGCTTTCAAATATTTCACATGATTTAAAGACGCCACTAACAGTTATTCTTGGATATACAGAAATGTTAAATAAGGATAAAACGATGAATAAAGAAGAACAGCAAATATTACTTGAAAAGGTGCATGTGAAAACACTAGAAGTAATGGAACTGATTCATAAGTTTTTTGATTTAGCAAAACTAGAATCTGGTGACAAGGCAATCGAGATGACAAAAGTAAATATGAATGAAGTTTGCCGCGAGAAGATTTTATCATTTTATGATTTAGTGACGACGAAAGGTTTTCAGGTTCATATTGATATACCAGAAAGAAATATATACGCACTTGGAAATGTAGAAGTATTAGGTAGGGTATTGAATAATTTAATATCAAATGCAATTACATATGGAGACGATGGAAAGGCACTTGGTATGACGTTAAGAGATGATGACACGGGCGTGTATATAGATGTATGGGATAAAGGAAAAGGGATTGATGAATCTCATATTGATAAAGTGTTTGAGCGTATGTACACACTTGAAGATTCAAGAAATAGATTGTACCAAGGAAGTGGTCTCGGATTAACGATTACGAAACGGCTTGTGGAAGCGATGGACGGGAAAATCCATCTTTCTAGTAAACCGTATGAAAAAACAATTTTTACAATTGTATTAACAAAGATACAGTTTTAGCTTGTAGAGCAGTAGATTCTACAAGCTTTTTTTCACCGTAAGGAATTTGTAAGAAACGGGTAAGAAAAAAGAGATTTCCGTTGTCTATTATAGAAATATAGAGTATTGCGAAAGGGGAAAGTAACATGACATATATATTAAAAACAAATCAGTTAACGAAAGTGTTTAAAGGGAAAGAAGTTATTTCCGGTGTTAACATGCATGTGAAAAAAGGAGAAATTTACGGTTTTTTAGGACCAAACGGTGCTGGTAAAACAACGATTATGAAAATGATTACAAATTTAATAAAACCAACGAGTGGTGATATTGAAATTTTCGGTGAGAAATTAACAGATACATCTTATGAAGTATTAAAAAGAATGGGGACAATTATTGAATACCCAATCTTTTATGATAAATTAACGGCGAAAGAAAACTTAGACCTACATTGTGAATATATGGGTTATTACGATAAAAATGAAATTGACCATGCATTACATTTAGTGAAACTACAAGGGATAGATAATAAAAAAGTAAAAGATTTTTCATTGGGAATGAAACAACGACTCGGTATTGCAAGGGCAATCGTAACAAAGCCAGAATTACTCATTTTAGATGAACCCATTAACGGTTTAGATCCAATTGGTATTAAAGAATTAAGAGACTTATTTAAAATGCTCTGCAAAGAATATGGCATTACATTATTAGTTTCTAGCCATATTTTAGGTGAGATGGAATTAATGGCGGATACAATTGGTGTCATTCAAAATGGAAAACTAATAAAAGAAGTTTCAATGAAGAGTATTAACGGAAAACAAACAGAGTACATTGAAATTACTGTTCCTGATGTGAAGCGTGCAGCTTATATTTTAGAAGATAAACTTGGTATAAAAAACTACAAAATAATGAGTGGAAACATGATTCGGGTTTATGAAGTGGCGGTGACACAGCAAGCCATTTCCAAAGCACTTATTATGAACGATGTGGAAATTGAAAGTATTAATAAGAAACATAGTTCCTTAGAAGAATATTTCTTAAATGTAATGGATGGAGAAGGTATTCATGCTTAATGGACTGTGGCTGAACCTGGTAAGTGGATTTATCGTAATGCTAGTAAGTGGAATTTTATATTATAGAAAACCAGAGCGGAAATGGTTGTTAATCCTACTAGTGATAGGAATGTTAAGCTTCGTTACTGCTGGAATTAGAATGTTAGCAGCGTAGAGACAGGTATATAAAGAATGGAGGCGTGGTTTATATGTTTAAATTAATGAAGCTCGAATGGAAGAAACATCAATTATCTAGTTACTTTAAAAGTGTAGCAATTTGTATTATAGCAATTTTCGCTGCAGTAAGCCTTATGGCATGGGGAATGAAAGCCGAGGGAGACGTGCTCTTCTTTGACTTCACACAGAACATGGCTTTAGTAAATATTTTTATTAGGATAACATTCATTATTTTTAGTTCAGTCATTTTATCACGTTTAGTAATTGATGAGTATAAGAACAAAACGATACAACTATCATTTATGTATCCGCTACAAAGGAAAATGCTAATGAGTGCGAAATTAACAATTGTTTTCTGTTTTTGTTTTGTGAGCACGATTATCGCGACTTTCATTATTAGCTTGCTCGTATATTTTGTGAGTCCAATGATGGGACTGATTGAAACACCTGCTACGATAGGTGAAATAATAGCTATCGTTCCAGGTACTATTATAAGTGCATTTATGATATCTGGTATAAGTTTAATTCCTTTATTTTTTGGAATGAGAAAGAAATCAACACCGACAACGATTACTTCAGCAGTAATAATTGGCTTGCTGATTAGTGGTAACTATGGTCCTGGAAACGGTCAAGTAAGTATGTTTGATTTTATAGCTATCCCAATCGTGCTCTGTTTATTAGGAATTTTCATTAGTTATCTATCGTTTCGTAAAATCGACAAGATCGATGTGGCGTGAAGCAAGCTTAAAACGAAAACGAATTGGGGTATGACTGGTGAAAAAAATAATAGTAATTGCAATATTATTCATTACAATTGCTAGTGCGGTTTTTGGTTTTAAGGTGTTTCAGGGGAAAGATTTTAAGAAAGAAAAGTCTTTTGAGATAAATAATATAAAAGAAATAGAAGTAGACAATGAAAACTGGGATATTGAATTGAAAAGTACAGATGCTAATAAAATAGTAATTTCCGTTCAAGGTGAACAAGTAGATAAAGAGATAGATCCCGTCAAAATAGAAAATGACGAAAATAAAATTGTGATTAAGCAAAAACAAAAGGCAGCCAAATTTTTTAATGGTTTTACGTTTAGAAAGAAAAATAGTATATGTATAGCTATTCCGAAGAAAGAGATAGATAAAATTATAGTAAATAATAAATCGGGTGATGTGAAAATAAGAGATCTAGTAGTAAAAAGTATCATGACGAAAGGCAAATCTGGGGATGGAATGATTGTAGGACTATCAGCCGAGAAAGGTGAATTCATATCGCAAAGTGGAGAGTTAGTTGTAAAAGATAGTTCAGTACAAGAATTAAATATAAAGTCTACGACTGGTGATAACTATATAACAAATGTAAGTAACTCAAATATGAACATCACTTCAACATCTGGGGAAGTATTGCTGAAAGATATGACAGAAGGAAAATCATTATTTATAGAAACAAAATCAGGGGATATTGGCGTACGATATAAAGGGGTTCCGACTTCTTTACAACTTACGGCTAAAAGTAATTTGACTGACGTAATAGTGGATTTAAAAGGACTTAAGAAAGATAAAAATACAGAAAAAATAAAAGTAGGAACGATTGGTGATGCAAAAAATGAAGCGAAGATTTTAAGTGAAACAGGAGTCATTTATATTGATTAAATCTTAGGAGGAAGGAGGACACTATCATGCTACATTTAATGAAGCTAGAATTGAAAAAGTTTAAGCTTGGTTGGTACGTGAAGAGAGCAATTATTGCAAATATTTTTATACTGGCATTAATGATCTTTGTGAGCATCATCGCTCAAGTAGAAGGTGATGCAGAAATAAGGAATCCAGAGACGATATTGTTAATGGCTAGCGCAATAGTAAGAGCAACGTTTATTATTTTTGGTAGTGTATTAATCGCAAGGCTAATAATTGGTGAATATAAAAATAAAACAATACTACTTATGTTTTCTTATCCTATTAACCGAAAGAAAATGATGGCTAGTAAGTTGGCTATTACAGCGATAGTAACATTTATAACAGTTATTGTATCTAACATTTTAGTAGTAGGAATTTTCTTTGGGATAGATAGTTATTTTTCAATTCTTCCTAATTCATTCACAGTAGATCAATTGATGCAAGAAGGAATAAAACTAGTTCCTTTAGCCATTGCAACTGCGGGAATGAGTTTAATCCCATTATATTTCGGAATGCGTAAACGTTCCGTGCCAACTACAATTGTTTCATCTCTTATCGTTGTCTCAATTGCAATGAATAGCAACCCATCGTTTTCTACAGCAACTTTTCTTCCTCTTCAACTAGCATTGGCAGCAATTGGAGTTGTGATTGCGTATTACGGCATTAAAAATATAGAGAAGGAAGATATAGCAGTATGATAAGAATACGTAAAAGGAGTTGGTGTTATACTAACTCCTTTTTTGTATATATATGCTTCGTTACTACTCTGTAAATTTAGAGTGTTTACTTAAATAATCTTGTACTCCTGGAGAAATGTTAAAGTTATTTGGACTTTTATATTCGATAGTAAACTCTCCGTCAGTACTTGTTTTAAAGGAGATCGCATAGCTATTCATTTTAGCATCGTAAGAAGTATTTTTGACTACCGCATCTAAATCGAAGTATTTTGTAATATATTCTTTTGATTCCGTAATTGCTACTTGTTTTCCCCAAGGGGTACCATAATAGGTGAAATAAAGAGATACACTAATAACTCCAATAAGAGAAGTTAGTAAAATAGTTCCCATAGCTATTTTTTTATTTTTTGTATTCAATTTGGTTACTCCTCTTCGTAATATGTATTCATTTTAACCTATCTTTTCCATAAAACAACCATTAAGAAAAAATAGTTTCACATGAAACAAGTTACAGAAAAAGACAAGATGTGTAAACACCTTGTCTTTTTTGTCGTTACATTTTAGGAGCTTCCATTCCAGCCGCAGCCCATTCTTCTTTTGCGGGGCCATATACGCCAGGAACTGTTAAGCCAGCTTGTCGCATTAAAACCGTCATTTGTCCGCGGTGGTGATTTTGATGATTAATGAGTGTCATTAAAAATATAGAATTCGGCATAGGGCGACCAAAGAAGTCATTAATAGTAGCTAAGTCTTTATCAGTCCATTTACTTTGAAGTGTTTCAACAAAAGCCGCGTTTACTTTACGGTATTCATCTGCAATTGTTTTTGCAGAAGTTGGAACAGGATAATCTTTCGATTCTCCTTCAAACTTTAGCCCTGTGCCAGATAGTATAACAGGAATTGCCGTCACGATATGCCAAGCAACTCTTCCTAAAGTCCAATGTTCAGGTGCAATTTCTTGTGATAAAGATGCATCGGTTAATGAATCAAGCATTTTCTGAGTAGACTCTGCTTCGTATGTCCATGATTGCAAGAAGCCGTCAATGGTTTGGTACATAGTTATCCCTCCTATTTTTGTTCATAGATTAAATTCGTGAGAGATAATATAATCCCTGTTCCACAAGAAATAATTAATTAAGGATTGCTACAATATGAAAACAATTGGAAAATATTTGTAAAAGTGTCAGGAAACGAATGTGCTCATTCGTATATATAATGAATAAAGAATGGGATAAAGAGTGGTGATAAGGGTGAAGGATATAGAAATAGTAGAAGGTCTTCGAAAACAAGATATGTTAGCATTACATACAGCAATTGATCGATATGGAGATTTAATTTATAAGGTAGTTCATAGTATTTTAGATACGGCACAGAGTAAGGTGTTAACGGTTGTATGTGTTTTTTATGGATCGTTATTATAATGAAGTTGATTTAAAAGTATGTGTATGGAATGAAGTAGCTTATATGAAAACAATATTAGACCGTAAAGGTGGAAGTGAGTTTCTGCATATAAAGTATAAAAATGATAAAGAATACGTATTATTGGGAAATGCTGATGATTACAGAGAGTTATTTCAAATAGTAGGTAGGTTGAAAATAGCGAATGGAATAGAATTGAGATTACAAGATAAGAAATTAAAGAGAAAGTTAACTTTAAAACGAAGTGTGCTCAATATAATCATGTATTCACTTGTTATATATATTATGTACAAAGCCTATATTAATTTTATGCCATAATAGGAAAAGACGGCTTCACATATATGAAGCCGTCTTTTAATTAACTTTCTTCCCACTCTTCCTCATCAACCATAAGAAATAAGGTGCTCCAAGTACAGCAACGACAAGACCAGAAGGAATTTCTTTCGGATATGCGATTGTACGTCCAAGTAAGTCAGCAACAGAAAGAAGGATTGCTCCAAATAGTGCTGAACAAACGAATAGTCTTTGATGATTCATACCAACAACAATTCTTGCTAAGTGAGGTGCGACAAGGCCTAAAAAGGCAATTGTACCGACAGCAGCGATATTTACTGATGCAAGTAGTGTCGCTAGCACAATTAGAGCAAGCCGTGTCTTATTTACTGGTTGCCCAAGTCCAGTTGCTAAATCGTCTCCAAGTACGAGAACGTCAAGTTGTTTTATTAAGAAAAAGATAATGAATACAAGAATTAGAGATGGATATAGAATGATATTTTCTAAGTGATTCCATCCTCTTGCATACGTACTGCCAGATAACCATGTTAAAGCAGCGGCAACATTCAAATTGGCTCTAACGATAAAGATTTGAATAATTGCTGAGCCAAGCGCAGAAATACCAATCCCTATTAAAGCGAGAGCTGTTGGACTAAATCCTGATTTCCATGAAAAGAAGAGGACAATTCCTACTGCAAGTAGTCCTCCGATAAATGCACCAATTGGTAGAAAGAAACCAGGAAGTGCAGGAAAGACATACATAATAGTTAAAGCACCAACACCAGCTCCCGATGAAATACCAATAATAGAAGGATCGGCAAGTGGATTTCGTAATATACCTTGGAAAACAAGCCCACTTATTGCAAGGCATGCGCCAGCAATAGCAGCAACGAGCATTCTTGGTAAACGAAGATTCATCATCATATTTTTATCAAATTGTGTTAATTGACCTGATATAACATTTATAATGCTTTCGATATAAGCGTTACTACCGATTGTAACACCAAGAGCAATCGTCACAATACAAAGTGTGATAGATATAATGATTACCTTTTTATAAGAGTAATAGCGGGAACTAGCTCCAGCTGCATTCGCACCGTTATCATTCATATATTGTTTCGACTTCATCATTCGATACACTAAGTAAATAAGCCAAGGAGATCCAATCATTGCTGTGACTGCCCCAACAGGAAGTTCTGCACCGGTTGGATCTATTAATCTACCGACAACATCTGCTCCAAGCAATAATACTGCCCCCCATAAGAAAGAAGAGAGAAGAAGAGTAAAGTGTTGACGGTATCCGATAAGGCGCATTAAATGAGGTGCAACTAAGCCGACAAAGCCAATTGGTCCAACAACAGTAACAATTACTGCTGTTAAAAAGATTGCAGCAATGAAGGCGATAAGACGTGTTACTGCTGTTTTTTCACCAAGAGAAATAGCAACATCATCACCAAGTAAGAGAATGTTGAGTTTACGAGACATAAATAGTAAAACTAGGAAAGAAATAATGATAAATGGAAAAGCAAATTGAACGCCATCCCAGTTATTTTGAATAAGAGAGCCAGCTCCCCATAAAAATAAACCAGCTGTTTCATTTTCATAGAAAAGCTGCATTGTTCCGGTAAAGGCAGAGAGCATTAATGTAACGACCATACCAACTAATGCCATTCTAAGTGGGGTTCCCTTTTTTCCACCAGAAATACGGTATACAAATAAAGCAGTAATAGCACCGCCGATAAATGTGAACAGAAGAGAATTAATTTGTAAACCTTTCGGTAAGAAAATTGTAGCCGCTACTAGAAAGAAATATGCGCCAGAGTGAATACCCATTGTACTGGATTCAGCAAGTGGATTTTTCGTTAACGTTTGTAAAATAACCCCTGATGCAGCAAGAGCGCCTCCAGCTAAAATGGCAATTACAGCTCTAGGTAATCGAAGCATGATTAAAGTTTGATGTTCTAGCGATTGGTTCGGTGAGATAAGAGCATCAATAATCATACTATAGGAAATGTTTGCTTGACCTTGTCCGATATGAATAAAGAAAAGGAGGAGCAAGAGAGCTGCTCCTCCTCCGAATACAAGACTTGCTCGAAGTGTATGTTGTAAGCTATTCATTGTGTAATCACTTCTTCGCTGTCATTACATCTGCTACTTGTGTTGCTAAAGATGTTGCAGACTCAGGACCACCGAAAATCCAAGTGTCGCCTTTTAATTTATACATTTTGTTTTCTTTTTTGAACTTTAATTCTTCCCAAGCAGGGTTGCCTTTTAGTTGCGTGTCAAAAATGTTATCTTCATCCGCTACAATGTAAATGAAGTTTGAATCTTGTACACTTTGTAATGATTCTACAGTTGTTTGTTTGAAACCATCTGGCTCAGATTTTCCTGCTTCAAAAGTATTTGTTAAACCTAATTTTTTTGTAACTTGTAAAGCTAAAGAATTGTCAGTTAAGATACGGAATGTTGGTACGTTTTTAGCAGTAAATGCTTGTGCCATTGCGATGTTTTTATCTTTTAAGCCTGTTTTCTCAATTTTTGCTTTTGCATCAGCGAATGCTTTATCCATATCAGCTAATACTTTTTTACCTTCTTCTTCTTTTCCAACTGCTTTTGCAATTTGTTTAAATGTTTCTGTCATTTCAGCAAAGTGATCGTTATTGCTTGTTGATGGATCAAACATAACTGTTGGTGCAATTTGCTCTAATTCATTTTTAATTGTTTTACCACGGAATGAAGCTGTAATAATTAAGTCTGGTTTTAAACGGCTAATTTCTTCTAAGTTTGGTTGTTGACGTGTCCCTACATCTACAACATCTTTACTCGGTTTTGTTTTTGTATTTACCCATTTATTATAATTCTTAATGTCTGCCATCCCTACTGGCTGAACACCAAGTGCTAATAAGTCTTCAGAATATACCCACTCAAGTACAACTACTTTTTTTGCTGGTTTATCTAACTTCGTTTCCCCTTCAGCGTGTTTAATTGTTATAGCTTGATTTTTATTGTCCGCTTTTGTTTCTTTTTTCTCCTCTTTTTGCTGTCCGCATCCAACAGCGAATAGAAGAACTACTATGAAAATACTGATAATTTTCTTCATCTTCTGCCCCCACATTAAGTGTTTTTTGTAACTAGTACCATAAGTGAAAATGGTTATCAATTACAACACCCAAATCATACTATGAGGGTATTTTAAGTGTCAATATATTTTTAAAATTTTGACGGAAAATAACGAATTATACGGATTTTTATATATTATAGTCGCTATTTATGAAGAATAAGCCTCTTTACTAAAAATATTGGCGAATGTGGAAAGTTTAAATGGGAAAGTGGCTGTGTACGATAGTGTAATGTGTATTGTTAATAGTCTGTGGAGATAAGGCGAAAGTACAAGCAAAAGGAGAGTGAATCGCATGTAATAATTACTAGAATGTATGGAGGAAATCTGTGTTTTATCCCCAACTAGGCAAAGTATTTCTTTGTTATTTAGATAGGTGTTTTTTAAGTCGGTGATTGCGCTAAAAAGATCGAATGTAAAGGAAGTGATCAACATGTCTTCATGGAGCAATAACGTAAATGGATATTGTGGGTGTAATAATCAAAATGGTGTACATGTTGATTCATGCTGTTTTAGTTGCGATGGGACAGTTCCTAAGGTTGGTCCAACCGGTCCGACGGGGGCAACAGGAGCAACAGGCCCAACGGGGGCGACAGGAGTAACAGGCGACACAGGTCCAACGGGAGCGACAGGAATAACAGGGGCAACGGGAGCAACAGGAGCGACAGGAATAACAGGAGCAACAGGCCCAACGGGAGCGACAGGAATAACAGGGGCAACGGGAGCAACAGGAGCGACAGGAATAACAGGAGCAACAGGAGCAACAGGCCCAACAGGAGCAACGGGTTCAACGGGGGCGACAGGGGTAACAGGCGACACAGGCCCAACAGGAGCAACAGGCCCAACAGGAATAACAGGGGCAACGGGTCCAACGGGGGCGACAGGAGTAACGGGTCCAACGGGAGCGACAGGCCCAACAGGAGCAACAGGCGATACAGGTCCAACAGGAGCAACAGGCACAAGTATAACGGCAACATACGCCTTTGCAAATAATACGTCGGGTACAGCAATATCGGTACTACTAGGTGGAACAAATGTCCCGCTTCCAAACAATCAGAATATCGGTCCAGGTATTACAGTGTTTGGGGGGAACACAGTATTTACGGCTGCAAATGCAGGGAATTATTATATTTCATATTCAATTAATATAACGGCTGCATTATTAGTTAGTTCACGAATTACAATTAATGGGGCACCGCTTGCTGGGACTATTAATTCTCCTGCATTAGCAACGACATCATTTAGTGCGACAATTATTACGACTCTTGCGGCGGGGAGTGCAATTAGTTTGCAATTATTTGGTTTGTTAGCTGTTGCGACATTATCAACAACTACCCCAGGAGCGGTATTAACAATTATAAGATTAAGTTAATGACAAACTCTCTTACTCTTTTAAGATTAAGAGAGTTTCTACATATAATAAGAAGTTAATGAAGTAAAGCATAGTTATATAAAAGTCAGAATATTATGATTGTAACGTTATGGTGACTATAATATAATGAAAATAACCATCATGAATGAACATTCATTTATTTTTTATGTATTTGAAGGGGGAATGAAGGTGGAAAAACCATGGTTGAAAAGTTATCCAGAGGAAATTCCTAGTACGATTTCTTATGATATTCAGCCGCTTTATAGATATGTAGAACAGATGGCATCTCGCTACCCAGAAAAGAAAGCGCTTCACTTTTTAGGGAAGGATATTACGTTTTCGGACTTCCATGATAAGGTGAAGCGGTTTGCAAATTATCTTCAAAAGCTCGGTGTGGAAAAGGGTGATCGAGTTGCTATTATGTTGCCAAATTGTCCGCAAGCTGTAATTGGTTATTACGGCACATTACTTGCGGGAGGTATCGTAGTACAAACAAATCCACTGTATACAGAAAGAGAATTAGAATATCAGCTTCATGACTCGGGAGCAAAAGTAATTCTTTGTCTCGATTTAGTGTTTCCAAGAGTAACGAATGTTCAATCTGCTACAAAAATTGAGCATATTATCGTAACTCGTATTGCAGACTTTTTACCATTCCCTAAAAATCTATTGTATCCATTTGTGCAGAAAAAACAGTCGAATTTAGTTGTGAAAGTATCAGAGAGTGAAACGATTCATCTTTGGAATTCAGTAGAAAAAGAAGTGAATACGAATGTTGAGGTGCCTTGTGATCCTGAAAATGATCTAGCCCTTTTACAGTACACAGGAGGAACAACCGGATTTCCGAAAGGAGTTATGTTAACGCATAAAAACCTCGTCTCTAACACGTTAATGGGAGTTCAATGGTTATATAATTGCAAAGAAGGAGAAGAAGTCGTTCTTGGGGTTCTTCCATTTTTCCATGTTTATGGCATGACAGCTGTTATGAATTTAAGTATTATGCAAGGATACAAAATGGTCCTTATTCCAAAGTTTGATATGAAAATGGTTTTTGAAGCGATTAAGAAGCATAAAGTGACATTGTTTCCAGGGGCACCAACTATTTATATCGCTCTTTTAAATAGTCCGCTTTTAAAAGAATACGATATTTCTTCTATTCGTGCTTGTATTAGTGGATCAGCACCACTGCCAGTAGAAGTACAGGAAAAGTTCGAAAAAGTTACAGGTGGTAAACTAGTAGAGGGATATGGTTTAACAGAATCCTCTCCGGTTACACATAGTAATTTTTTATGGGAAAAGCGAGTGCCAGGTAGCATCGGAGTTCCGTGGCCAGATACAGAAGCAATCATTATGTCGCTTGAAACTGGTGAGGCATTACAGCCAGGAGAAATAGGGGAAATTGTAGTGAAAGGCCCTCAAATTATGAAAGGATATTGGAATAAGCCAGAGGAAACAGCGGCTGTATTGCAAGATGGCTGGCTCCATACAGGTGATGTTGGCTACATGGATGAAGATGGATTCTTCTATGTAAAAGATCGCAAGAAAGATATGATTGTCGCGAGTGGATTTAATGTGTATCCTCGTGAAGTTGAAGAAGTATTATATGAGCATGAAAAAGTGCAAGAAGTAGTGACAATTGGAGTTCCAGATCCGTACCGAGGAGAGACAGTTAAAGCATTTGTTGTGTTAAAAGAAGGTACGGAGTGCTCTGAGGAAGAATTAAATCAGTTTGCACGTAAATATTTAGCGGCTTATAAAGTGCCGAAAGTATATGAGTTTAGAGATGAATTGCCAAAAACGACAGTAGGGAAAATTTTACGCCGTGTTCTAATAGATGAAGAGAAGAGAAAGAATGAGGATGAGCAAACGGGCTAAGGCCCTTTCTTTTTGAAAAAATAGGATTGACACTTTTCTAAATAGTCAGTATTATAAGAATATGAATGACTATTCATTCAGTCATCTTCTTGAAGGGGACAGTAAAGTGAAGAAAAATAGACCGAAATACAATCAAATTATTGATGCGGCAGTCATTGTGATTGCGGAGAATGGGTACCACCAAGCGCAAGTTTCTAAAATCGCAAAGCAAGCTGGGGTAGCTGATGGCACGATTTATTTATATTTTAAAAATAAAGAAGATATATTAATATCCTTATTCCAAGAGAAGATGGGAGAATTTGTCGAAACAATTCGTCAAAAAACAGCAGGAATTGAAAGCGCTGTATCGAAGTTATTCATGTTGGTAGAAACGCACTTCTTGCTGTTGTCGCAAAATGATCCTCTTGCTATCGTTACGCAATTAGAGCTAAGGCAGTCCAATCAAGACTTGCGCCTTAAAATAAATGAAGTATTAAAAGGCTACTTACAAGTTATGGATGAGATTTTAGAGACTGGTATAAAACAAGGTGAATTTCAAGCAGATTTAAATGTTCGCGTGGCAAGACAAATGATCTTTGGAACAGTAGATGAAGTTGTGACCAATTGGGTAATGAGCGATCATAAGTATGATCTGGTCGCACTTTCAAAAACGGTACACGGGCTACTTATTGCAGCTTGTGGTTATCGTCAATAATGGGAGGGATCATGTTGAAATTCCTATCTGTAAGAGTTGAAGATCATATCGCGGTGGCGACGTTAAATCACGCACCAGCGAATGCGATGTCTTCACAAGTTATGCATGACGTTACTGAATTAATTGATCAAGTGGAAAAGGATGATAACATTCGTGTTGTTGTTATTCACGGTGAAGGACGTTTCTTCTCAGCAGGAGCAGATATTAAAGAATTTACATCTGTTACTGAAGCGAAGCAAGCAACAGAATTAGCACAGCTTGGACAAGTTACGTTTGAGCGTGTTGAAAAATGTTCAAAACCAGTTATTGCGGCAATTCATGGAGCGGCACTGGGCGGCGGCCTTGAGTTTGCTATGTCTTGCCACATGCGCTTTGCAACTGAAAGTGCAAAACTTGGTTTACCTGAATTAACACTTGGATTAATTCCTGGCTTTGCAGGTACACAGCGCTTACCACGTTATGTTGGGAAAGCGAAAGCTTGTGAAATGATGTTAACAAGTACACCAATTACTGGTGCAGAAGCATTAAAGTGGGGACTTGTTAACGGATTGTTCTCTGAAGAATCTCTTTTAGATGATACGCTTAAAGTTGCAAAACAAATTGCTGGAAAAAGTCCAGCAACAACTCGCGCTGTACTAGAGTTATTGCAAACGACAAAATCGTCTCATTACTATGAAGGTGTACAACGTGAATCACAGATTTTTGGTGAAGTATTTACGAGTGAAGATGGAAGAGAAGGTGTAGCCGCATTTTTAGAAAAGCGTAAACCTTCATTTAGTGGCAGGTAGTTCAATTATTTTTTTAATATAAATTAACAGAAAATTAAAATTGATAGAATCTTTCTGAAAAACAAGGGGGTAAATGGAATGAACATCTACGTACTCATGAAACGAACATTTGATACAGAAGAAAAAATCGTAATTAAAAACGGTGCAATTTACGATGGCGAAGCGGAATTCATCATCAACCCTTACGATGAATATGCAATTGAAGAAGCAATTCAAGTAAGAGACGCACAAGGTGGAGAAGTTACAGTTGTAACAGTCGGTGGCGAAGATAGTGAGAAAGAACTTCGTACTGCATTAGCAATGGGCTGTGATAAAGCGGTATTAATTAATATTGAAGATGATGTAGAAAATGGTGACCAGTTCACGACAGCAAAAGTGCTTGCTGAGTATTTAAAAGATAAAGATGCAGATTTAATTTTAGGCGGAAACGTTGCAATTGATGGTGCATCTGGACAAGTAGGGCCACGCGTAGCTGAAGCGTTAAATATTCCATATGTAACGACAATTACAAAACTTGAAATTGACGGTACAAATGTGAAGATTGAGCGTGATATTGAAGGTGATACAGAAGTGATTGCAACTTCATTACCAGTTTTAGTAACAGCACAGCAAGGTTTAAATGAACCGCGTTATCCATCGCTTCCAGGTATTATGAAAGCGAAGAAAAAGCCGCTAGAAGAATTAGAATTAGATGATTTAGATTTAGAAGAAGATGATGTGGAAGCAAAGACAAAAACAATTGAAATCTATTTGCCTCCTAAGAAAGATGCAGGAAAAGTGTTACAAGGCGAGCTGCAAGATCAAGTAAAAGAACTTGTATCGTTGCTCCATACAGAAGCGAAAGTAATCTAATAAAATACGAAATTATATATGCAGGAGGGAAAATCTATGGCTCGTAAAGTATTAGTAATGGGTGAAGTTCGTGATGGATCGCTACGTAACGTTTCTTTTGAAGCGGTAGCAGCAGCAAAAACAATTGCAGAAGGCGGTGAAGTAGTAGGTCTTCTAATTGGAGACAGCGTTGCCTCTTTTGCAAATGAATTGATTCATTACGGTGCAGATCGCGTTGTGACAGTTGAAAATGATAAATTAAAATCATATACATCTGATGGTTATGCACAAGCGTTTTTAGCTGTACATGCTGAAGAAAATCCAGAAGGTATCGTTTTTGGACATACAGCACTTGGTAAAGATTTATCACCAAAATTAGCAGCGAAGCTTGAAGCTGGTTTAGTTTCTGACGTAACTGCTTTAGAGGTTGAAGGTGGAAATGTTATCTTCACTCGTCCAATTTACTCTGGTAAAGCATTCGAGAAGAAGATTGTAACAGACGGCATCTTATTTGCGACAGTGCGTCCAAATAACATTGCAACTCTGGAAAAAGATGAGTCTCGCAGCGGTGACGTATCTTCTATTACAGTTGATGTGAAAGATTTACGTACAATCATTCAAGATGTTGTCCGTAAAACAGCAGAAGGTGTGGATCTTTCTGAAGCAAAAGTTATTATCGCTGGCGGACGTGGTGTGAAGAGTGAAGAAGGCTTTAAGCCATTAAAAGAGTTAGCAGACGTACTAGGCGGCGCTGTTGGAGCATCTCGTGGTGCTTGTGACGCTGAATACTGTGATTACTCATTACAAATTGGTCAAACTGGTAAAGTTGTTACGCCAGACTTATACATTGCATGTGGTATTTCTGGTGCGATTCAGCATTTAGCAGGTATGTCTAACTCAAAAATAATCGTTGCGATTAATAAAGATCCAGAAGCAAGTATCTTTAAAGTAGCTGACTATGGTATTGTCGGTGACTTATTCGAAGTTGTACCTCTTTTAACAGAAGAGTTTAAAAAGTTAAAAGTACATTCATGATTTAAGTACCCTTGAGTTCCAAGTGAAGTACCCCTATATATAGAAAAAGGTGAGAGATCCCCTGTCTCTCATCTTTTTAGTATTTAATCCGTATTTTTATATAGTATAAAGGAACATTTTTTTGTTACAATACATAACGATACATATTATTCGCCACGTATATAAGTTAATGATATACTCTTGGTAGAATATACTTGAAGGAGGAAATAAAATGGCAATTGTAAACGCAAATGACCAAAGCTTCGCAGCAGAAACTAGCGAAGGTGTTGTATTATTAGATTTCTGGGCACCTTGGTGTGGACCTTGTAAAATGATCGCTCCTGTATTAGAGGAAATTGATGCAGAACTAGGCGAAAAAGTAAAAGTAGTAAAAGTAGACGTTGATGAAAACCAAGAAACTGCTCGTCAATTCGAAGTAATGAGCATTCCAGCTCTTTTCGTATTAAAAGACGGTAAAGTAGTTGATCAAGCGTTAGGTTACAAACCGAAAGAAGCGTTAGTAGAATTAGTTTCTAAACACTTCTAAAATAAAAAAAGCTACCATTTGGTAGCTTTTTTTATTTTCTTTTTTACAGTCTTTCCGTTACAATAAAAGAACGTATGTTGGGTGTTTGGGCATAGTATGTTTTCAAGGGAAAATAAAAATGCTAAGTATGTAGAAATGGAGGGAGACGAGTGCACGAACATTTGAAAGAGAAGTTGGCTATTTTACCAGATCAACCTGGTTGTTATTTGATGAAAGATAAGCAAGGAACGGTTATATATGTCGGAAAGGCAAAAGTGCTTAAAAATCGTGTGCGCTCGTACTTTACTGGTTCACATGATGGGAAAACACTGCGGCTTGTAGGAGAAATTGTTGATTTTGAATATATTGTAACCTCTTCGAATTTAGAAGCACTTATTTTAGAGTTAAATCTAATTAAAAAATATGATCCGAAATATAATATTCAATTAAAAGATGATAAAACATATCCTTTTATTAAAATTACGGCGGAGAAGCAACCGCGCTTACTCATTACTCGAAACGTAAAAAAGGATAAAGGGAAATATTTTGGTCCTTATCCAAATGCACAATCTGCTCATGAAACGAAAAAACTGCTAGATCGTATGTATCCACTTCGGAAATGCACGAATATGCCAGATAAAGTTTGTTTGTATTATCATATGGGTCAATGTTTAGCGCCTTGTGTGAAAGAAGTGACGGAAGAACAAAATAAAGAAATTGTAGATGAAATTATTAAGTTTTTAAATGGTGGACATAAAGAAGTTCGTTCAGAACTAGAAATAAAAATGTATGAGGCCTCAGAGAAACTAGAGTTTGAACGTGCAAAAGAGTTGCGTGATCAAATTGCTCATATTGATGCGATTATGGAAAAACAAAAGATGATTATGAGTGACTTAGTAGATCGTGATGTGTTTGGATATGCAGTGGATAAAGGATGGATGTGTGTTCAAGTTTTCTTCGTTCGAAAAGGAAAGCTAATTGAACGTGATGTTTCTATGTTTCCAATTTACGATGAACCAGAAGAGGGTTTTTTAACGTTTATCGGCCAATTTTATGAAAACAGTAGTCATTTTAAGCCGAAGGAAATTGTCGTTCCAGGAAGTATAGACTCGGAATTAGTAGAGCGCTTTTTAGAAGTGGAAGCGACGCAGCCGAAACGTGGTAAGAAAAAAGACCTTGTAGAATTGGCAAATAAAAATGCGAAGATTGCTCTTGAAGAGAAGTTTTACTTAATTGAACGTGATGAAGAACGAACGATTAAAGCGGTAGATCATTTAGGGAAGCAGCTTGGGATTGAAACGCCGTATCGTATTGAAGCGTTTGATAACTCAAATATTCAAGGAACAAATCCCGTTTCTGCAATGATTGCTTTTATCGATGGGAAACCGGCGAAGAAAGAGTATCGAAAATATAAAATTAAAACGGTTCAAGGGCCAGATGATTATGAGTCTATGAGAGAAGTTGTGAGGCGCCGTTATACAAGGGCGCTTAAAGAAAATTCACCTTTACCTGATTTGATTATTATTGATGGAGGAAAAGGCCATCTAGCGGCTGCAAGTGATATTTTAGAGAATGAGCTCGGATTATATATTCCGATGGCAGGTCTTGTAAAAGATGATAAACATAAAACCTCCCATTTAATTATTGGGGATCCACCGGAACCTGTGATGCTTGAGAGAAATAGCCAAGAATTTTATTTATTGCAGCGTATTCAAGATGAGGTGCATCGATTTGCGATTACATTCCATCGTCAATTACATGGGAAATCTGTCATTCAATCAGCATTGGATGATATTCCAGGAATCGGTGATAAACGGAAAAAGGTATTGTTAAAACATTTTGGTTCATTAAAGAAGATGAAAGAAGCTTCTATAGAGGAATTTGTCGAAGCGGGTATGCCGAAAAATGTCGCGGAGACGATTTATACGTATTTAACAGATAAGAAGACGTTGTAGTTTACAACGTCTTCTGTTTTTTGGTATAATTTCTGAAGATTTAAAATAAACTCATCTGAATGAAAATACAAAAAAGTCAACTAAACTGATATGTCTAGTTGACTGTAGGTAATGCTTACACTTCAATGAGATCTTTTATATCCCATTTTACAAGAAATGTAATAGAGTCAGAACGTTTTTTCTTTTCTTCGTATGACTCTGCAACGACGTTCCGTTGCTTTTGGATTTGTTCAGCGATGAATCCGGCTTCTAGTTGATAAGAAGAATGTCGTTTTTGTTTTTGACGTTCTGCGATGAGTGTGCCTTTAAGTTGGAACTGCATTTCACGACGCTTATGTTCAACAATGCTTAAAGTGCCCCAGCCAGCCTTTTCAAAGAACTGAATGACTTCTTCAATTGTTTCTAGCGGATATTTTCTTGCAAGGTTTCTACCAGACCAGTATAAAATACCATCTAAATCGTTGCCGATTAAATCAGGTAGTAATTCTTCACGTAGCAATTCATAAGCGAAGGCGTTCAATGAAACATCTTCTAAAGATGTTGTATCGATTGTATTTTTACTCACAATATTCCCCTCTTTCTATAGGGATTATTATATAACATTTCACATTTATAAAAACAGATTTTTCTTTAGGAAAATCTGAATATATAAGAAGAAAAAAAGAATTGGCAAATTATATGCAAATTATGTATACGTTTTCTTGACGCTTCGACAAAAATAGGAGTAAAATGAACTTGGTATCAAATTATGCTGAAATATTTCGAATAATTTTTTCAGTTTTTCTTATGCCAATAGTGAAAAAACATTATTGTCATAAACTAATCTGAAAACAGCAGTCAAACATTCAAGGGGGGTAATGGGGACATGAAAGGCCGCGAGTATACGTTTCGTAAGTGGCACTCATTAATGGGGGTCATCCCGGTTGGTGTCTTTTTGACGCAACATTTAATTGTAAACAACTTTGCAACACGAGGAGCAGAGGCTTTTAACAAAGCTGCAGGCTTTATGGAGCTCCTTCCATTCCGGTATGCGCTAGAAATTTTCATCATCTTTTTACCGATACTGTACCATGCTATATATGGCTTATATATTGCATTTACAGCTAAGAACAATGCGGTTTCTTACGGTTATTTCCGTAACTGGATGTTCGTCTTCCAAAGAATTTCAGGTATCGTTACGCTGATCTTCATTTCTTGGCACGTCTGGGAAACTCGTATTCAAGCAATGTTAGGTAAAGAGGTAAACTATGATATGATGGCAGATATTTTAAACAATCCAGCTATGTTTGCATTCTACTTAGTTGGTGTTGTTTCAACAATTTTCCACTTTGCAAATGGACTATGGACATTCTGCATCAGCTGGGGAATTACAGTATCTCCACGTTCACAAAGAATCTCTACTTATGTAACATTAGCTATTTTCTTAGGTTTATCTTATGTAGGTGTGAGTGCATTATTAGCGTTCATCGATCCACAGCTAGCAAACCAGTAAGGAGTGGGAGAGCATGAAAGGGAAACTTATAGTAGTCGGCGGTGGCTTGGCTGGCTTAATGGCAACGATTAAAGCGGCAGAAGCAGGAGTAAATGTTGAACTGTTTTCTTTAGTACCAGTAAAACGTTCACATTCTGTATGTGCTCAGGGCGGAATTAACGGTGCCGTAAATACGAAAGGTGAAGGGGATTCTCCATGGATCCACTTTGACGATACAATTTATGGTGGGGACTTCTTAGCGAACCAACCACCAGTTAAAGCAATGTGTGAAGCAGCACCTGGTATCATTCATTTAATGGACCGTATGGGTGTTATGTTCAACCGTACGGAAGAAGGACTTCTTGATTTCCGTCGATTTGGTGGAACGCAACATCACCGTACAGCATTTGCTGGTGCAACAACTGGACAGCAATTACTTTACGCATTAGATGAGCAAGTACGTCGTCACGAAGTAGCAGGACTTGTAACGAAATATGAAGGTTGGGATTTCTTACGAGCTGTTGTTGATGATGAAGGTGTGTGCCGAGGAATCGTTGCACAAGACTTACAAACTATGGAGATTAGAAGTTTCGGAGCAGATGCCGTGATTATGGCAACAGGGGGCCCTGGTATCATTTTCGGAAAATCAACAAACTCCATTATCAATACAGGTACAGCAGCTTCTGCTGTATATCAACAAGGCGCATATTATGCAAACGGTGAGTTCATTCAAATTCACCCAACGGCAATTCCTGGAGACGATAAATTACGTCTTATGAGTGAATCTGCACGTGGTGAAGGTGGACGTGTTTGGACATATAAAGATGGTAAACCATGGTACTTCTTAGAAGAAAAATATCCGGCTTACGGAAACCTTGTACCTCGTGACATCGCAACGCGTGAAATCTTTGATGTTTGCGTAGAGCAAAAACTAGGTATTAACGGTGAAAACATGGTGTACTTAGATCTTTCTCATAAAGATCCAAAAGAACTAGATATTAAACTAGGTGGAATTATTGAAATCTATGAGAAATTTACAGGGGATGATCCTCGTAAACTACCGATGAAAATCTTCCCAGCTGTTCACTATTCAATGGGCGGACTATGGGTTGATTATAAACAGATGACAAACATTCCAGGTTTATTTGCAGCAGGTGAGTGTGATTATTCTATGCACGGTGGTAACCGTCTTGGTGCGAACTCACTATTATCAGCAATTTATGGTGGTATGGTAGCAGGACCAAACGCAATTGAGTATATGAAAGGTCTTTCTAAATCATCTGATGCTGTTTCATCTACTGTATATGAGCAAAATGAATTAATCGAAACAGAGAAATTTAACAATATTTTAACGATGGATGGTAACGAAAATGCGTATGTTCTTCATAAAGAGCTTGGAGAATGGATGACAGATAACGTTACAGTAGTTCGTGAAAATAAAAAATTATTAGAAACAGATGCGAAAATTGAAGAATTAATGGCTCGTTACAAACGTATTAACATTAACGATACAGCAAGATGGAGTAACCAAGGTGCTTCATTTACACGCCAACTTGCAAATATGTTTGAGTTAGCACGTGTTATTACAATTGGCGCATATAACCGTAATGAGAGCCGTGGGGCGCATTACAAACCTGAATTCCCAAATCGTGATGATGCAAACTTCTTAAAAACTACGATGGCAAAATTTGAGGGAGAAGGAAATGCACCAGCATTCCATTACGAGGACGTTGATATTTCGTTAATTAAACCGCGTAAACGTGATTATTCTTCAAAACACGATGTAGCTGCTAAGGGTGAAGAGAAGGGGGATAAACAACATGTCTGAGAAAACAATCCGCCTCATCATTACGAGACAAGACGGGCCAGATGCGCAAGCGTTTGACCAAGAGTTTGAAATTCCATATCGTCCGAATATGAATATTATCTCAGCACTTATGGAAATTCGTCGTAATCCTGTTGATTCAAAAGGGAACCAAACAACTCCGATTGCCTGGGATATGAACTGCTTAGAGGAAGTATGTGGTGCATGTTCGATGGTGATTAACGGAAAACCACGTCAATCATGTACGGCACTTATCGATCAATTAGAGCAACCAATTCGCTTAAAACCGATGAAGACATTCCCGGTTGTACGTGACTTACAAGTTGATCGTAGTCGCATGTTTAATGCTCTAAAACGCGTTAAAGCGTGGATTCCAATTGATGGTACGTATGACCTAGGTCCAGGACCAAGAATGCCTGAGAAAAAGCGTCAATGGGCTTATGAGCTTTCAAAATGTATGACATGTGGTGTTTGCTTAGAATCATGTCCAAACGTAAACAGTAAGTCTGACTTTATTGGACCAGCACCGTTATCACAAGCTCGCTTATTCAACTCACATCCAACGGGTGAAATGCATAAAGCAGATCGCTTACGTGCAATTATGGGAGATGGAGGACTAGCAAACTGTGGTAACTCTCAAAACTGTGTGCAATCATGTCCGAAGGGTATTCCTTTAACAACTTCAATTGCGGCATTAAACCGTGATACAACAATTCAATCGTTCAAAGATTTCTTTGGTAGCGATAATAACTATTAATAAATATTGCCTCTTCATATCGAAGAGGCAATATTTATAACTTTATTTTTCTGTTTATTCTGTTTATTTCAAGGTGAAAAGGAGAGATAACAATGAAGAGGATTTCTTATATTGAAGACTTTGAGCAATGGGAAAGTGGTTTTTCGTTTTACAACCCTGTAAAGGTTCGTTTTGGTGAAGTAGATATGTTTGGACATGTAAATAATGTCGTTGCTTTTACTTATTTTGAAGAAGCTCGTATTGCGTTGTTTAAAGAACTTGGATTTATGCAAGAGTGGACACATGCATCATCAGAAACGATGATCGTTGTTGCGGATTTACAATGTAATTTTATTAAGCAAATATATTTTGATGAACAGCTGAAGGTGTATGTAAAGGCAGGATCGGTCGGGAATTCTTCTTTAGATTTACATTATATGGTGAAGAATGCAGAAGGAGAGGTTTGTTTAGTAGGTCGTGGAATGATGGTTCAAGCGTCGAAAAAAACAGGAAGAGGCGAACCATGGCCTGAAGAATGGAAGAAGAAATTACTACAATAATAGAGTGAAAGAAAAATAAGAGAGCAATTTGCTCTCTTATTTTTTGTCTTCCATCGCTTCTTCTAATGTTAAGTGATGTTTATATAGGTATGTAGCGTATGGATTACCAACGTAGCGTAAGTGCCATGGTTCATAGGCATATTCTGTTGTATCTGTTTTATCTTCTAAGTAACGAATGACAAAGCCGAATTCATGAGCATGTTCCGCGACCCATTTTCCTTCTGCTGTCTCTCCGAAGATAGGCTCTAATTGAAATTTAGCTGATTTTGAACTAATATCCATTGCTAAACCCGTTTGGTGTTCACTTGTACCAGGAATTGCGCTTACCGAATTAGCTTCGGCTTTTCCTTGACGTCTAACGTATGTATCATGCAACGATTTTTGGCGTTTGTATGAACGATAACCAGATACAGCTGTAAGATCAAGCCCTTCTTTTTTCGCAGCTTTGAACATGTTTTCAAGTGCCTCGGCAGCATCTTTGCGCAGCAATGTTTTTTCTTTATCTTTTGGACTAATAAATGGTACATTTGGTCTCGTTAAGTCTTCAGGAATGTATCCATCTGGTAGTTTTCGATGTTTATTAATTAAGACAAGATTAGATTTTGGATTTGTTACAACTGAAAAGTCATTGTCTATTTTCTTTGCATTATGATCAGCTTTTGGAAAAGCAGGAATCTCTTCTTTTTTATGGTTATTATGCTTTTGACTTTCGACAGCTTTTGCTTCATTATATAGTAGTGTTTTAGAACCAAAGTAAGCGAAAGATGTGATCCCGATTACAATAGTAGTGGCAGAAATAATTATTATCTTTTTCATAATGCCTTGTAATCACAGTCCCTTCTTCATAAAATGTGTATTGTTTTTTTATTATAAATCTAGTTTGTTGGAAAAGGAATATAAGAGTCATAACGTAATAGAAATGCAAAGAAAATGTCAGAAAATGTGTGAATTTGTAGTATTTTTTTATATAATTCATTTCTTATCTTTCATGATTTGCATTTTTTATGTAATATATATACATAAGAAGATGTAGCGATTATCGAGAATAAAGAACTTCTTGTATAGACTAGGAGTGAATGGGAATGGATTTTGCAACAATTATTGGACTTATTTTAGGATTTGTAGCAGTGGTAGTAGGGATGGTCGTCAAGGGCGCTGACGTAACAGCCTTATTAAATCCTGCCGCAGCATTAATTATTTTTATCGGTACATTTGCTGCAGTATGTATTGCATTTCCGATGAATCAACTAAAAAGGGTTCCAAAACTATTTAAAGTTCTTTTTGGTTCAAATAAAAAGGATTTAAGTTATGAACAGTTGCTAGAATTATTTGTTCATTGGACATCTGAAAGTAGAAAATACGGTATTTTGTCTTTAGAGCAACAATTAGACAAAATTCAAGATGAATTTCTTTTGCGCGGTATGAAATTTGTGATTGATGGCGTATCCGCAGAAGATTTAGAGCAGATTTTGGAATCTGAATTAGAAGCAATTGAAGAAAGACATGCAAAGGGAGCTGCTATTTTTTCACAAGCTGGTACGTATGCACCGACATTAGGAGTTTTAGGTGCTGTTATCGGTCTTGTAGCTGCGCTTGGTAACTTAACTGATATTGAAAAGTTAGGTCATGCTATTTCGGGTGCGTTTATTGCAACGATTTTTGGTATTTTTTCAGGTTATGTATTATGGCATCCATTTGCAAATAAGTTAAAGCAAAAATCTTCAGCTGAAATTGAGAAAAAACGTTTAATCATTGATTGTTTATTAATGTTACAAGAAGGTACATATCCGTTTATTATGAAGAACCGCATTTTAGGTGCACTTTCTGCAACTGAGCGTAAAAAGCTAGAAAAAGGAGCAGAAAAAAATGCGGAGTAAGAAAAATAGAAGAGGCAAAAAGAAAAAACATGATGAGCATATCGATGAAACGTGGTTAATCCCATATTCTGATATGTTAACGTTGTTATTTGCATTGTTTATCGTTTTATTCGCAATGAGTAGTATAGATGCTGCGAAGTTTAAACAGATGGCAGTTGCTTTTCGAAGTGAATTAGCTGGGGGAACAGGTAACAAAGAATTTTTAAGTGATCAAAAGCCAAATGATGAAAAAGAATTATCAGCAAGTAGCCTTGAGGCAGAACAAGCAAAAAAACAAGAAGAAGCTAGAGCTAAAGAAAAAAAAGAGATGGATGAATTGAAAGCATTACAAAAAAAGATTGATCAATATATTAATGAAAAACAATTATCTTCTTCTTTTCAAACTAAATTAACTGAAAAGGGATTAATGGTGACAATATTAGAAAATATACTGTTTGATTCGGGGAAAGCAGATGTGAAATTAGAATCTTTAGGGATTGCAAAAGAGATGTCTAGCTTACTTGTTTCAGCGTCACCTCGTGAAATTACAGTATCGGGTCATACGGATAATGTCCCTATTGCCAATGCGCAGTTTGCGTCGAATTGGGAATTAAGTACGCAGCGGGCAGTTAATTTTATGCAAGTATTACTGCAAAATAAAGAATTACAACCAGAAAAATTTAGTGCGATTGGATACGGAGAATACCGTTCAATTGCTCCAAACGATACACAAGAAGGAAAGGCAAAGAATAGACGTGTGGAAGTATTTATCTTGCCTTTAACAGAGAAAGTAAAATAAAAGAGGATGGCGAATGCCATCCTCTTTTATTTTACATCAAATGATTTTAAGTTGTCGCGACGGATTTTATCTTTTTCTGCATCTGATTTTTTGAAATCATAATCATATAAAGCGCCTTCCCAATCGCCATACATTGGATTCGGGAAAATAATGAATTTCTCACCAAATTGTGCTTTTGAATCTGCTACTGTTTGGTTACGATCTTTTACAGATTTTCCATCAAAACCTGTGAAATCAGATAAGTTATCACCGAAGAATAAGACAATATCATGGGTTTGAGAAACGAGTTCACGGCGTTTTTCTTTTCCTTTTTCTTTCGGATCTTGTAGTAATATATGTTCTTTCGTTGCTTGAGGAGCACCTACACGCTCAAGATTTTTAATTGTTGCATCTAGTTGATTCGTTTTACGATTTGAGATGTAGTAAATATCTACACCTTTAGACTCTGTATATTTTAAGAAATCAATTGCGCCTGGAAGGGCTTCAGCCTCAGCTTTGTTAATCCAATCATCCCATTTGTAAGGATAGCCTTTGCCTGTTTTTACGCTCATTGCCTGATGAGGACTGTTATCTAAAACAGTTTCGTCTAAATCAAGCACGATAGCAGGTTTTTTCTCTGTCCCTTTTGCAAGAATTGCATCAAGCTTTAATTGACCAATGTTGTACCCTTGGTAGTAAAGTGCTTTCGTTTCACCGGCTGTTTGATACCATAAATCAGCCATTAATTGTTGTTCTGTTAATTTTACTTTCTCTTCTTTCGCCACTGTTTTCTCTGGTGTTCCTGAACATGCTACAAGTGATGTAGATAGAACCGCTACAGATAATAAAGTGGTAATGCCCCTCTTCATCTTCATATGTATCCTCCTTGATGTTAGAAAATCATTTTATATTATATATTAAAATATAATATTTTTATATGAACATTTGCATATTGTCTTTTGTATATATAGTAGTATGTCCTATATTAGAAAGATGAGCAAAATAATAATAGCTGTTTTGACAAGTTTTATTGTCGTAATGACAATTATAATTGACAAAAAGAACTTTGTTATTTACAATTTTAACTAAATAGAACAAATGATGGATTCATGACGATGTTTACATATAAGAGGATGAAGCGTGGTGCTATATTTTGTCTTGAATAAACATAGTCTTTGAAAGAGAGTACGAATGATACTAAAGGGGAGGCTTTATACTTGAGTTTACAAATTCAAAACTTAACGAAACAATTTGGGGAATCAAAAGCAGTTAACGGTTTGCAAATTTCGTTACCAAAAGGTGAAGTACTAGGGTTACTTGGACGAAATGGTGCAGGGAAAACAACAACAATCAAAATGCTTCTCGGATTATTAACGCCTAATGAAGGTTCGATTACATGGGATGGAAAAGCATTTGGAAATAGTGGTGTAACAATTGGGTATTTACCAGAAGAAAGAGGTTTATATACAAAAAGTAGAGTAATAGATCAGCTGCGATATTTTGGTAGATTAGAAGGAATGTCGAAGAAAGAAGTGGATCACGCTATTGATCACTGGTTAGAGCGTTTAGCGATACCAGAATATAAATTTAAAACGGCTGGAGAGCTTTCAAAAGGGAATCAGCAAAAAATCCAATTAATTGCTGCTCTTCTTCATAATCCGGAACTTCTCATTCTAGATGAACCATTCAGCGGCCTTGATCCAGTTAATGCTGGGATGTTAGCTAGTATTATTGAAGAACAAGTACAGAGCGGAAAGACGATTATTTTATCAAGTCATCGTATGGAACAAGTAGAGGCTTTTTGCCAACATGTATGTATTTTGAAAAAAGGTGAAGCAGTCGTAAAAGGACAGCTAAGTGATATTAAGAAAGAATACGGTTTCCGTAATTTAACGATTGAAGATACAGTAGAGAATGAAAAGGGATTAGAAGCTATACATGTATCGTATGAAAAACAACAAGGCCTTCTTTATGTGAAAGTACAAGACGATGCGGAAGCTCTCAAGATTTTGCAACAGTTGCAAGAGCAAGGTGTTAGCTTACGACAATTCAAAATGTTAGAGCCGACGTTAAACGAAATCTTTGTAGAGAGGGCGAAATAACGATGCGTAAATTTTCTCACGTATTTTCATTTTATTTTAGGGAAGCGTTTTTATCTAAGAAATCATTAATTACGAGTGCGATTTTATTTTTAGTTGTGTTTGGGATTTTTGCATTTAATCATTTTACTTCAGGCGATGATAAAAATAAGGATAAAGATAAAATTGCAGTTGTAGTAGAGAGTTCCACATATAAAGTACAAAAAGATGAGCTAAATAAGCTATTGCCATCAGCAAAAATAACAATTGGTTCAAAGGATGATTTTGATAAACTGCATAAGCAAGTAGAAGAAGGCGATTTAGATGGTCTATTCCATGTGACGGAAAAGGGTGGGGCTCCATCGATTACATATATGTATAATGGATTTCCAAGCCAAGCAACTTCTGCAATTATGGCAGGATATTTAAAGCAACAATATACGATGGTGACGATTGCCAAAAATAATGTTTCACCAGAAATTGCACAGCAATTACAAACAGAAATTCAAGTAAAGCAAGAAGCGATAAAAGATCGTACATCTTCTTTCGGAATTGCCTATTTCTTTACATTTGCTTTATATATGTTTATTGTAGCGTTCGGAAATACAATCGCAATGAATATTGCATCTGAAAAGGCGTCACGTGTAATGGAAGTAATGCTTCCGAAAGTGAAGCCTCTTACGATGATGTATGCGAAAATTTTAGCGGTTGTTTCAACGGCGTTATTGCAACTTGTCGTATTGGCGTGTGGTTATCTTATTCCATATTTGTTAGGTTGGGTCGATTTAGAAAGTGCCTCACTATTTGGTATTCCAATTGACTTTACGAAATTAGATGCAAAAGTTATCAGCATGTTTCTTGTTTATTTCATTACGGGATATTTACTTTATGCGATGATGTATGCTGCTGCTGGAGCTGTCGTGTCTAAGACGGAGGATTTACAAGCTGTATCTTTCCCGGTAATGATTTTAATTATGGCTGCATTCTTTATTAGTATTAAATCATTAAGTGATCCGAATAGTACTATCGTTGTTGTAAGTTCTTATGTTCCATTTTTTACACCGATGGTTACCTTCTCACGTATTGTAGCTGGTGAAGCAGGTATGCTAGAAATTACGATAACATTAGCAGTCTTATTGGCGACAATTGCAGTATTAAATGCTGTTACAAGCCGCATTTACGTAAACGGCGTAATGAATTACTCAGATAAAGTGAAATTTAAAGATTTAGCGAAATTTATAAAGCGTCAATAATGAGAGAAAAGCATGATTTCAATAGGAAATCATGCTTTTTCTTTATGTATAAATTAAAAATAGTATATAATAATAAGAGTCGTCTTTTAATAGAATGAATAAAAAGGAGGGTGTGCAGATGGGGATTAGTAGTCGTTTTACAGTAGGTGTTCATATGCTGACATTACTTGCGATAGATCGAAACTCTCGCTGTACCTCTGAATGGATTGCCGGTAGTGTGAATACAAATCCAGTTGTGATTCGTCGCATTACAGGAATGTTGAAGAGAGCAGGACTTGTTGATGTACAAGCTGGTAAAGGTGGTACGACACTTGCTCGAGATTTAGAAGAAATTACATTACTTGATGTATATAAAGCAGTGGAAGTTGTAGAAGAAGGACAGCTATTTTCCTTCCATGAAAATCCCAACATTGAATGTCCAGTAGGAGCTAATATTCAATCAGTATTAGAAATTATTTTAATGCAAGCGCAAGAAGCGATGGAAAACGTACTTGCAAATGTAACGGTAGATCAGTTAGTTACAAATTTAAAGTCTAAAATGAAAGAATAAAAAAAGCGAGCTTCCTCATAATGAGGGCTCGCCTTTTTTTATTCAGAAATATTGAAAATTCTATTTTTCAGTATTTAAAATGAATTTACCTACGATAGCTGCGAAGATACCACCAAGAATTGGTGCTACGATGAATACCCATAGTTGAGAAAGTGCTTCTCCACCAACAAATAAAGCTGGTGCGATACTACGAGCTGGGTTAACAGATGTTCCAGTTAACGGAATTCCTAATAAGTGAATTAAAACTAATGTGAAACCAATTACTAGTCCAGCTAAAGAAGAACTTCCTTTTTTACCTGTTACAGCAACGATAACTAAAATAAATACGAAAGTTAAAATGAACTCAACTAAAAATGCTCCAGATAAACCAAGAGTTCCGAAACCATTTTGTCCTAAATTATCTAAAGGTGTTTTAGCAGATTTTAAAATTGTTACTAACGTTGCAGTTCCTAATAAACCACCTAAAATTTGAGCTAATACATAATAACAAAGTTCCATAGCGTTCATTCGTTTGTTGATGAACATAGCTACTGATACTGCTGGGTTAATGTGACATCCAGAAATTGTTCCGATGCTATATGCCATAGCTACAATAGATAAGCCGAAAGCCATAGCGATTCCTAATGTTCCAATTCCTTCAATTCCGCCGCCAGTGACAGCTACTCCAGTTCCGAATAATACAAGTACAAATGTACCAATAAATTCAGCGATTGCTTTTTTTAACATAATTTACCTCCTATTAATGCGCATGAAACGTATTATAACATAAGTTTTAGTATAAGCAGCCAATGAAATACTATTCTGATAAGGCGAAATAGGGGGACAATAAAAAAGAGTATGGTTCATCTCTATAGAACCATACCCTTTTTTTATGCCGATTTTTTCTGTTTAACGACTGGAACAGAACGGTTTAAAATACTATTTGCAACCATTCCTAACATGATAATAATCATTCCGATGAGAGAAAGTCCTCCAGGGAGTGAACCATTTAAGAAAATGATTTCTCCAAGTACGGTAAAGACCATCGTTCCAGCTTGTGTTGCTTCAACAGCTCCAAGTAGAGCGAGGTTATCTTTTGCTAAGTCAGTAGCAAAGAAAAATGTCATCGTTGCAATAACGCCGGAACATAATGCTAACAAAAATCCTTGAAGCATTTGGCTGGATGTTGGAATGCCAGTAGTAGAAAATCCGTATATACCAAGCAAGATTGTTATAGGAAGACTTCCAATTGCCATTCCTAATACACGTTGGAACGTATCAAGGCGTCCACCAACAAGCTCCATCATTTTTCGGTTACCGAACGGATATAAGAAAGCGGCTAATACGACAGGTAAAAAACCTGAAATGAACTGAGTCATTGTAATATGGCCTGCGGCAGTTGCTTGCATACAAATTACACCAAGTAAAATAAATAATGCAACATATAAGCTACGAAGTGGAATTTTTCCACGTACAAGTTTGGTACCTGATTTTGTTTCTATTTTCACGAAAAATAGTGGTGATAGTAGTAAACCAGCTAAAATCGTAACTTGCCAAGTTCCAGCAACGAGCCAAGCTGGAGAAAAGACAGCTGCAAAACTTAATAAAGAATAGAAACCAATACCAGCAACAGAACCCCACCCGATCCAAGCCAATGGATGTTTCTTTAATTCTTCCCATAACTCCCTTAAGTTTTTGCGAAATAAAACGATAAGGAATAAAATAGGGAGAGCAAATAAAAAACGGAAGGAAGCTGTCCAAGCCCAGCTCGTTCCAGATACATTCATCGCTCGATTTATAATAAAAGTTGCGGAAAAAAAGGCTGATGATAAAAGGCCTAATAAAATTGCGCGCATGAAGTATAGCACTCCTTTCGGGATTTAATGATTATGTATAGTATAATATACTTTATATAGATAAAAGTAAACTATTTTATATTTTAAGGTGGTTTTATAGATGAAAGAACATGAAGATATGCAAACGAAAGAAGTTATTCAGCAAGTAGGTCAGTTATTAAGGCAAATTCGAAATGAACAAAAATTAAGTTTAGAAGAATTAGCTCAAAAAACAGGGGTTAGTAAATTAACATTAGGAAAGATTGAAAGAGGCGAAACGAATCCGACGTTAGCTGTCATTTGGAAAATAACGAAAGGGTTATCGATTCCTTTATCGAGATTGATGGTCGTTGGAGAACCTGTAGCGGTTGCTCGCTGCGGAGAAGGATTTGCAGTAGACGTAGGACAAGCATGGCATTTAGAAACAATGTTCCGTTATACGAAAGAAACGGGTATGGAAATGCACCGTGCTTGTTTAAGGTCGAATAGTATATATGAACCAGAAGCTCATCATGAAGGTGCTATTGAGCTTGTAACGGTAATGAAAGGGAAAGTATCGATTCAAGTAGAAAGCGATGTTTACGAATTAAATGAGTTTGACTCTATTCAATTTGAAGCGAATAAGAAACATAGTTATAAGAATGAAGAAGATGAAGTGGCGGTATTACATTTAACGATGAAATATTCTTCATGAAAAAATCCCCTATGGAAAAATCTATAGGGGATTTTGTATACACTATGCTCAAATATACGAAAGAATGTTATTAGTAAGAGCGTGGCATAAGTAATAAACAAATAAAATAAACTAAAAACCCCGTCCCAAAACATAAAACTGCAATGACCCAAAGTATGCGAATGAGAGTAGAGCTAATATCAAAATATTCTCCTAAACCACCGCATATACCAAATAGCATTTTATCAGTTTCGGATTTATATAATTTTTTTGACATATTACGATCAACTCCTTTTTATAGCAAACTATATACTTCTATTCTATATGGAAATCTATGAGGAGACTATGAGGTTGTATGACATTTTTTTATAAAGTGAACCGTATTTTACACTTTAGATGTGAGGTCATATAAACAATAAATCTAATTTATAGCGCAGTATAATAGTTTACGATAAAAATAAAAAGGCCTTAGGTAGCAAAATTTAAGCTACCAAAAAGGCCTCATATTATTGTTTCATTTTATAGTTGAATTGTTGATGTATCCAATGTGAAAACAGAAAACAAATACTTAGTGAAAGAGTAACCGCTATACTAACCCAAATGCTCGTTAAAGGACCGATTAAGAAGTAAACTACATAACCGGTAAGAGCACCAATAATCGAGATGAGCGGTATAATGATGCTGATTTTTTGCTTGCTGAAAATAACGAATAATATTGTGATGATAAGAGATGTATAAAGAATACCAAAGAAAAAAATAATTTCTAAAATCGTATAGTTTGTAGTAATTGTAATGAAAAAAGCTAAAAATCCGATGGTGATAGAAATAAAATGAGTTGTATATAATTTAAAATTTATTTTTGTAGGTATCATCGGTATAAAATCTCGAATGAGTTTAGTAAATCCATGTATCCAAGAAATAAAACTAGAAGTTATTGCGCTTAACGAACCGATAACGAGCAGATAAAATAAAATGGTAAATTCTATTTTTTTTGGAAGCTGGACTAGAAGATCGTATAAATGATCTAAGCTCCCACTAAAGATAACTATCATAATTAGAGAAGCGAATGCCAAAGGGATAGTAATCCATATAAATCCTGATAGTAAAAAAGTTGGAATAATTTTTTTAGGATGAATACGGAAAGCTTTATCCCAAGATGCAGGGCTTATTAATACTCTTCCTGTTTCAATGAGAATACCGGCAGTAAGAAAATATATTCCATTTCTATTTTCATAAAATAACAAGTACGGGTGATATAAGCGGATTCCATCGTATACATGGGTAATGCCATCTTGCACAAAAAAATAAATTGGAATAATGATCATAGTAGAAAACATTAATACAGTTTGCATAATAGCCATTTTAGTAAATAGCTTAGCGTTACTTAATATTACGAATATTGTACAAAGGGTAATGAAAAGGAAAGAACCCAATGTATATGGAATATGGAAAAAAACATTAAGTAAAATACTAGCAACTTTCGTTTGAATGAACATACTTTCTATACTTAATAGAACAAGGAAAGAGCATACAATTATATATCCTTTGCAAGAAAGTTTATAAGATAAGTAATCGTGAATGGATTCTCCTTCTGGGAATGTAGAACGTATTTTTTTTATTAAAATCCCCAATAAAATAAGAGTAAAAGGGCCAATCATCGCATAAAGAATACCAGCGATTAGCCCATAATTAATAATCGATTCAGGTAAAGCGAGCGTCGATATACTTGCGACCCATTTAGATAATAAAAGAACAGTACCAGTTCCAATGCCTAATTGTAAAGGTGTGAAAGCTGAGTTGTTTTTCTTCACAATTTATCCCTCGCCTCTATATTCTTTCGGAGTCATTCCGGTCATCTTACGAAAAACAGTGCTGAAATAATGCTGACTATTAAAACCAGATCTTTCAGAGATTTGAGAGATACACCAATGTGGGTGTTCCATTAAATATTTCTGTGACATTTCAATCCGATATTGCATGATATATCCGGAAAATGAAACCCCTACTTCTTCATGGAATTTTCGGCTTAAATAAGTCGGATTTGTATGTACTTTAGTTGCGATGTCTGCTAAGTGTAGTTTGTCATGAAAAGTTTCATGGATGATGTCTAATGTATCTTGAATAATACGTGAGTAGGAAGGGGTATTAGCATCTCCTTTGTACTTTTGTAATATATCGATGAGTTCTTTCTCTATAATTGGCTTTGTTATGTAGTCAATAACGCCTAGACGAATAGATTGTTTTGCATAATCGAAATTTTGATATGCGGTTACAATAATGATATCGAGGTTAGAGTTATTATTTTTTAATTTCTCACCTAGTTGTAGGCCGGATATGCCCGGAAGGTGAATATCTAAAAGTGCCAAATGAATTGAGAATTTTTCATTTATACGTAAAGCTTCAGCCGCATCTAAAGCTAGATGTAATGTCCAATTAGGGAACTGACGGTGGATAAGAAATTCTAATTGTTCCAGTTCCAGTGGTTCGTCATCTACTAATAGCACGTTCATTTTTGTATTACCTCCTCTGTGTTTTTTTCTGTGATGAAAGGCCATGTGATTTCTACTTTCGTGCCATTCTCTTTTGTAGAGAGGAAAGAGAATGTAGTTTGTTCTTGAAAGAATAACTGAAATCGTTGTTTTATATTTTCAAGTCCGTATCCGCTTTCTTCCGTATGGGAAGTAAATGGTTCGTTTTGAGTACCGTTGTCGGATACTAGAAGTGTAATTCGGTTATTTGTATTGTGTAGATGAATATTTAAAATAGCTTGACCAGCTTTTTTTTCAAGACCGTGTTTAAAAGAATTCTCAACTAACGTTTGAATAACGAAAGGTGGAATATAAGCATTCTGTAAATCTTCAGAAGAAGTAATATTTATTGAAAGTCTCGAGCGAAACCGCATTTTTTGAATCTCAATATAATAATTCGTATAAGCCAGTTCTTCAGAGATTGGAATTAACAAATCTGTTGTTTTATATTTTCCTTTCAAAAATAGAGAAAAGATCTCGAGTGATTTGACAACTTCATCTGTTCTCTGTAGACGAGCTAAGCTCAAAATTGTATTTAATGTATTGAATAAAAAATGAGGCTGAATTTGTTGCGTAAGTTGATGATATAAAGACTGTTGCAACTCTCGTTCCAGTGCTATTTTTTTCTTTTCACTTTCTAGTAAATCGATTCGTTTTTCAAAAATAAATAAACATAATAAAATAATAGCTCCAAAAATTGGAGCTAAGACAAGTATAGTTATTAATACAGCAAATGCTTCATAAGTTAACATACATACCTCAATCTTGTTTTTTATTATTATACTAAAGCGTTGTAAATGTTTCTATTATTCAGACTCGGATCAAATGATATGACAGGCTACTTTATGACCTTCGCTTATAGATTGAAAACTTGGTTGCTGCGTAGCGCATTTTTCAATGGCATACGGACAACGAGTATGAAAACGACAGCCTTTTGGCGGGTTTAGAGGAGAGGGGAGGTCTCCTTTAAGTTCAATGCGTTCTTTTTTCGTTCCTGCACTAATGGTAGGAATTGCTGAGAGAAGCGCTTTTGTGTAAGGGTGTTGCGGATTGTTAAAAAGAGAATGTTTATCGGCAATCTCCACAATGGTACCAAGGTACATTACAATGATGCGATCTGATATGTGACGAACGACAGCTAAGTCGTGAGAGATGAATAAATATGTTAACCCGTATTGTTGTTGCAACTGCTTTAATAAATTTAAAACTTGTGCTTGCACTGAAACATCTAAGGCGGAGACAGCCTCGTCACAAATAATGAGTTTTGGATTAACAGCTAAGGCGCGTGCGATTCCGATTCTTTGCCGTTGACCACCGCTAAATTCATGTGGATAGCGCTTCACTGCATCAGGTGGAAGACCAACTTTCCCGAGCAGCTCAATAACTTTCGCCATTCTTTCACCTTTTGGGCATACGTTTTGAATGGCTATAGCTTCTTCTAAAATGCTCCCTACAGTTTGCCTAGGGTTTAAAGAAGCAAAGGGATCTTGAAAAATAACTTGTAAATCTTTTCGAACCTTTCGCATTGCTGAGTTATTTAATTCTAGTAAATCCTTGTCTTGAAAAATAATTTTTCCACTTGTTGCTTCATCAAGGCGTAATATTGCACGCCCAGTGGTGGATTTTCCGCAACCAGATTCACCAACAATACTAACAGTTTCCTTTTCGTAAATTGTAAAGCTAATATCGTCAACCGCTTTAATATAGTTAATAGAGCGTCCTAGAATTCCTTTTTTTATAGGGAAGTATTGTTTTAAGTTTTGTACTTGTAATAACTCTTTTTTATTTATTTGCGTAGCAGTAGACATATTATAATACCTCCAATTTTTCTGAAGATGATTTATCCCAAAGGTCTGTAAACATCCAGCATCGAACTTTACTTCCATCTTGTGTGAGTTGAAGTTCTGGAAGAGTATTGTGACATAGTTCTTTTGCATGTGTGCATCTATCAGTAAAGCGACATCCGCTCGGCATATGGTATGGACTCGGTACGGATCCAGGAATAGTTTGTAACTCTTCTTGGTCTGTATCGAGTCTTGGAAGAGATTGAAGAAGTCCGATTGTATAAGGATGTTTTGGACTAGTAAATATATGCTCGATATCTGCATATTCGACGATTTTTCCAGCGTACATAACGGCGACTCTATCGCATGTTTCTGACACGACTCCTAAGTCATGTGTAATCATGATAATTCCCATACCGAGTTGTTTTTGAAGTGATTTCATAAGTGATAATATTTGGGCTTGAATTGTTACATCAAGAGCAGTTGTTGGTTCGTCTGCAATGAGTAAATCTGGATTGCAAGCAAGTGCCATTGCAATCATAATGCGTTGTCGCATTCCTCCGCTTAGTTCATGAGGCTCTTGTTTTGCACGCTTTTCAGGAGAAGGAATTCCAACTAGTTTCAACATATCTACGGCTTTATTCCAAGCTTCCTTTTTATTTAATTTTTGATGGATACGAATTGCTTCTGCGATCTGTTCCCCAACAGAATATACTGGATTCAAAGATGTCATTGGTTCTTGGAAAATCATTGAGATTTGATTTCCGCGAATTGCACGCATTTCAGCTTCGTTTTGTTGTAATAAATCTTTTCCTTTAAATAAAATGCTCCCCTCAATTTTACTGCCGCTTTCTCGGTCAATTAATCTCATAATGGATAGAGAAGTGATACTCTTCCCACAACCAGATTCACCTACGATGCCGAGTGTTTCTCCTTTAGAAACAGAGAAATTTAAACCATCAACCGCTTTGCTTACACCTTCGTCTGTAAAGAAATGTGTTTTTAAATCTTTAACTTGTAATACCTCTTCCTTTTTATTCATGTTTGTGCACCCCCTTAATTAAGCTCAATACGTTTATTGAAATGACGGTATAAAATATCAACAATAAGATTGACTAGAACGAAGATGACCGAGGCGATTAATACGCCTCCTTGTAACATTGGTAAGTCTCTCATTCGGATGGCGTCTACAATCAATCTTCCAAGTCCATTTATAGCAAAAACTGATTCTACTAAAACTGTACCGCCTAAAAGGGCACCAAATTGTAATCCAACAACAGTAATAACGGGAATTAATGCGTTTCTCAAAGCATGTTTATATATAACAACTCTTTCTTTTACCCCTTTTGCTCTTGCTGTTCGTATATAATCTTGGCGTATAACATCAAGCATACTTGAGCGAGTCATACGTGCTACAATTGCTGCGCCAGATGCACCAAGTGTAAGTGCTGGTAAAACCATGTGCATCCAAGTTCCCCAACCAGAAACCGGGAATATTTGAATTTGGACAGAGAAGTAGAAAATGAGCATAAGTCCAAACCAAAAGCTTGGTAATGAGACACCTAACAAAGCGATAATCATAATAGAAACATCTGTCCAAGAATATTGCTTTGTAGCAGAGATGATACCAGCAATCATCCCAATTACAACTGTAATGACGATACTACACAGTGCGAGTTCAATAGTGATTGGAAGGCGGATTAATACTTCGTCTAACACTGGGCGGTTAGAACGAATTGAAACCCCGAAATCTCCTTGTAATATATTTCCGATATAAGAGAAATATTGCATGATAAAGGGTTTGTCTAATCCTAATTGATGGCGTATTTGCTCGACAGTTTCTTTTGATGCTCCTTCACCAGCGATAAGGAGAGCTGGGTCACCGGGTACCATTTGCATAATTAAGAAAACGACGAATACAACGCCAAAAAGAACGGGAATTAATTGTAGTATTCTACGAAAAATAAACATTAGCATGTATAATGCCCCTTTCTATTTTTTAAGTCTCGGATCTAGTGCATCACGTAATCCGTCACCAAACATGTTTAAACCGATTACGAGTGTAGACATTGCGATTCCAGGAAACATTGCAATATGTGGTGCGGTAAATAAAAAGTCGCGCCCATTACTTAACATGGCACCCCATTCAGGTGAAGGTGGTTGCGCTCCAAGTCCTAAAAATGATAATCCAGCTGCAGATAAAATTGCTGTAGCTAAGCGTAAAGTAGCTTGGACGATAATAGGTGATAAGATGTTAGGGAATATGTGTTTCATAATAATAGTAAAATCATTTGCCCCTAGTGCTCTTATAGCATCGATATACTCTAATTTTTTTACTGTTAATGTAGAAGCTCTAACGATACGAGCGAACATAGGGATTGAGAAAAAGCCAATAGCGATAATTACGTTCACAAGACTTGGTCCTAGTGCGCCTACAATGGCAAGAGCAAGTAAAATACCAGGGAAAGCTAGCATAATATCAATGATTCGCATAATGATTGTGTCAAACCATCCACCGTAATAACCAGAAATGATACCAAGAATAATGCCGAACAATGCCCCTATAAATACAGAAGAAAATCCAACAAGTAACGAAAGGCGTGTCCCGTGTAAAAGGCGGCTTAAAATATCTCTGCCTTTATCATCTGTTCCCATCCAATGTTCCATAGATGGTGGTTGTAATTTGTTAACTAACTGAATATCAAATGGATTGTAGGGTGCTAACAATGGGGCAAATATAGCTATTAAAATATAGAAAAGAACGATAACACCCCCGATAAATGCCATCTTATTTTTTTTCAGTTTTCGATAGCTAATGATCCATTTCGATGTGTTCTTCGTTTGAATTGTTTGCAAAGAAGTATTTTCTTCTTTAGAAAGACGAACTTCCATTTTTCATACCTCCCTTTCTTTCTTTATGATTAAATTATCAGAAAATTAAAACGAGTCAACGAGTTTAAAACAATAAGTAAAGAAAGTGCAAATAGAAGTAAAGATGTTTCAAAAGAATTCAGAAAATTCAATAAGTAAAGAAAGTGCAAATAGAAGTAAAGATGTTTAAAAACTTTTTCCGCAAAGTTATTTATAATTACAAATACATAGACGAAATTGAAAAAGAAAGGGTGGTGGAATGATCTGCTATTAGAAAGTAGGGGATAGAAAGCTAGATGTAAGGTTTCACTTTAGGATGTAGAGATAAAAGAAAGTGGAGGGGGAAGGGCAATGAGATTCAAAAGGGGACTTGTGATTTGTTTTATCACAATTTTATGTCTTTCAGTTTTTCTAGCGGGGTGTTCATCTAATACGAAGACAGGAAATGAAGGATCAGGAAGCAATGGAACAAAAGAAGGCGGTGTTTTAACAATTGCTAGACTGTCAGATGCTGATAATTTAGATCCGCATTTTATTACAAACATCCCTTCCGCAAGTGTTGTGTACCATAAAGTATATGAAAATCTTGTACAGCGAGATAAAAACATGGATTTTAAGCCGATGTTAGCAAAGGAATGGAAACAAATTGATGATTTAAATTGGGAATTTAAGTTGCAACAAGGAGTGACATTCCAAGATGGTGCACCATTTAATGCTGAGGCAGTAAAGAAAAACTTTGAACGTGTATTAGACCCGAAAGTAGGTTCAAATCGAGCAACTGTTTATTCCATGATTCAAGAAATAAAAGTAATTGATGAATATACAGTACAGTTCGTATTGAAATACCCATACTCACCTCTTTTATCTATTTTCGCAAGTAATGAAGGAAGTATTTTAAGTCCGAAAGCAATTGATGAAAAAGGGAAAGGCTTAGCGCAGCATCCGGTTGGGACAGGTCCATATACTTTTAAATCATGGAAACCAGGTGAAGAAATTCGCCTTGAAAAGAATAAAAATTATTGGGGTGAAAAATCAAAGATTGATGAAGTGGTATTCAAAGTAGTACCAGAAGATGCAACACGTATTGGAATGATTGAAACTAGTGAAGCTCACATTGCAGAGAATTTACCTGTAACTGAAGTAGAACGTGTGAAAAATTCACCATCTATGGAGTTAATTGAAAATGAAGGTTTAGGTGTAGAATATATTGGATTTAATGTACAGAAAAAGCCATTTGACAACCCGCTCGTTCGTCAAGCGATTGCACATGCAATTGAAACGAAAGGGATTTTAAAAGGGGTATATAACAATGTTGGGACTGAAATAAACTCCGTAATGACTCCTAAAGTGTTCGGTTATACGAAAGACGTAAAAGGATATAAGTATGACATTAATACTGCGAAAAAATTATTAGCAGATGCTGGTTATCCAAATGGATTTAAAACAACAATTTGGACGAATGACAGCAAAGTTAGAATGGCGTTAGTGGAAGTAATTCAATCTCAATTAAAAGGGATTGGCGTTGATGTAGAAATTAAAGTTATGGAATATGGTGCGTTTTTAGCTGCAACGAATAAATCAGAACATGCGATGTTTGTTGGAGGATGGGGAAACGCAACAGGTGATGGTGACTATAATCAATATAATTTATTCCATTCTAGTTCACACGGAGCAACTGGTAACCAATTTTTCTATAGTAATCCGGAAGTAGATAAATTAATAGAAGAAGCTAGAAAAGAAAAAGATGAGACGAAGAGAAAAGAATTGTATAAACAGTTACAAGAGATTGAATTAAAAGATGCTTTACTAGTACCAATTCGAGGGATTAATCATATTGCGGCAACTACGAAAAATATAAAAGGATTTTGGATTGATCCATCTGGGTATTTGCGGCTGGAAGGTGTAGAGCTACAGTAAAATAGAAAATTCTATCAGTGTAAAAATGATTTTACACTGATAGAAATTTTTATCTATTTTTGTTTCGTTTGTAAGTAGAAAAATCATATTGCGAAGGGAGATTGACAAAGTGAGTGTGAAATCACAATATTGGTTAACGAATGTAAAACTTGAATGTGGGTACGTATATGAGGAAGCGCGAATTACAAGTACAGAAACAGAAATTTGTAGTTTATTTATTGAAGATGGAAAGATTACGAACATATTACCTGGAATTGTATCAGAGCAAGATGGTGAAGTAGTAAATGCAAATGGTTTACTGGCATTACCAGCATTTGAAGAAATGCATATTCATATTGATAAAACGTATTATGGTGGACCATGGAAAGCATGTACACCAGTAAAAAGTATATTCACTCGTATTCATGAGGAGCAAACTATTCTTCCGAAGCAATTAGAAACTGCAAAGAGTAGAGCGGAGAAAATGTTGCAATTACTTCTTGAAAATGGAGCGACAAATATTCGAACACATTGCAATATTGATCCTGTAATTGGTCTTGGGAATTTAGAAGCAACGATTGCGGCACTGGAAACATATAAAGATAAGTTATCAGCAAAAATTGTAGCATTCCCGCAACATGGTTTGTTAAGAAGTAATTCCGTAGGGCTTGTAAAAGATGCTATGCGTATGGGAGCTCATTTAGTAGGTGGAGTAGACCCAGCCACAGTAGATGGTAATATTGAAAAATCATTGAATATAATTATGGATATTGCAGTAGAGTTTGATTCAGACATTGATATTCATTTACATGATGCGGATCAACTTGGAACATTTACAATGAAGAGATTAGCTGCACTAACAGAAGAAGCAGGGTGGCAAGGAAGAGTTACGATTAGTCATGCTCTTGGACTTGGAGATGTATCTGTAGAAGAAGCGGAGGAAATGGCTGAACGACTTGCGGCATTAGGTATTGATATAACGTCAACAGTTCCAATTAGTAGACATGTAATTCCAGTTCCGTTATTAAATCGTAAAGGTGTAAAAGTTTCGCTAGGAAATGATAGTATAACTGATCATTGGTCTCCGTTTGGGACAGGAGATATGTTGCAAAAGGCAAATTGTCTAGCGGAGAGATTTAGATGGATTGATGAGCGCTCTTTAGGGAAAGCACTTCAGTTTATTACGGGTGGGAAATCTATATTAGATGATCAAGGAAATCGTCAATGGCCAAAAATTGGGGATGAAGCAAATATCGTCTTTACAGAAGCATCATGTTCAGCCGAGGTAGTAGCAAGACAAACAGAGCGCTGTGCGGTTTTATATAAAGGGAATGTTGTTGCTGGTAGTTTGGAAAAAACGGCTATAAATAATCTTGTTTGAGAGGATGATTGAAATGCAAAATGTGTATTGGTTAACGAATGTACGATTAGAAACAGGTTACAAGTTTAATAATGAAGTAGTTACAGGCACAGAAACAGCTTTGTATCATTTACTTATACAAGATGGAAAGATTGCAAAGATTGTACTTGCGGATGCACCGCTTCAAACGGAATATGAAATGAAAGATGCGAAAGAATTGCTTGTTCTTCCGTCGTTTGTGGAAAATCATTTTCACCTTGATAAGACAAGACTTGGTGGTCCATGGGAAGCATGTACACCAGTAAAAAATATTATTGAGAGATTAGAGTTAGAACAGCAGGAGTTACCAATTTTAGCTCAAACAACTGGAGAGAGAGCAGAGTTATTACTAAGCAACATTTTAAATGCTGGTTCGACTCATATACGAACGCATGTAAATATTGATCCGTATATCGGTCTTAAAAACTTAGAATCTGTACGTCAAACTTTAGAGAATATGAAAGATGCGTTTACATATGAAATCGTAGCATTCCCGCAGCATGGTTTACTTCGTACAGAAGCGCATTCTCTTATGAGAGAAGCGATGAAAATGGGCGCAACTTTAGTAGGTGGTGTAGATCCAGCTACTGTAGATAATAATATTGAAAAATCACTTTTTGATATGATGGAAATTGCTGTAGAAGCAAATGCCGATGTTGATTTGCATTTACATGATGCAGGGCATTTAGGTATTTATACAATTAAAAAGTTAGCTCAGTATACAGAGGAGGCTAGTTGGGACGGACGTGTTGCGGTCAGTCATGCGTTTAGCCTAGGAGATGTATCTAAAGAAGAAGGAGCAGATATGGCAGACTTATTAGCTGAAAGAGGAATGTCTATTATTACGACGGTACCAATTAACAGAAATATGCCGCCAGTACCATTACTTACAGAAAAGGGTGTTTCCGTTTCTTTAGGTTGCGATAGTATGTTTGATTCATGGGGACCATTCGGAAATGCTGATATTTTTGAAAGAGTAGGGCGTTTAGCGGAAAAGTATCGCTGGATTGATGAAAAGTCTTTAGCTTCTTCTTTAACTTATATTACAGGTGGAAAAACGCCATTGGATCAAGACGGAAATCAAGTTTGGCCTAAAGTAGGAGATAAAGCTGATTTTGTTTTCTTACAAGCTACTTGTTCAGCAGAAGCGATAGCTAGACGTGCACAGCGACCTGCTGTGATGAAAGGTGGAAAAATAGTAGCAGGTTCCTTGCAACATGTTCAAGGCGTATTGATTTAATTTACGTATCTCCCTAATTTATATATATTTTTTCAAGGGTTCCTAATGAAAGAATAGGAATCCTTCTTTTTTACGAGAAAAGGAGGGGAATAGGTGACACGTACTTATATATTACTGTTTATATGTGTAGTAGTTTGGGGGAGTAATTTTATATTTGGTGCGATTTTAGTAAATACATTTCATCCGGTGTTGTTAACGACACTTCGCTTACTATTTATTAATTTGTTTTTTCTAGCGTACGCTATTATGTGTAAGAAAGGCTTATATATAGAAAAGAATGAAATGAAAGGTGTATTATTAATTGGAGTCATAGGTGTCGCGATTAATCAATGGTCTTTTTATGAAGGGTTACAAACAGCAGATCCAACAACAGCTGCGCTAATATTAGCACTTACTCCTGTCATGACTTCTATTTTAGCGGTATTTATTTTAAACGAACCGTTAACAGCTAAGTTAGTAATAGGAGGGGGAATTGCTACTTTTGGAGTGTTTTTTGTAATTGGTGTTGGGCAGAGGTTTGTCTTTTCAGAAGGGTTAATATGGATTTTTATAACGATGCTATCTTTTTCTTTATCTATCGTTTTAATTCGGAAATTGGGGAACAGAGATGATATGTTTTTGATTACATTCTTTTCTTCAATTTTTGGTTTTTTAATTATGCTACCGTTTCTTGCTTTTACCTTTTCTCACATAACGTTGAAATACTCTATAGAGAGTTGGTCGCTTCTTATTGTGACAGCAATACTTATGCATGGAATTTGTACATTGGCTTGGAATAATCAATTGAGAAAAGCACAAGCATCAACAGCAGCCATGTTTTTAAATTTAGAACCATTCGTTACGATGGTGGTAGGCTATATTATATTGCAGAAAAGTGTAACAGCTATTCAAATAATTGGAGCTGTTTTTATCGTTTGTGGAGTGTATACTGCGACATTTGGATACGGGAAGAAATCGAAGGGACAAAAAGTTTTGTTTCGAAAAGCTACGTAATAGTATAGTGTGTATTTCTATGTGAAATGTATGGAAGGGATGAAAAATTTGGACAATCAACATAACCAAAATCATATTATGGGAACTTTGCAATGGTTTATATTTTTATTAGCGAATTCAATCGCATTACCAATTGTCGTTGGCGGATTATTTCATCTTACGACGGAGGAAATATTTTATTTAATGCAGCGTACATTTTTTGTAGTTGGTATATCTTCTTTTTTACAAGGGTGGCTTGGACATAGACTACCAATTGCAGATGGACCAGCTGGATCATGGGTTGGCGTATTTACCGTACTTGCTTACGCAACTGTCGGGCAAGAGCAATTACACAGTACATTGCAAATTTTAGAATTAGGAATGATAATCTCAGGTGTTATTTTAATAGGACTAGGAGTAACTGGTTTTATCGGACGTATTTTATTTTTATTTACGCCACTTGTGACAGGGACGTTTTTACTTTTATTATGCTTACAATTAAGCGGTGTATTTTTAAAAGGAATGCTAGGAATTACTGCTACTGTTTCTCAAATTGATGCATTTACAGCGATAATTGCGTTTAGTATATTTCTTTTCGTTATTATACTATCTAATTTTGGGAAAGGTTTTGTCAAAAGTTATGCGGTTTTAATAGGATTAATTAGTGGGTGGATTCTTTTTCTCATTGCAGGAAAAGTGACGATTCCATCTCAAGTAACTCATTTTGTGCAACTTCCGCAAATATTTGCTTGGGGACTTCCAAAATGGAATACAGGTATGGCAGTATCAAGTTTCGTTATGGTATGTATTTTAGTTTCAAATACAGTGGCAGCTATTATAGCGATTAATCAAGCTACCATTCAAAAAGCGACTATTGAACAGAAACAGTTGAAGGATGGAACGTGGGTTGGAGGCATTTCACACATCATTTCTTCCATATTTTCAACTGTAGGTGTCGTGCCGTTACCGGCAACGGCAGGATTTATACGTTTAACGAAACAAAAATATATACGTTCGTTCTTACTAGCATGTATGTTACTAGTCGTAATGTCGCTGTTCCCAAGTATTATTCGTTATTTAGCATCTTTACCATCCGCTGTCGCATCTGCGGTTTTAATGGCTTCTTTCGTACAGTTAATTGGAATTGGGTTAAATAATATAAAACAAGTGGAGCTTAATGAAAGGAATGTAACAATTTTAGGCGTTGCAGTATTATTTGGTAGCGGCGTTATGTTTTTACCGTCTGGAGCGCTCCAGTCCTTGCCGTCTGTCATACAATATATATTTGGAAATGGTTTGTTCGTAGGTACAGTTGTCAGCATATTACTAGAACAAATATGGCGTACCGAAAAGTAAGTGGATACAAAGAGTGAACGCACTGTATAAAAGTCTAAAATAACATGTGAAATAAAGCCCATTTTCATTCACCACCCGCACATTTCGTTCATACAATATCTTGACTAAATAAACACCCAACTTACACATACACAGCTCTGGCTTAAGCAAGGAGGGTTATACCAGTTGAAGGAAAAAGCGTATCAATCTAAACCTTTACTCACAAAGAGAGAGAGAGAAGTATTTGAATTACTGGTTCAAGATAAAACAACGAAGGAAATTGCAGGTGAACTTTTTATCAGTGAAAAGACAGTTCGCAACCACATCTCAAACGCAATGCAAAAGCTAGGGGTTAAAGGACGTTCACAAGCAGTTGTTGAGCTTCTTCGTATGGGAGAGCTCGAGTTATAAAAAGAAAGCCGACTTATATAAAGAGTCGGCTATTTTTTTGTTTCATGCGTTATATGAATGATAAGAACACTCCATACATAAATAAGTAGTAAGGAGGGGATATGTTGAAAAGGATATTGTTAGTTTCAACAAGCGCTCATGATATGAATGGACACCCGACTGGTTTGTGGCTGGAAGAGCTCGCAGCTCCTTATAACTTGTTTAAAAAGGCTAAGTTTGATGTTGATATTGTATAGAAGAAACCGACTTTCTTATAGAAGGTCGGTTATTTTTCTATCTTGCAAATTACGAAAAAAAGGAGCAAAATAAAAAAGGTCCTAGTCTATACATGGGAAAATGAAAATTTTCATACAGAAGCATTTGAAGTGAGCGAACTTAAAGTGTGTAAAATATAATGATAAACATAAAAGATGATGAATGAGAAAACGGGTGATGAAGTTGAATAGAGCAATCGGTGTTATCGATTCAGGAGTTGGCGGTTTAACAGTAGCGAAGGAATTAATTCGTCAGTTGCCGAAAGAGCGTATCATATATTTAGGAGATACAGCACGTTGTCCTTATGGTCCACGTTCTCGAGAAGAAGTACGTCAATTTACGTGGGAAATGACAGAGCATTTACTAGACTTAAATATTAAAATGTTAGTTATTGCGTGTAATACAGCAACTGCAGTTGTATTAGAAGAGATGCAAAAACAATTATCAATTCCAGTAGTAGGAGTTATTCACCCAGGATCACGTACAGCTTTAAAAGTGACAAACACGTATCACGTTGGGATTATTGGAACGATTGGAACGGTGAAAAGTGGTGCATACGAAGAGGCGTTAAAGTCTATTAATAACCGTGTTATGGTAGAAAGTTTAGCTTGTCCACCTTTCGTTGAACTTGTAGAGAGTGGGAATTTCGAAAGTGAAATGGCGTATGAAGTTGTAAGAGAAACGCTACAACCACTGAAAAGTACCGATATTGATACACTTATATTAGGGTGTACACATTATCCGATTTTAGGACCTGTTATTAAAAAAGTAATGGGAGATAAAGTGCAACTAATTAGTTCTGGTGATGAAACAGCACGTGAAGTAAGTACAATCTTATATCATAGTAAAATGTTGAATGAAGGAGAAGAACAAAGCGATCATCTCTTCTTAACAACAGGAAAAATAGGCTTGTTTAAAGAAATTGCATCAAAATGGTTCGGTCAACCGATTGAAAATGTGAAGCATATTCATTTAGAAAAAGAATAATAGTAGAATTTATATAAGTGAGCTCCTGAGAAATCAGGAGTTTTTGTTTTATCTTGCTATTTGCTGGGGAGTAAGACCCCTACTGATTAAAGTTTCAATTTATAAGAGGCGCAGCTTGTTCTAAAACGTGAAACAGCTCGTATACATAATAGTACAAACTTAGATTTTAGGGGGGAATGGCATGCCTAAATCCACTTTTAAATGGGTTGTTGGTGCTACTGTGAGCGCTGTTTTACTAACAGGGTGTGGCTTTATAAATCAAGAGAAAGCAACTGAACAAATTGATCCGCCAAAACAAGTTACGTATACAGAGGGTGGGAAGAAAGAAGTAGCTAAAAAAGATAAGCAAGGGCAAATGGTAAACAGAGAACTATACCTTGTTGATAAAAATGGTTATGTTGTACCACAAACGTTAGCTATACCTACTCCGAAAGCAAATGAGACTGTGAAGCAAACGTTAGAATACCTTGTGAAAGATGGACCGGTAACGAATTTATTACCGAATGGGTTTCGTGCAGTCATTCCGGCGAATACAACGATGACTTTAGATTTGAAAAAGGACGGAACGGCAGTTATTGATTTCTCTAAAGAAATGAAAAACTATGCGAAAGAAGAAGAGCGTCAAATCGTTGAATCTATAGCTTGGACGTTGACGCAATTTACAGAGATAAAACAAGTGCAGTTCCAAATAAATGGTGAGAAATTGGCAAAGATGCCGGTTGGTGGTACACCGCTTGGTGAAGGAGTGAGCCGTGCAAATGGTATTAACTTCGATGATGAACAAGTAGCAGATGTAACAAATACAAAACCAGTCACACTGTATTTTATGGCGCAAAATAATAATAAACAGCAATACTACGTACCAGTCACACGCCGCGTTGCGGAAGGTAAAGAAAATGACTATGCAGCAATTATAGATGAACTTGTAAAAGGTCCGATCCATCAATCGCTCCTGAATGATTTTAATCCAGGCGTTAAGCTTATTACGAATCCGAAATTACAAGACGGAAATCTTACATTAAACTTTAATGAAAATATATTTGTAAACCCAGATAAAAATATGATCTCAAATTACGTATTGAAGTCGTTAGTTTTATCTTTAACAGAAAAGAAAGGTGTGAAAAATATTTCTATTGAAGTGAATGGAAAAGCAAATCTTATAGATGAAAAGGGCGGAAAGTTAATAAAACCTGTAGATCGTCCAGAAAACGTGAATACAGGTAGTTTTTAATCTTGAATAATTTGATATACTTAAGTAAGAAAGGAGAATTGCTTTTTGGGTTCTCCTTCTTTTATTGTATACATATCATACATTTAAATTTGGCTATACTAACGAGTAGTAATTAAGAGGAGGTTATTTTTATGCGAGTAGATGGTAGAGAGAAAACAGAATTACGCCATATACATATTCATACGAATTATTTAAAACATCCAGAGGGATCTGTATTAATTGAAGTTGGGGATACAAAGGTGATTTGCTCAGCAACAATTGAAGAGCGTGTACCACCGTTTATGCGTGGAGAAGGAAAAGGATGGGTAACAGCTGAATACGCGATGATTCCGCGTGCAACAGAACAACGTACGATTAGGGAGTCAAGCAAAGGGAAAGTAACAGGGCGTACAATGGAAATCCAGCGCTTAATTGGACGAGCATTACGTGCGGTAGTTGATTTAGAAGCGCTTGGCGAGAGAACAGTTTGGATTGACTGTGATGTCATCCAAGCAGATGGTGGAACGAGAACAGCTTCTATTACAGGTGCATACGTAGCGATGGTATTAGCGTTTGAGAAGTTATTACAAGCAGAAAAAGTATCTAAAATTCCAGTAAAAGATTATTTAGCAGCAACGTCAGTAGGAATTGTTGAAGAGCAAGGTGTTGTTTTAGATTTAAACTATGCAGAAGATTCTAAAGCAGACGTTGATATGAATGTAATTATGACTGGAAAAGGTCAGTTTGTTGAAGTGCAAGGAACTGGAGAAGAAGCGACGTTTAGTAGAGCGCAGTTAAATGAATTACTTGATGCAGCAGAACAAGGCATTTTCCAACTGATTGATATGCAAAAAGAAGCGTTAGGTGACATCGTATCTCATATAGAGTAGAGGTGGAAAGTATGAAACAAGTTGTTGTAGCGACAAAAAATATGGGGAAAGTACGTGAATTTGCTGAGTTATTTGAGCGATTTGATTTAGAAGTGAAATCATTACACGATTTTCCTCATATTGAAGAAGTCGAAGAAACTGGTGAAACATTTGAAGAAAATGCGATCTTAAAAGCGGATAGTTTGAGTAGACAGTTGAATGCAATTGTAATTGCGGATGATTCAGGTCTTATTGTAGATGCGTTAAACGGGAAACCAGGCGTGTATTCAGCTCGTTTTGCTGGAGAGCCAAAAGATGATCAAGCGAATATTGATAAAGTTTTACAAGAGTTAAATGAAATACCGTTTGATAAGCGTAAAGCTCGCTTCTACTGTGCATTAGCAGTAGCTTTCCCTGAAGGTGATAAAAAGCCTGTCATTGTAAACGGGACATGTGAAGGATTTATTTTAGAACAACGCCGCGGAGAAAATGGCTTTGGATACGATCCGATCTTTTATGTGGAAGAATACAAAAAAGCAATGGCGGAATTAAGTTCAGATGAAAAAAATGCTATTAGTCACCGCGGACGTGCTCTTCGTAAGCTAGAAGAAAAAATCCCTGAATGGTTTTTAGGAGAATAAGGGAGAGAGATTGATGAAAGCTTTAATCGTAAGCGATAGTCATAGCTCTGTGAAGGAATTACAGCAGTTAAAAGAGAAGTATGAAGGGAAAGTAGATATCATGATTCATTGCGGTGATTCAGAGCTAACGCCTGCTCATGAAGAGCTGCAAGGTTTCCATGTTGTAAAAGGAAATTGTGATTATGCTAACTTTCAAGATGAAATTGTAACTGATGTAGATGGAATTCGCTTCTTAGTTGTACATGGGCATCGACATAATGTAAAAATGACATTACAAACGCTAGCGTACCATGCTGAAGAAGTGGGAGCGCAAGTTGCATGCTTTGGACATTCTCACGTATTAGGTGCGGAATTAATCGAGGGCGTTTTATTTATTAATCCAGGCAGTATTTTATTACCACGTCAGCGTGTAGAAAAGACATTTGCTTTATTAGAAATGGATGAAAATCAAATGGAAGTTCGTTTTGAAACGTTAGACGGACAACTAGTTGAACAGGCAGTTTTTAAAAGAGGATAAGAAAATTTATCCTCTTTTAAAAAAGGTGTTGACTTTATGTGTGGTTATACATATAATAAATATTGTCGATAGGGCAACGGCGCTAACGAAGAAAAGAAAATAACATATGCGGGTGTAGTTTAGTGGTAAAACAAGAGCCTTCCAAGCTCTGGTCGAGAGTTCGATTCTCTTCACCCGCTCCATGTCCCAGTAGCTCAGCCGGATAGAGCATACGCCTTCTAAGCGTACGGTCGGGAGTTCGAATCTCTCCTGGGACGCTAAAAAAACCTTGTTATCAAAAGATAACAAGGTTTTTTGTTTGTCTAAAATTTGATGTTTGGGTTATAAGTGTAGTTCATGCTTAATATTTGCGACCTTTCCTTTGATATTAAGCAGTTGCATATGTACTTTTTTTCTTAAATAAAAAGAGCGCCATTTATGCGCCCTATTCATCTTATTTAATTTAAAGAATTAATAGGTTTATGATGGAACTCAAATCCATATCTAGATTCTCTTAATTGTTTACTTGCAATATTATAAAATTCTTTACCATTCTAGTACGGTTGAGCAGCAGTTATCGGAACTTATCCCCGGCAGTGTGTTACAATTAATAGAAGCGGAAAATGAGAATCTCCAATTGACTGGACCTGTGATTGGTTAGATGGTTTAAGAAGGTCGTATAAAAAAGGGAGATGGCGCAAAGATGGCGAGATCAAATGAGAATGATTTAACGGAGAAATTGGCAGAAGGCCACCGAAAATATGGTGATGGCAATTTTACAGTACAGAACATCGGTGATGAAACTAACCCGAATTGGACTGTCGTAAAAAATGTGAGGAAGGGATCGGCAGGCATTCGCGAAGGAGAAGATATATTAAGACTGCGATCAAAATATATAAAATAGTACGGAAATGGGCGGAGTGGGAGCTCGAATTTCTCCTGGTACGCTACAAAAACCTTGTTATCTTTTGATAACAAGGTTTTCTGTTTAGTTATTAATAAACTTCTCAAATACAAAACCATAATCTTTCACATTATATTGTTTCTTCGTATCAACAAGCCAGTTAAAGGCAATCTCGTTCATTTCTTTAAATTGCTCTGCTAAATTTACTTGTGCGTTTGAAATGCGGCTAAAGGCATTAGATGCCATATCTAAACTTTTATGTGCATATTGTAATGTAATATCGTTGTCGTATGAAATTTCTTCGATTTTAAGTAAAGCCTTATATAAATCTTTTAATTCTTCAATATGTTTTTTATGAACATCAATTGAGTAATGTTCATCGCCCATTTGAAACTTAATTTCTACATCTAAATCAATCGTTCCTGCAGTTTCGAGCGCTACGTTTTTAATTTGATATTTACTATAACGAAAGCGGCGTAGTGTACGTTTTTTACTTGTTGCGCTTGTACCGTCTAAGTGAATTAACCCTTTGTTTGTGAAGCAATATTCATCTGATTTTGATTTAATTAGAAAGTAAATTTTCTCTCCATCTTCATGCATTACATAATCATCGGCATCGACCTTATCATAGTCTTTAGGTGTAATAACAGAACCTACATCGCTTAGTCCTAATACATCTGCGGCCATTTTTTTAAACATATATAATCCCCCTTGTAAATTAAATTCTTAATTGTATAAAAATATATTAACATGATTTTCATCCTTTGTTTTCTTGTAATACGAAAATATCTGAAGGTAAGTTAAGAAAAGTAATGAATAATTATTTTGATCCTAAATTATTTAGTAAATCTATTAGTTTAAGATTGGATTCTCCGAAAAATAACCAAGAGAAAAAAGTTAATTTTGCAAGTGATTATAGAGAAATTCCGTGAAAGCACCTCAAGCTATGTGAGGTGTTTTTCTATCCTCTTTTGAAATCTTACAATTCTGTAAGGTAACTGTAAGGTAGTTCGATGGTAACAAATTGCTAATCTTTTATAATGAAGATAACAACGATAAAACGAGGAGGCAGAAATGATGAAAGGATTAGTTGTAACGGGCTTAACGGTTGCTTTTGGATTTGTAGCATATGAGAAATTAACGTATGTAGTTGATGTTGTGAAACATTTGATTGCTTAGAGAAAACAGCCATGAGAGGGAAAGGGAATGAGTGAATGAATGGAATGGTTATTTGGAATTATAGGTACTTGTAGTGTAGTGTTATTGTTCTTTGTCCCAAGTGGTATACTTAGTTCGACAACAAGTTTGTTCTTCTTAAGTTTGTTTGCTTGTACGATGCTTATTATTATGTTTTTAATGAAGCGAAGTAAACCAATCTTCTATTTTAGCATGATTGTTATGGCAATTATTGTTCTCCAAATTATTACCCTTGTAATATACCCCACAATTATAAAAGCTTTCCATTAATGATGAATCCTCTGCGCTTGTTGCTGGGGATTTTTATTTGTACAATTTTAATTTTTAGTAGAGATTTATTCGTATTGGAATGTAAAAATTAAATATTTTTATATTTCAAACAAATAGTTTTGGGATGTTGTGTTCTCATTACGCATTTGATATATTTACTTTGAACATAATTAAAATCAAGAAAAAGAGGCGGACGTATGGATAAAAAAGAAAATACGGTCGTATTGTTTCCACAACTATCAGAGCGCTATATTGATGAAGGTTTTTTAGCGCTGAAAGAGCGGAAGTTCGAAGATGCATTGCGCTGCTTTGAAATATTACGTCAGTATAATGCGGAAACGGAACAAACGGAATTAGCTTCAGTTATTTGTTTACTCGAATTAAAACGTATGGAAGAAGCGAAAGACAAATGTGAACAGTTGCTTAAAACAGGAGTTGTCTTATTTGGTGATATTCTTGAAACGTACGTGACTATTTTAGTTCAAACAAATGATTATGAAGGTGTTATTGAAACTGTTGAAAAGGTTTTACAAACGAAAGATATAATGCCTGATCAAAAGGAAAAATTAGCGCAACTTGCTTTATTTGCAGAAGGTATGCTCAATGAGGGAGACGCATCGCTAGTCGATTCAAATTTTGAGTTGGATGAGTTTACTAATGAAATTTTTGGAGAAAACTTTGGACAGAAGCTAAGAGCGATTCAGCGACTTTCGTTAAAAGACTTAGATCTTGCATTACCTGTTTTAAAGAAATTTTTAATAGAAGAAGAGCAACACCCCTATTTGAAAACTTCTATTTTGTATAAAATGATAGAAAGTCAGGTAGAAGAGGAAATAGAGGTAGAAAAGTTTGGGAATACGATTAAGGTAATTCCAGCATTTACAGGTCATAATGAGGAGCAATCCAATAACATTATACATAAATTATCAAGTCGATTAGAGCAAAATTATCCCGATATATTTGAAGCAATGGTTACATATTGGAAAGAATTGCAAATTAGCGTTTTCCCATTTGCTCTATTAATGGATAAAGAAGAGATTTGGTCAGCTGTTTTAGAGAGAATTGGAAGAAAGCGTTTCGGATTGGCTATTGATGAAGAAGAGCTTATGGCAGCATACAATATCGAATTGGAAGAGTTTCATATTGCCTATCAATGGTTATTACGTGTTGAAAGAGAAGGATATTTGCCCGTATAATTATGAAAAAGAATCGTTCAGTTCTTGAAACGAGCATATTCTATGTTATAATGTAAGGGTTGCAAAAGGCAGAAAACTGCCTGTTTGTAAGAGAAGAGAAGTGTAATTCTCTTACTTAATATGTTTCATATTATTCTCGAACAAAATATACCGTAGTTGTCTTCTGGGCAATTAGTAGATTGGAACATTATATCTGAAAGCTTTTGCTAGAGGATTATTTGTGTATTTGTTATTTCAAAAAAGAGATAATGAAGATCTTAATCTATAGAGGTATGTGCATACATTATTATAGTTGGAGGGAAAGAATAAATGTCTACAAAATGGGAAAAATTAGAAGGTAACGTTGGCGTTTTAACAATCGAAGTTGATGCTAAAGAAGTAAACAACTCTATCGACGCTGCGTTCAAAAAAGTAGTAAAAACAATTAACGTACCAGGTTTCCGTAAAGGAAAAATGCCTCGTCCATTATTCGAACAACGCTTTGGTATTGAATCTTTATACCAAGATGCTTTAGATATCATTTTACCAAAAGCATACGGTGAAGCGATTGAAGAAGCTGGTATCTTCCCAGTTGATCATCCTGAAATCGACATCGAGAAGTTCGAAAAAAATGCTAACCTTATCTTCACTGCAAAAGTTACAGTGAAACCTGAAGTTAAATTAGGTGAGTACAAAGGTTTAGCAGTAGAAAAAGTTGAAACAACTGTAACTGACGAAGATGTAGAGAACGAATTAAAATCTTTACAAGAACGTCAAGCTGAACTAGTTGTTAAAGAAGAAGGAACTGTTGAAAACGGTGATACAGCTGTAATCGACTTCGAAGGTTTCGTTGATGGCGAAGCATTTGAAGGCGGAAAAGGCGAAAACTACTCTCTAGCAATCGGTTCTGGTACATTCATCCCAGGTTTCGAAGAGCAAGTAATCGGTCTTAAATCTGGTGAGTCTAAAGACGTTGAAGTATCATTCCCAGAAGAGTACCATGCTGCTGAATTAGCTGGCAAACCAGCAACATTCAAAGTAACAATTCACGAAATCAAAACAAAAGAACTTCCTGAGTTAAACGACGAGTTCGCTAAAGAAGCAGACGAAGCGGTTGCAACTCTTGATGAATTAAAAGCAAAACTTCGCACAAACTTAGAAGAAGGCAAAAAGCACGAAGCTGAGCACAAAGTACGTGACGAAGTAGTAGAATTAGCTGCTGCTAACGCTGAAATCGAAATTCCAGAAGCTATGATCAACACTGAGTTAGATCGTATGGTTCGTGAATTCGAGCAACGTTTAAGCCAACAAGGTATGAACCTTGAGCTTTACTACCAATTCACAGGTACTGATGCTGACAAATTAAAAGAGCAAATGAAAGAAGATGCACAAAAACGTGTAAGAATCAATCTTGTTCTTGAAGCTATCATTGAAGCTGAAAACATCGAAGTTACTGAAGAAGAAGTAACTGCAGAAGTTGAAAAAATGGCTGAAATGTACGGTATGCCAGTAGACGCTATCAAGCAAGCTCTTGGAAGCGTAGACGCTTTAGCTGAAGATCTTAAAGTTCGTAAAGCTGTAGACTTCTTAGTAGAAAACGCTGCATAATAAAATAACAAGGCACGATTAAAATCGTGCCTTGTTTTATAAATATAGAAATATATTTATAAAACTTTTCGATGGAGAAGGAAAAGTTCCTTTACAAGTCGAATATACATATTTCAAAAGTTTTAAAAATTTTTTATTTGTACATAACTAGTCATATTATTTGTATTTCTCGCCACGTAGTGACATAATATGTATTTACATACGATACATTTATCGTGTACATACGAAGGCAAGAGGTTAGCACTTTGTAAGGGGTGTGAAAATATGTTTAAATTTAATGATGAAAAAGGGCAATTAAAATGTTCTTTCTGTGGTAAAACACAAACGCAAGTTCGAAAGTTAGTGGCAGGTCCAGGTGTTTACATTTGTGACGAGTGTATCGAACTTTGTACTGAAATTGTACAAGAGGAGCTTGCGAAGGACGAAGAAGTAGAATTCAAAGATGTACCGAAACCGGTAGAAATTCGTGAAATCTTAGATGAGTATGTCATCGGGCAAGATAGCGCGAAAAAAGCACTAGCGGTAGCGGTATATAACCATTACAAACGCATTAATTCTAACAGCAAAATTGATGATGTAGAATTAGCGAAGAGTAATATCGCACTTATCGGGCCAACAGGTAGTGGTAAAACATTACTGGCACAAACTTTAGCGCGTATTTTAAATGTTCCATTTGCAATCGCGGACGCAACATCTTTAACAGAAGCTGGATATGTTGGGGAAGATGTAGAAAATATCTTACTAAAATTAATTCAAGCAGCTGATTATGATGTAGAGAAAGCGGAAAAAGGAATTATTTATATTGATGAGATTGATAAAGTGGCACGTAAGTCCGAAAATCCATCAATTACACGTGATGTATCTGGTGAAGGTGTGCAGCAGGCACTTCTGAAAATTTTAGAAGGTACTGTAGCAAGCGTTCCACCTCAAGGTGGTCGTAAGCATCCGCACCAAGAGTTTATTCAAATTGATACAACGAACATCTTATTTATTTGTGGTGGAGCGTTTGATGGCATTGAGCCGATTATTAAACGTCGCCTTGGTGAAAAAGTAATTGGATTTGGTTCTGAGAAGAAAAATGCTGATGTGAATGAGAAGCATGTTTTATCTCACGTATTACCAGAGGATCTTTTAAGATTTGGTTTAATTCCAGAGTTTATCGGTCGTCTTCCAGTTATTGCGAACCTAGAGCCACTTGATGAAGATGCTCTTGTTGATATTTTAACGAAACCGAAAAATGCACTTGTTAAGCAATTCCAAAAATTATTGGAGCTTGACGATGTTGAGTTAGAGTTTGAAGAAGGTGCACTAATCGAAATTGCGAAAAAAGCAATTGAACGTAAAACGGGTGCTCGTGGACTTCGTTCTATTATTGAAGGCTTAATGCTTGATGTAATGTTCGAACTTCCATCTCGTAAAGATATCGAGAAGTGTATTCTTACAAAAGAAACAGTAGCTGATAATGAGCCGCCAAAATTGGTGTTACAAGACGGTACTGTACTTGATACAAAAACATCTGCATAATGCGAAAGGGAAACAGCAATTTTTATAATTGCTGTTTTTCTTTATGTTTAGCTACGTTCCTCCGCGGAAATACTAAGAGATAAAATATTGCGGGAGGAAATAAATAATGAGCTGGACAAATATATTTTTAGTTGTTCAACTTGTTTTTGGTGTAATTGTCGGATTGTATTTCTGGCATTTACTTCGAAATCAACGAACACAAAAAGTTTCAATTGATCGAGAATCGAAAAAAGAATTAGAACAGCTTCGTAAAATGCGTGAGATTTCTTTAACAGAGCCGCTAGCAGAAAAGGTGCGTCCTACAACCTTTTTAGATATTGTAGGGCAAGAGGACGGAATTAAGTCGTTAAAAGCGGCTCTTTGTGGTCCGAATCCGCAACATGTAATCATATATGGCCCGCCAGGTGTTGGGAAAACAGCGGCAGCACGTCTTGTATTAGAAGAAGCGAAACGAAATCCTAAATCTCCATTTCGTACGAATGCAACATTTATTGAACTTGATGCGACAACAGCTCGGTTTGATGAACGTGGTATCGCAGACCCTTTAATAGGTTCGGTGCATGATCCGATTTATCAAGGTGCTGGGGCGATGGGGCAAGCAGGTATTCCGCAACCGAAAAAAGGTGCTGTAACAGATGCACATGGTGGTATTTTGTTTATTGATGAGATTGGCGAGCTCCATCCGATTCAAATGAACAAAATGTTAAAGGTGTTAGAAGATCGAAAAGTATTTTTAGAAAGTGCGTACTATAGTGAAGAAAATACGATGATCCCAACATATATACATGATATTTTCCAAAAAGGCTTACCGGCAGATTTTCGCTTAGTTGGAGCAACGACACGTTCGCCAGAGGAAATTCCTCCTGCTATTCGGTCACGTTGCTTAGAAGTATTTTTCCGTGAATTAGATACGGAAGAAATTCAAAAAGTAGCGAAAAATGCCGCGGAAAAAGTGGAAATGCAAATAGGTGAAAATGGTATTGAAATGATCGGGATGTATGCAAGGAATGGACGAGAAGCGATTAATCTCGTGCAAATCTCTGCTGGTATGGCGATAAATGAAGAACGTTCTTTCATTAAGGATGAAGATATAGAGTGGGTTGTTCACTCAAGTCAGCTTACACCGAAATATGAAAAGCGCATTTATCCGATTCCAAGGATTGGTCTTGTAAATGGTCTTGCTGTATACGGACCAAATACAGGTGCGTTATTAGAAATTGAAGTAACAGCAATCAAGGCGAAAGATAAAGGATCGGTAAATGTTACCGGAATTGTGGAAGAAGAAAGTATTGGTAGTCAAACGAAATCGATTCGTCGTAAAAGTATGGCGAAAGGCTCTGTTGATAATGTATTAACAGTACTTCGTTCTTTAGATGTGTTGCCAGAAGGATATGATATACATATTAATTTTCCAGGTGGTATCCCGATTGATGGACCTTCTGCAGGAATCGCTATGGCAACAGGTGTATATTCTGCGGTGCACCGCACGTATGTAAATAATGAAGTAGCGATGACAGGGGAAATAAGTATACACGGAGAAGTAAAACCTATTGGTGGCGTGTACGCAAAAATAAAAGCTGCGAAAAAAGCGGGAGCTAAGAAAGTCATTATTCCTGCTGAAAATATGCAACCATTTTTGTATACGATCAAGGGAATTGAAATTATTCCTGTCCGTAAGTTAAAAGAAGTATTTGAGTTAACGTTTATGCAAGAAAATATGCATAGAGAGCTAGATGTACATACTCACGTAGACGAAACAGATGCACAATCTATGTGAAAATAAACAATAATAAAATTTGCCAGACTTCGTTTAAGTTTGTATGCTTAATCGGAGTCTTTTTTCTTTTCGTGAGGTAGAAAAACAAGCTATTTACAATTGCACGGAATCTCAGCAATTGCATCTAGGTGTATTGTAATATAAAATAGTTGAACAGGAGTTTAATTTATTATGGAGGTGCTATGTCTAGTATGAATACGAACGAAAGAATCGTGCCCCTCCTACCATTAAGAGGCGTTCTCGTATATCCAACGATGGTTTTGCATCTTGATGTAGGACGTGATAAATCGATACAAGCACTAGAGCAGGCGGCAATGGATGAAAATATCATCTTTTTAGCAATGCAAAAAGAAATGAATATCGATGATCCGAAAGAAGATGACATATATAGTGTAGGTACGGTGGCGAAAGTGAAGCAAATGTTAAAATTGCCGAACGGTACGCTTCGTGTCCTTGTGGAAGGTTTACATAGAGCAGAAGTAATAGAGTTTATCGAAGAAGAAAATGTAGCACAAGTGTCGATTAAAACGGTAACTGAAGAAGTAGAAGATGATTTAGAAGAGAAAGCTCTTATGCGTACGTTACTGGAGCATTTCGAACAATATATTAAAGTTTCGAAAAAAGTTTCAAATGAAACATTTGCAACGGTAGCTGATGTGGAAGAACCAGGGAGATTAGCTGATCTAATTGCTTCTCACTTGCCGATTAAAACGAAGCAGAAACAAGAGATTCTAGAGATTGTATCTGTAAAAGAACGATTACAAACACTTATTTCAATTATTCAAGATGAACAAGAGTTACTTAGCCTAGAAAAGAAAATTGGGCAAAAAGTGAAACGTTCCATGGAGCGCACGCAAAAAGAATATTTCTTACGTGAGCAAATGAAGGCGATTCAAACTGAACTTGGCGACAAAGAAGGCAAGGGCGGAGAAGTAGAAGAACTTCGTGAGAAAATTGAACAGTCAGGAATGCCGGAAGAAACAATGAAGGCTGCGCTGAAAGAATTAGATCGTTATGAAAAGTTACCAGCAAGTTCTGCGGAGAGTGGTGTTATTCGCAATTATATTGATTGGTTATTAGCGCTTCCGTGGACAGAGGCAACAGAAGATATAATTGATCTTGCTCATTCGGAAGAGATTTTAAATAACGATCATTACGGTCTTGAAAAAGTGAAAGAGCGTGTACTTGAATATTTAGCTGTACAGAAGTTAACGAATTCATTAAAAGGACCTATCCTTTGTTTAGTAGGCCCTCCTGGGGTCGGCAAAACTTCGTTAGCGCGTTCAATTGCAACATCATTGAATCGTAACTTCGTCCGTGTATCTCTTGGTGGTGTGCGTGATGAATCTGAAATTCGTGGTCACCGCCGTACATATGTTGGAGCAATGCCAGGACGCATTATTCAAGGTATGAAAAAGGCGAAAACAGTTAATCCAGTCTTCTTATTAGATGAGATTGATAAAATGTCTAACGATTTCCGTGGAGATCCATCAGCGGCATTACTTGAAGTATTAGATCCAGAACAAAACCATAACTTCAGTGATCATTACATTGAAGAACCATATGATCTATCAAAAGTTATGTTTGTAGCAACTGCTAATACACTTTCAAGTATTCCAGGTCCATTACTTGACCGTATGGAAATCATTTCGATTGCTGGCTATACAGAACTTGAAAAAGTACACATTGCTCGTGAGCATTTATTGCCGAAACAATTAAAAGAACATGGCTTACGAAAAGGTAATTTACAAGTGCGTGATGAAGCGCTGCTTGAGATTATTCGTTATTATACACGTGAGGCTGGTGTTCGTACGCTAGAGCGCCAAATTGCAAAAGTTTGCCGTAAAGTAGCGAAGATTATCGTTACAGCAGAACGTAAACGTATCGTTGTGACAGAGAAAAAGATTGTTGATTTACTTGGTAAACACATATTCCGTTATGGGCAAGCTGAAAAAACAGACCAAGTTGGTATGGCAACAGGTCTAGCTTACACAGCAGCAGGCGGCGATACACTTGCCATTGAAGTTTCTGTAGCGCCAGGAAAAGGGAAACTAATTTTAACAGGGAAACTTGGGGATGTTATGAAAGAATCAGCACAAGCTGCGTTTAGTTATATACGTTCTCGTGCAGAAGAGCTTCAGATCGATCCGAATTTCCATGAGAAAAATGATATTCATATTCACGTTCCAGAAGGAGCAGTTCCAAAAGACGGACCGTCAGCAGGTATTACGATGGCAACGGCACTTATTTCTGCGCTAACAGGTATTCCTGTAAGTAAAGAAGTCGGTATGACAGGTGAAATTACACTTCGTGGTCGTGTATTACCAATTGGTGGTTTAAAAGAAAAAACATTAAGTGCTCACCGCGCAGGCTTAACAAAAATTATTTTGCCAGCAGAAAACGAGAAAGATTTAGATGATATTCCAGAGAGCGTAAAAGAAAACCTTACGTTTGTGCTTGCATCTCATTTAGATGAAGTATTGGAGCACGCATTAGTAGGAGTGAAACAATGAAAGTAACAAAAGCAGATATTGTAATTAGTGCTGTTAAACCAGAACAATATCCAGACAGTGATTTACCAGAAATTGCATTAGCAGGTCGTTCAAATGTGGGGAAGTCTTCCTTTATTAATAAAATTTTAAATCGTAAAAAGTTAGTACGTATTTCTTCTAAACCAGGAAAAACGCAAACGCTGAACTTTTTCTTAATCAATGAGATGATGCACTTTGTTGACGTTCCAGGTTATGGATATGCGAAAGTATCTAAATCGGAGCGCGCTGCATGGGGGAAAATGATTGAAACGTACTTTACAACGCGTGAACAATTAGACGCAGCTGTATTAGTAGTTGATTTACGTCACCAACCAACAAGTGATGACGTGATGATGTATGATTTCTTAAAGCATTATGAAATCCCAACAATTATTATTGCGACGAAAGCCGATAAAATTCCGAAAGGGAAATGGCAAAAGCATTTAAAAGTTGTAAAAGAAACGCTTGCTGTTGAAATTGGCGATGAAATTGTTCTATTCTCTTCTGAAACAGGACTTGGAAAAGAAGAAGCGTGGAAAGCAATTCATAAATTTACAAAAACAAAAAACGCGTGACGAATGTCGCGCGTTTTTGTTTTGCTAAATTTTTTAGCGTACGTTTAATGTAACTTCAATATTTCCTCGTGTTGCTTTCGAGTAAGGACATACACCGTGAGCGGCTTCTACAAGTTCTTGTGCTTCGCTATGTGAAACGCCAGAGACATGTACATCAAGTACAGCGGATAGGCCGAAACCACCATCTGTATCTTTTCCGATAGAAACGTGAGCAGTTACTTCTGTACTTTCTACTTTCACACGTTTTGTACGAATGACAAGTTGTAATGCACTATCGAAACAAGCTGCATAACCAGCTGCAAATAGTTGTTCTGGATTTGTTGCTTCTCCGCCTGCACCACCTAGTGCTTTCGGCATTTTTACATCAAGATTTAATATGCCATCATCTGAAACTACTTTCCCATTTCTTCCACCTGTTGCTGTTACTGAAGCAGTATATAATTTATCCATATTTATTCCCCTTTTCCATCATTAATTGTTTTCATTGTGTCAATCAGTTTATTTAGTTGAATTAATAAAGAGCGATATTCTTGCTCTGTAATTCCTAAGTTTGTAGCCATCGTTGTCGGTAATGAACAAGCCTTTTCCTTTAAATCTTTGCCCTGTTCTGTTAATTCAATACAAACTTTTCGCTCGTCTTCTTTGGAACGAACGCGTTTTACAAGTTTTAATGATTCCATACGTTTTAACATAGGTGTTAACGTACCAGAATCTAAAAATAGACGTTCTCCAATTTCTTTTACTGTTAGTCCATCTTGCTCCCATAGTACGAGTAAAGTAATGTACTGGGGATACGTAATACCCATTTCTTCTAAATAAGGTCGATAAAAACGAGTAACCTCTCTAGAGCAGGCGTAAATAGAAAAACAAAGTTGGTTATCTAGATGCAAAGAGTCTTCTGTCATAAATAACTCCCTTCTAATTAAGTTGTGCACAATTTAATTTTGTAAAACTAATATAACGAAAAAGAAATGCAATGTCAAATACATTGTATTGAGAAAGTCTTTGTTACATTTTGGAACAATCATACATATTTTCCTTCATGATGAAAGAAGATAGGGAAGATGATGTTATAATTTATATGGAATAGTTTCCATCACTTGATTATGAGGGCTTTTTTTGGTAACGTACAAATAGAGTTATTAATTTATAATCATTATAAAGTAGAAATTTTTTTATTAGTGTTACTGAATCTCCTTTATTACATACGGAGAATAATTAAAAAATAATCGGTTGTTCACACGATTGTCAGATTCATAAGAGGAAAGTTGTATTATGATAGTAGATAAAGTGATAAAACGGGTGAAGGGGGACATGCTGCGTGCATATTCTTGTTGTTAGTGTAAATTATCGAACAGCCCCTGTAGAATTTCGTGAGAAACTCACATTTCAGGCAGCAGAACTAGAGCGAGCGATGACTACATTACAAAATCAAAAGAGCGTGTTAGAGAATGTCATTGTGTCAACTTGTAATCGCACTGAGATTTATGCTGTTGTCGATCAATTACACACGGGACGGTATTATATTAAGAAGTTTTTAGCTGATTGGTTTCAGCTTGAAATAGAAGAAGTCGCGCCATATTTAACTATTTTTGAACAAGATGGCGCAATAGATCATTTATTCCGCGTAACGTGCGGTTTAGATTCAATGGTAGTCGGAGAAACGCAGATTTTAGGTCAAATAAAAGATAGCTTTTTAGAAGCGCAACAAGTTAAAGCAACAGGCACAATTTTTAATGAATTGTTTAAGCAAGTCATTACATTAGCAAAACGTGCCCACTCAGAAACAACAATCGGGGAAAGTGCAATGTCTGTTAGTTATGCTGCTGTTGAGCTTGGAAAGAAAATATTTGGCGAGTTAACAGATTGTCATGTGCTTATTCTTGGTGCTGGTAAAATGGGCGAACTTGCACTACAAAACTTATATGGAAGTGGTGCTCGTAAAGTAACAGTTATGAATAGGACGCTTTCGAAAGCAGAAGTAATGGCTGAGAAATATATGGGACATGCAAAATCGTTAAGCGAATTACAATGTGCATTATTAGAAGCAGATATTTTAATTAGTTCAACTGGTGCATCTGAGTATGTCATTACGAAAGAGATGATGACAAAGGTGGAGAAAATGCGCTCTGGTCGTCCATTATTTATGGTTGACATTGCAGTGCCGCGTGATATTGATCCAGCGATTGATGAGCTAGAAGGTTCTTTCTTGTATGATATTGATGATTTACAAGGAGTAGTGGAGGCAAACCGTGCTGAGCGTTTGAAAGAGGCAGAGAAAATTCAATTTATGATTGAAGAGGAAATTGTTCTATTTAAAACGTGGTTAAGTACACTTGGTGTTGTTCCATTAATATCAGCTCTTCGTGATAAGGCACTTGCAATCCAAAGTGAAACGATGGTAAGCCTAGAGCGAAAAATACCAAACCTTAGTGATCGTGAGAAAAAAGTTATTAGTAAGCATACGAAAAGTATTATTAATCAATTATTAAAAGACCCAATTTTAGTAGCGAAAGAAATAGCTGCTGAAGAGGGAGCGAGCGAAAAGTTAGCGTTATTTGCAAAGATTTTTGATTTAGAAACGGAAGAAGTAGAGAGTCGTGCGGAAGAAGTAGAACATAAAAGAGTGTGGACACCATCCGTTCCATCTTTATAATTTGGAAGGATGATCGGATGAGTTTTTTAAATAACAGTATTATTTATCATATTGCAATTATTTTATATGCTTGTAGCATTAGTTTATATTTTATAGATTATTTCCAAAGTAACCGAAAGGCGAACCGATTTGCTTTTTGGTTACTTGCGATTGTATGGGTCCTGCAGTCTATTTTTATGTTGCTTAGAGCTACAGATTCAGAAACGAATCCTATTTTAACTTTATTATCAGGGATTTATTTTTATGTTTGGTTATTGATTACGATGTCGTTAGTTATTAATCGATTTATGAGAATTGACTTTTTAGTCTTTTTTACAAATGTTGTAGCATTTGGCGTAAGCGCTTTTTCTATTTTTACACCGCTCGGAAAGATGTCGCCAGTACTTGCGGAACAATTAGTTTCAGAACTTGTATACGTACATGTCGGTATGGCAATTATTTCTTACGCAACGTTTACTGTATCGTTCATTTTTTCTATTATGTATTTATTGCAATATCGCCTATTAAAAAAGAAAAAATGGAATGCGAGATTAAGAAGGTTAGGGAATTTACCGAAGCTAGAATCTATGTCTTACGGATTAAATTTATTTTCTGTTCCATTTTTCTTACTAGCAATTTTATTAGGATGTATATGGGGATATACAAAATTGGATAATTTCCATTGGTATGATACGAAAGTAATCGGATCTTTTGTCGTTCTATTTGTGTATTGCACAGGTTTATATTTACGAGCGGCAGATGTGTTGCAAGGTAAGAAAATTGTACAGTGGAATATCGGATCGTTTCTCGTAATGCTAGTAAACATTTTTCTATTAAGCAGTTTGTCCAATTTCCACTTTTGGTATTTATAATGAGGAGAGAGAATTATGCGCAAAATTATTGTAGGATCACGAAAGAGTAAACTAGCATTAACGCAAACAAACTGGTTTATTGATCAGTTAAAAGCCCTAGGTCTACCATATGAATTTGAAGTGAAAGAAATTGTCACAAAAGGTGATGTTATTTTAGATGTTACTCTTTCAAAAGTAGGCGGAAAAGGCTTGTTCGTTAAAGAAATTGAGCATGCGTTACTTACGAAAGAAATCGATATGGCTGTACATAGTATGAAAGATATGCCAGCTGTACTTCCAGAAGGTTTAATGATTGGCTGTACACCAAAGCGTGTTGACCCTCGTGATGCTTTTATCTCAAAAAATGGAGCATCGTTTAAAGAGTTAGCGGAAGGTGCTATTTTAGGTACGAGTAGTTTAAGACGTAGTGCACAGCTACTCGCTGCGAGACCAGATTTACAAGTGAAGTGGATTCGCGGGAATATCGATACACGTTTACGTAAATTAAAAGAAGAAGATTACGATGCGATTATTTTAGCGACAGCTGGATTACAAAGAATGGGCTGGGATAATGATGTTATTACAGAACATTTAGATGATACGTTATGTGTACCTGCTGTAGGACAAGGTGCATTAGCGATTGAGTGTCGTGAGGATGATAAGGATTTATTGCAGTTGTTAGCGCATATTAATGATACGATAACAGAAAGAACAGTGGCAGCGGAGCGAGTATTTCTTCATAAACTTGAAGGTGGATGCCAAGTTCCAATTGCTGGATATGCAACCCTTACAGAAAACGATGCAATCGAATTAACAGCTCTTGTCGGCTCTATGGATGGCTCTGTTTTATTAAAAGAGACAGTAGTGGGTACTAATCCTGAGGAAGTAGGGTTAGAGGCCGCGGACCGTTTAATTAAACAAGGCGCCAAAGAACTCATTCTTGCTGCAAATAAGGAGCAACAATAAATATGAACGCTCTCGCTGGAAAAACGGTATTGATTACACGTGCCCAGCATCAAGCGAAACAAATGAGTGTAGCAGTGAAAGAAAAGAGCGGAATTCCATTGGAAATTCCGCTTTTGCGTATGGAAGGTATGTCTCATAGGCAAATTCAACATATTGAAGAGCAGCTACATTCATACGACTGGGTTATTTTTACGAGCAGAAATGGTGTAGCTTTTTTTCTAGATAGTTTAAAAAAGAAACTACCGCTAACCATTAGAATCGCTGCGGTAGGTGTGAAAACAAAATTAGAGTTAGAAAAAAGGGGCTATCAAGTTCATTTTGTTCCGACTTCATTTGTTGCAGAAGCATTTGCAGAAGAGTTTCTAAAAGAATTAAGTGGAAACGAACGTATTTTATTTCCGAAAGGGAATTTAGCAAGAGAGGTAATTCCGGTTGCGCTTCGGGAAATTGGTGTTTCTCTAGATGAGCTAATCGTATACGGTACGAAAGTGAATATAGAAAAAAAGCAAGAACTTATAGCAGCATTGAAGTTAGGGAAAGTAGACATTATTACATTTACGAGCCCTTCAACTGTTACTAGTTTTGTTCGTTTACTTGAGGGTACAAACTGGAGAGAATGGACAAAAAAATGTACAATTGCTTGTATAGGACCTATTACGGAAAAAGAGGCAAGTCTTTATTTTCCGTCTGTTATTGTGCCGAAAGAGTACACTGTAGAAGCATTACTACAATATGTTTGTGAATCTATAAAATGAAAGAATGGGGATAGAAATCTATGAACTCTTTACAATTTAATCGTCATCGTCGTTTAAGACAAAGCGGGGGCATGCGTGCACTTGTGCGTGAAACGTTTTTACATACGGAAGATTTTATTTACCCTATTTTTGTATTAGAAGGTGAAAATGTTCGTAATGAAGTTCCTTCTATGCCGGGCGTATATCAAATGTCTTTAGATTTATTGCAAGCTGAAATGCAAGAAGTTGTTGATTTAGGTATTCGTTCTGTTATTGTATTTGGTTTACCTGCTGAAAAGGATGAAGTTGGATCATCAGCATATTGTGATCATGGAATTGTACAACGTGCTATTCAGCAAATTAAAGGTGATTTCCCTGAGCTAGTAGTAGTTGCAGATACATGTTTATGTCAATTTACAAGCCATGGTCATTGCGGTGTAATTGAAGATGGGATTATTTTAAATGACGAGTCTCTTGCAGTTCTTGCGAAAACAGCTGTAAGTCAAGCGAAAGCAGGAGCGGATATTATTGCGCCATCAAACATGATGGACGGCTTCGTAACAGCAATTCGTCATGCATTAGACGAAAATGGTTTTGGACACGTGCCAGTTATGTCGTACGCTGTGAAATATTCATCAGCATTTTATGGACCATTCCGTGATGCTGCGCACGGTGCACCGCAATTTGGTGACCGTAAAACATATCAAATGGATCCGGCAAACCGTATGGAAGCATTCCGTGAAGCAGAATCAGATGTAATGGAAGGTGCAGATTTCTTAATCGTAAAACCAGCTCTTTCTTACTTAGATATCGTTCGTGATGTGAAAAATAACTTTAATTTACCAGTTGTCGCTTATAATGTAAGTGGTGAATATTCGATGATTAAAGCGGCAGCGCAAAATGGTTGGATTAATGAAAAAGAAGTTGTTCTTGAAAAATTAATTAGTATGAAACGTGCAGGGGCAGATTTAATTATTACGTATCATGCAAAAGATGCAGCAAGATGGTTACAAGAAGGAGGCGCTAAATAATGAAAAAGTTTGATAAGTCAATTGCAGCGTTTGAAGAGGCGCAAGACTTAATGCCTGGTGGCGTAAATAGCCCGGTTCGTGCCTTTAAGTCTGTTGGGATGAATCCGTTGTTTATGGAGCGTGGAAAAGGCTCTAAAGTATATGATATCGATGGGAATGAATACATCGACTACGTATTATCATGGGGTCCTTTAATTCATGGTCATGCAAATGATCGTGTTGTAGAAGCGTTAAAATCTGTTGCTGAAAGAGGTACAAGCTTCGGTGCACCAACAGAAATTGAAAATAAATTAGCAAAACTTGTTATTGAGCGCGTGCCATCAATTGAGATTGTGCGTATGGTTAACTCTGGAACGGAAGCAACAATGAGTGCACTACGTTTAGCTCGTGGTTATACAGGTCGTAATAAAATCTTGAAATTTATTGGTTGTTACCACGGTCATGGTGATTCGTTATTAATTAAAGCTGGTTCTGGTGTGGCGACTTTAGGTTTACCAGATAGTCCTGGTGTACCAGAAGGTGTAGCGAAAAATACGATTACAGTAGCTTATAACGATTTAGAAAGCGTAAAATACGCGTTTGAACAATTCGGTGATGATATTGCTTGTGTAATTGTAGAACCAGTAGCAGGAAATATGGGGGTTGTTCCTCCGCAGCCTGGATTTTTAGAAGGTCTTCGTGAAGTAACAGAACAAAACGGTGCATTGCTTATTTTTGATGAAGTAATGACAGGGTTCCGAGTAGCTTATAATTGTGGCCAAGGTTATTATGGCGTAACGCCTGATTTAACATGCCTAGGTAAAGTAATCGGTGGTGGTTTACCGGTAGGAGCATACGGTGGTAAAGCGGAAATTATGCGCCAAGTTGCGCCAAGCGGACCGATTTACCAAGCTGGTACTTTATCAGGTAATCCACTTGCAATGGCGGCAGGTTATGAAACGTTAGTACAGTTAACGCCAGAATCATATGTAGAATTTGAGCGTAAAGCTGAAATGTTAGAAGCTGGATTACGTAAAGCAGCTGAAAAACATGGCATTCCGCATCATATTAACCGTGCAGGCTCTATGATTGGTATTTTCTTTACAGATGAACCCGTTATTAATTACGATGCAGCAAAATCTTCAAACTTAGAATTCTTTGCGGCTTACTATCGTGAAATGGTAGAACAAGGTGTATTCTTACCACCATCTCAATTCGAAGGTTTATTCTTATCGACAGCACATAGTGATGCAGATATTGAAGCGACGATTGCAGCAGCTGAAATTGCAATGTCAAAATTAAAAGCGTAGTGTATTAGAGAAAATCGCTCTCCATAAGGGGAGCGATTTTTTTTATTCATAAAGTAAGCTTCCCACACATAAATCTGTAATGACATATAGTTTGGGAGGGGGAAAAGAAGTGGCTACAGATCATTCATTACGATTTTCATTAAAAGAATCTGTGTGGTTCCAAAAAGGACAGGAAGTCGAAGAACTTTTGTCAATTTCGTTAGATCCAGACGTTGAGATAGAAGAGCTTGATCATGAAGTAATCGTGAGAGGACAATTAGATTTAACGGGAGAGTATGTTGCACGAAAAGATGATTCCGCGTATTCATTAAGAGAACTATCGCCAGCAAAGTCAATTGATTATGTAGAAACAAGAGAAGATGGGGTTAATGAACTTGTTCATTCCTTTCCACTTGAAATATCAATTCCGAGAAATCGAGTGAAAGTAATTGAAGAGCTATATGTATCAATCGAGGAATTTGATTATGAATTAAAGGAAAATGGTTGCTTACAATTATTAGCGGATATATCTATTACCGGTTTGTGTGATGAAGAGAGAAGCGAGGATGAAGTTGAAGAGGAAGAAACGGTGTATGCTGAGTTAGAAGAAGATTCAGCGCAAGAGGATGAAAATAGACCGGCGCCGCATGTAGAAGAACCAGCATATAAGGAATCAGATGAGTGGGAAGATTACGCATTTGAACCGTTCCAATTAGAGGAAAGAAAAGAGCAGGAATTAGAAGAAGAGAAAATAGAAGAACATGAATTTGTGGAACGTGAAGAGGAGCAAGAAACAACCCCGCAATTTGAACTGTTCGGACGAAAAGATTTCAAGAAAGAAAAAGCGAAAAAGCAGGAAGAACAAGAAGAAGAGTACTCACAGCGAGATGAAAATGCGCTTTATTTAACAAAACTATTTACGAAAGAACCGAAAGAAGAATTTACAAAGTTAAGAATGTATTTCGTGCAAGAAGGGGATACAATTGAATCTATTGCAGACCGTTATGAAACGTCTGTACAAAATTTATACCGTGCCAATCAAACAGAAGATATATTTTTAAATACGGGGCAAATTATTTATATTCCCGTTTCAAGGGTAAAGGCGAAATAAGGAAGTGAGTGTTTTCACTCACTTCCTTTCTTAGAGGCTATGTTTTGAATAGAAAGGGTTATTCGTATGGATATTGAGTTGCGAAATCACTATGAACCTATCGTGAGGCAATATAGATTGGATACGCAGCATATGGAAGAGCACGGAAATGTAATGAAAATTTATACGAATCAAGGTCCATATGCACTCAAGAAAATAGAAGGCAGAAAGTTAGAGCGGAATAACTTTCTGCATCATATTCAATATTTGAAGGAGAAAGGTTTTTCAAATTATGTACCTATATATCATGCGACGGATGGAAGTTATATTTTAAGTGACGGGACGTATAATTATTATTTAATGCCTTGGTTAGAACGTGCAGAAGGAAACGGTGAGGACAATGATCAATACCATAAAATGTTTCAGACACTTGGAACGTTGCATCAAAAAACTGTGAAGGAAGAAACGTATACGGAAGAAGATTTAGAAAAACATTATACAAGTATATCCGATCGTTGGGAAAATGATGGTGAGATGTTAGAAGAGTTTCTCGTAGAATCTGAATCAAAATGGTATATGTCCCCGTTTGAATTGCAATATTGTACGTACTATCATCATGTAATGAGAGCGCGTGAATTTGCAACGAAGCAATTAAATGAGTGGAACGATGCGATGAAAGAAAAGGAGAAAACGCGTATTACTTTTGTGCATGGTAATGTGTCACTGAATCATTTTTTATTTGACTATGAACGGAATGGCTATTTTATTAGTTTAGAAAAATCGAAGTTTGCAACGCCTGTGCAAGATATAGTAGGTTTTTATTCAAGGTCTTTAAACACATATCCAATCGCAAGAAGTGATCGGTTTGAATGGTTTCAAATGTATCAAAAAAATTTCCCTTTTACGAAAGAAGAGCAACTACTTATGTTTGCGTATATGACGTATCCATCGCAATTTATTCGGCAAATCCAGTCTTATAAGAAAAGAAGAGATAATCGTAACGAGGAAAATGAACTGCGCGGAGTAAAGAGTTTGCAACAATCGCATTGGCTCGTTAGCAATATAGAATATTTCTTGTCACAATTACAAGCTGCCCAGCAAGGGAACGGATAAAGTAAACATTCCCCGCTGATGATTAGCCTTCACTAATTGGGCGTTTACGGGCACCAGGGCTCCCATCTAACTTCTTTGCTTCAGCTGAGTTTTGAGGTGGAGGTCTTACTGCCCACAAATAGCGGGGTAAAGAAGATAAGTAGAGGATTCTACTTATCTTCTTTTTGGCATGAAAAGCTGTAGTTTTAAATTTATCTTGACGAATAAGGTTTCGTTTTTTACACTATTGTATATAATAATTAACAATCATATAAATGCCTTGAAGGGGAAGAGTATAACATGAAACGTCTTCAGAGAGGAGAATCATTAGCTGGGAGATTCTCTAGATAGTTATGTTAGAAGGTAGCCCTGGAGCATCTTTTCTGAACGGAATAGTTCTTATTAGGAAAAGACGGATTTGTCCGTTATCAAATTAAGAGTATAAGCAAATTATGAATTTGTTTGTAAATAAAGGTGGTACCGCGATGTCCCTCGTCCTTTTTGGATGAGGGACATTTTTTATTTTAAGGAGGGAAAATAATGTCAAACACGGAAAAGAATTTACCAACTAAATATGATCATATGTCCGTTGAAGAAGGCCTTTATCAATGGTGGCTTGAAGGCAAATATTTTGAAGCAACAGGAGACGAGAAGAAACAACCGTATACAATTGTAATTCCACCTCCGAACGTAACTGGTAAGTTACACTTAGGTCATGCTTGGGATACAACTCTTCAAGATATTTTAACTCGTACGAAGCGTATGCAAGGATACGATGTACTATGGCTTCCAGGAATGGACCATGCTGGTATCGCAACACAAGCGAAAGTAGAAGGAAAACTTCGTGAAGAAGGTATTTCACGTTACGATCTTGGCCGTGAAAAATTCCTTGAAAAAGCTTGGGAGTGGAAAGAAGAGTATGCTTCTCACATTCGTCAACAATGGGGGAAAGTTGGTTTAGGACTAGACTATTCTCGTGAACGCTTCACATTAGACAAAGGTTTATCAGATGCGGTTAATAAAGTATTCGTTCAATTATACGAAAAAGGCTTAATTTACCGTGGTGAATATATCATCAACTGGGATCCAGCAACACGTACAGCTCTTTCTGATATTGAAGTAATTCATAAAGAAGTTCAAGGTGCATTCTACCATATGAACTATCCGTTAACAGATGGTTCTGGTCACATTCGTCTTGCTACTACTCGTCCAGAAACGATGCTTGGTGATACAGCAGTAGCAGTTCATCCAGAAGACGATCGTTACAAACATTTAATCGGAAAAACAGTTACACTTCCAATCGTAGGCCGTGAGATTCCGATTATTGCTGATGAGTACGTAGAAAAAGATTTCGGAACGGGCGTTGTAAAAATTACACCAGCTCATGACCCGAATGACTTTGAAGTAGGTAACCGTCATGACTTACCACGCATCTTAGTAATGAACGAAGATGGATCGATGAACGAAAAAGCTGGTAAGTATAACGGTATGGATCGTTTCGAATGCCGTAAAGAATTAGTAAAAGACTTACAAGAAGCTGGCGTATTAGTAGAAATCGAGCCACATATGCATTCAGTAGGTCATAGTGAGCGTAGCGGTGCGGTTGTTGAGCCTTATTTATCAACACAGTGGTTCGTAAAAATGGCTCCACTTGCTGAAAAAGCAGTAGCGCTTCAACAAAAAGAAGAAGAAAAAGTAACGTTCGTACCAGAGCGTTTTGAAAACACATATTTACGTTGGATGGAAAATATTCATGACTGGTGTATTTCTCGTCAATTATGGTGGGGACACCGTATTCCAGCTTGGTACCATAAAGAAACTGGTGAAGTATACGTAGGTACAGAAGCACCAGCAGATATTGAAAACTGGAATCAAGATAACGATGTACTTGATACATGGTTCAGTTCAGCATTATGGCCATTCTCCACACTTGGTTGGCCAAATGAAGATTCAGCAGACTTCAAACGTTACTATTCAACAGATGCACTAGTAACGGGTTATGATATCATCTTCTTCTGGGTATCTCGTATGATTTTCCAAGGTTTAGAGTTTACAGGCGAGCGTCCATTTAAAGATGTATTAATTCACGGTTTAGTTCGTGACGAGCAAGGTCGTAAAATGAGTAAATCTCTTGGTAACGGTATTGATCCAATGGATGTTATCGAGAAGTACGGTGCAGATGCAATGCGTTTCTTCTTATCAACAGGAAGTGCACCAGGTCAAGATTTACGTTTCAGCATGGAAAAAGTAGAATCTACTTGGAACTTCATTAATAAAATTTGGAACGCATCACGTTTCGTATTAATGAACATGGATGATATGAAGTATGAAGAAATCGATTTAACTGGTGAAAAATCAGTTGCGGATAAGTGGATCTTAACTCGCTTAAACGAAACAATCGAAAGCGTAACACGTAACATGGATAAATATGAGTTCGGTGAAGCTGGTCGTTCATTATACAACTTCATTTGGGACGATTTCTGTGATTGGTATATTGAAATGGCGAAACTTCCACTATACGGTGAAGATGAAGCAGCTAAGAAAACAACTCGTTCTATTTTAGCTTACGTATTAGATCAAACAATGCGTCTATTACACCCATTCATGCCATTCGTAACAGAGAAAATTTGGCAACATTTACCGCATGAAGGCGAGTCTATTACAGTAGCTGCGTGGCCAACAGTTCGCGAAGATTTACAAGATACGGAGGCTGCGGCAGAAATGCACCTTCTAGTTGATATCATTCGCTCTGTTCGTAACATCCGTGCAGAAGTAAATACGCCAATGAGCAAAAAAGTTCAAATGCAAATTAAAGCAAAAGATGAGGCTGTACTTGCTCAACTTACGAAAAACAGCTCTTACATTGAGCGTTTCTGTAACCCAAGCGAATTAACAATTCAAACAGACTTACAAGCGCCAGAAAAGGCAATGACTGCAATCGTATCAGGTGCAGAGTTATTCTTACCGTTAGCTGATCTTATCAATCTTGATGAAGAGAGAGCTCGTCTTGAGAAAGAACTTGAGAAGTTCGATAAAGAAGTAGAACGTGTACAGAAGAAACTTTCTAACCAAGGTTTCGTAGCGAAAGCTCCTGCAGCGGTTATTGAAGGAGAGCGTGCGAAAGAGCAAGATTACCTAGAAAAACGCGAAGCAGTTCGTCAACGTCTAGCAGATCTTGAAAAGTAAAAATGTTTTTAGAGACTCACTATATTGGTGAGTCTCTTTTCTTTGCGTATAATAGAACTATGAAAGTTGTCTTTTGAAAGGGGAAAAATATACGTGATACATACATACGAAGAAGCGATAGGGTGGATCCATAGCCGATTGAAATTTGGAATTAAGCCAGGATTAGAAAGAATGAGATGGATGTTAGAAGAACTTGGAAATCCAGAGTGTCATATCAAATGTGTTCATCTTGCTGGTACAAATGGAAAAGGTTCAACGTTAACATATATGCGTTACATGTTAGAAGGCGCGAAATATAAGGTAGGAACGTTTACCTCTCCTTACATCGAATCATTTAATGAACGCATTAGTGTGAATGGAACACCAATTGCAGACGAAGAGATTACTGAACTTGTAAAGCTGGTAAAACCAGTCGTGGAAAAACTAGATGAAACGGATTTAGGGGAAGCGACAGAGTTTGAAATTATTACTGTTATGGCGATTTGCTATTTCGGCAAATTCAATTTCTGTGATGTTGTTTTATTTGAAACAGGGCTTGGTGGACGTTTTGATTCTACCAATGTTATACACCCTGTTCTCACGATTATTACGAATATCGGTCACGATCATATGCATATTTTAGGAAATACACTAGGAGAAATTGCATATGAAAAGGCGGGGATTATTAAGTCTGGCGTGCCGGTAATTACTGGTGTACAAGATGAAGAAGCTTTGCAAGTCATTCAAAATGTTGCAAAGGAAAATCATGCAAACTTATACGAGATGGGCAATCATTTTACAGCATTACATAAACAGTCTAGTGAAGATGGAGAACAGTTCGATTTCACTTGTCCTTTCGCCTCTTTTGAAGATGTGCGAATCACAATGAAAGGCAGCCACCAAGTAGGAAACGCAGCACTTGCGCTTATGGCAGTCATGTATGTAAAAACATACTTATCATTTTTAATTGAGGAAGAAGAAATAAGAACTGGATTACAGGAAGCGTATTGGGTGGGGCGCTTTGAAAAACTGCAAAGTAATCCAGATATTATTATAGATGGTGCTCATAATCCAGAAGGTATCGAAAGCCTTGTGAAAACAGTAGAAGCGCATTACAAAGATAAAAATGTAATAGTGTTATTTACTGCCCTTGGTGATAAACAATTACATAACATGGTAGGCCAATTAGAAACCATTGCAGATGAAATTATTTTTACAACATTCGCCTTTGATCGTGCTATTTCTGCTGATAAGCTTGCATCATATTCACAGAAAGAATCAAAATTAGTTTTTGAAAATTGGAAAGAGGCAATTGATACAAAAGTTGAAATGATAGCAGAAAATGATGTTTTTATCATAACAGGTTCTCTTTATTTCATTTCTGAAGTACGAAAATATATTTGCGAGAAAAACTAGATAGTCTTTGCTATCTAGTTTTTTTGTTCTACAAATGAAGTCAAATGCATACATATAAGATAAATATATAGGGTTATTTGGCGAATTCCTCTGACAAATATCTCGTTTTTTTATGAAATGAATATGATATGATGCGGACAACGATAAGAGGTGAGGTGTGAGTGTATGGACAAGCAATCACGAACGATCTCAGTGAAAGTGAATGGAACAGAAGCGAAGTATGAGGAAAAAAAGAAAGATGAATTTGAATGGATGGTAGTAGAAAGTGAACGACCGAAAAATGTTGTTCCGTTTCAAAAAGCGAAATCAATGTCTGTGGAAAAATACCGAAAGAAGTGGAGTAATACATTAATTGTAATCGTTGCAACTGCAATCATTATCGGTACGGCGTTTGGAATGGGGATGCTTCATTTACTTACTGGACAAGGAACGACAGGAGGAAGTGAAGTGACAGCTTCAAGGCCGACTGGAAATGGAGAATCAAAGGTGGGTGGAACGGCAGAACAAACACCAGCACCGAAAGAAGAAAAACAAAAAGCACAAGCAGGAACGTCATTGGATCCAATGAAATTATTTTTTGTTCAAGGGGGGCTTTATTCTTCTGAAGAAAAGGGACAGGCAGCTCTTGAAGAATGGAAAGGCAATGGGGGCATTGGTGCTTTAAGACCGAGCGGTGATAAGTATGCAATAGTTGTTGGTATTGCTAGCGATGAACAGTCTATAAATCAATTAATGACTAAGTATAAAAATGATGGTGTCTCCGTTTTAAAAAAGAACTGGGATATAACAGATAAAGCATTGCTGAAAGATGATAAAGAAGTAGGAACATTTTTAACAAAAGTGCAGCCATTATACACTCATTTAGCAAAATATGCTTCTAGCGTACAAGTTGGTGGAAAAAGCAGCGCAAAAGATATAGAAGCAATTGAAAAAGAATGGAAAAAGGTTGAAAAAGAAGGGAAAAGTATGAAACAAGAAGAAGCAAAGAAACTGTATATGTATACGTCGGTAGCTGTACAAACAGTAAAAGATGGGAAGATGGATAAGGAATCTTTGGCGAAATTAAATCAAGTTATTATTGATGGTTTACTCTCGTATGAAAAAATTGTTTCGTAGAAAGTGAAATGATAGGATAATAAAATGAGTAAGAAAGAAGTACATGTACTTCTTTCTTTTCTTTTGAATTTAGAGCAAAGTGCTTTCTCTATGACAGGAATATAATCGTATGCAATAAAGAAGTGTTATTTTAGTTAGAGAAATTAATATTTCTTTCATTTGTGGACAAACTATTCCTTTGATACGATTAATATAAATTGTTCTGCTTCATGTGAGAAAGGAAGGAGAAAATATGAGAAAAATAATTTTAGCTTCAGGGTCACCTCGGAGGAAGGAATTGCTTGAGTTAGCTAGTGTGCCATTTGAAATCGTTGTAAGTGAAGTAGAGGAAACAATTGGTGCATATTCATCGCCTTCTGATATTGTAATGTCGCTTGCCTTGCAAAAAGCATCAGCGGTGGCAGAAAATAATAGTGATCACATTGTGTTAGGTGCAGATACAATTGTTACATATGAGTCGCGTATTCTTGGTAAGCCTTCTAATGAGGATGAGGCGAAAGAGATGTTACAATTACTATCAGGGAAAACACATGAAGTGTATACAGGTGTTGCGATTATAGCAAAAGAAAAAACGGTTACTTTTTATGAGCGTACAGAAGTTACATTTTGGGAGTTAACAGAAGAGGAAATTGATACATACGTCGCGTCGAAAGAACCTCTTGATAAAGCCGGTAGTTATGGGATTCAAGGTAAAGGATCTATTTTCGTTCAAAATATTCAAGGGGACTACTATAGTGTAGTTGGCTTACCAATTGCACGTCTCGTTCGGGAATTAAAACAATTTGATATTGATGTAACCCATGCGTAAAATTGCATGGGGTTTTCTTTGAGAGAACAAATAAAGGGGTGGAGAGATGAACGGTATTCGTGATGTTGTAAGAGAAGAACAGCCACGGGAGCGTTTATTGTTAGAAGGTGCTGGAAGTTTATCAAATCGAGAGCTTCTCGCAGTGTTACTCAGAACAGGTTCTAAAGAAGAAACAGTTTTAAAGTTGTCAGATAAAATTTTACATCAATTTGATGGCTTACGTATGTTGAAAGATGCAACATTAGAAGAGCTAATTAGTATACATGGTATTGGGATTTCAAAGGCATCGCAACTTATGGCAGCCTTTGAACTAGGCAGAAGAATGGTACGTTTAGAATATCAAAATAGATATAGTATTCGAAGTCCAGAAGATTGTGCGAAATACATGATGGAAGAAATGCGTTTTTTACAACAAGAGCATTTTGTTTGTTTATATTTAAATACAAAAAATCAAGTTATACATAGGCAAACGATCTTTATTGGAAGTTTAAACACGTCAATTGTACACCCGAGGGAAGTTTTTAAAGAAGCCTTCCGTCGTGCAGCAGCCTCTATCATATGTCTTCATAACCATCCCTCAGGAGATCCCACGCCGAGCCGTGAAGATATTGCAGTAACAAAACGCTTAGTAGAATGCGGCCAGATTATCGGAATTGAAGTGCTTGATCATATTATAATAGGTGACCATAAATTCGTGAGTTTAAAGGAAAAAGGTCATATTTAAGACTATGCTTTTTACTTATTTTGTTTTATAATGTGATTTATGAGTTTTTTGTAGAAATTTATCTACAAAAAGGATAAAGATATAAAAAACGTACTGTTTTTATAATATAAAGTAAGAAAAAATGAGTCCGTGAAAACAAGAAAGGAAGATAAATAATATGTTTGGATTTGGTGGATTTACTCGCGATCTTGGAATAGACTTAGGAACTGCGAACACGCTTGTATATGTAAAAGGAAAAGGTGTAGTTTTACGTGAACCTTCAGTAGTTGCGTTACAAACTGATACGAAACAAATCGTTGCTGTAGGTAGCGATGCAAAACAAATGATTGGTCGTACACCAGGGAACGTTGTGGCACTTCGCCCGATGAAAGACGGTGTAATTGCTGATTATGAAACAACTGCAACAATGATGAAATATTACATTCAACAAGCTCAAAAATCAAACGGTTTCTTCTCACGTAAGCCGTATGTAATGGTATGTGTACCATCTGGTATTACAGCTGTAGAAAGACGTGCAGTAATCGATGCGACTCGTCAAGCGGGTGCTCGTGATGCTTATCCTATCGAAGAGCCATTTGCAGCAGCAATTGGTGCAAACTTACCTGTTTGGGAACCAACTGGTAGTATGGTTGTTGATATCGGTGGCGGTACAACAGAAGTTGCAATTATTTCTCTAGGTGGTATTGTAACAAGCCAGTCAGTCCGTGTTGCTGGTGATGATATGGACGATTCAATCATTCAGTACATTAAGAAAAGCTATAACTTAATGATCGGTGAAAGAACAGCTGAAGCATTAAAATTAGAAATTGGTTCTGCAGGCGAGCCAGAAGGTATCGAGCCTATGGAAATTCGCGGTCGTGATTTAGTAAGTGGTTTACCAAAAACAGTACTAATTCAGCCAGAAGAAATTGCAGATGCATTAAAAGATACAGTAGATGCGATTGTAGAATCAGTTAAAAATACGTTAGAAAAAACTCCACCTGAATTAGCGGCTGATATTATGGACCGCGGTATCGTATTAACAGGTGGCGGGGCATTACTACGTAATTTAGATAAAGTAATTAGTGAAGAAACGAAAATGCCAGTTCTTGTTGCAGAAGATCCATTAGATTGCGTAGCAATTGGAACAGGTAAAGCATTAGACAATATCGATCTTTTCAAAACTGCTGCTCGATAATATTGCAAAATAAAAATCAGTGAAATTAAGAGGGTGTGAACGTGCCACAGTTTTTCTTAAACAAAAGATTAATTGTTTTGTTGGTTAGTATTATTCTTCTCGTGGCATTGATTGGAATCTCATTGAAAGAACGGAACAGTTTAACATGGCCAGAGCAGTTTGTTAAAGATACTGTCGGTGTTGTAGAACGTGTATTCCAAAAGCCAGCGAAATACGTAGCTGGATTCTTCGAAAATGTAGAGGATGTAAAGCGCACGTATGAAGAGAATAAAGAATTAAAAGCAAAATTAGATAATTATGCAGGTCTATCAGGGAAAGTAAAACAATTAGAAGATGATAACAAGAAGTTACAAGAGCTAACTGGTAAAAAAGAGTTAAATAGCGGGTATACTGAAATTCCAGCTACTGTTGTTTCTCGTAATCCAGATAAATGGTACGATTTAATTGGAATTGATAAAGGGGCACAGCAAGGAATTAAAAAAGATATGGCTGTAGTAACTTCACAAGGGTTAGTTGGAAGAGTGAAAAGTGTATCTCAGTTTACATCATCAGTAGAATTACTAAGTTCTATGAGCCGAACAAATCGCGTTTCTGCTATTGTACAAGGGCAAGAGAAAATCTTTGGATTGATTGAAGGTTATGACAAAGAAAAGCAATTACTTCTTTTCACAAAGATTGGCTCTGATGCACCGGTAGAGAAAGATCAACTAGTTGTAACATCTGGACTGGGTGATATTTTCCCGAAAGGTCTTGTAATTGGAAAAATCGTTGAAGTTCAGCCGGATGCATATGGCTTAACAAAAACAGCTTATGTAAAACCTGCCGCTGATTTAAATGACGTAGAGCATATTACGGTTGCTAAACGTGCAACACCTTCAGCGCCATTAGAATAGGAGGAGAAGAAGAGATGATGAAGATATTAAAAAGAGCAGCTCTTCCTCTTTTGCTCCTTTTTGTGTTTCTATTTGAAAATATGTTTGCTACTGTTGTTCCAACGGATGTATTTTGGAAAGACAGCATAGCAGCACCGCATTTCTTTATAATCGTCTTATGTTTTATTACAGTGTATTATAGTCCGGTCCAAGGGATTTATTACGGACTATTATTTGGCTTCTTATTTGATACCGTATACACAGAACTTGTCGGGATATATATTTTTGCTTATCCGATTTTAGCTTATTTAGTATATAGTGTGATGAAAGTACTACAATTGAATTTATTTATTGTTGTTTCTATCATATTAGCTAGCGTTGTAGCACTAGAGTATTATGTGTATGGATTCTTAACTTTATTAGGACGTACTCATATGCCAGCGTATGTCTTTTTCACAGATCGTCTCCTTTCTACTTTATTGTTAAATGCTATTTTCTTATTGATAGTTTGTTTCCCACTGAGACGATATATAGTGCGTCTTTCAAAAGCGATGGAAGAAAAAGAAAAAAGGATTTTCTAATTTTATGTCGAATTGAATCGGTGGGGTGAACTTTAGTGGAAGAAAAAAAGCAACAAAATGTAACGATAAAAGGGACAAAAGATGGGATAACGCTTCATTTAGATGATTGTTGTTCATTCTCAGAATTATTGATGGAATTAGACGAAAAACTTTCTACACATTACTACGATGGTGATGGGCGCTCTTTAATTGAAGTGCATGTGAAAGTAGGAAATCGTTATTTAACAGAAGTCCAACAAGAAGAGATTCGTACGTTAATTCGTAATAAAAAGAATCTTGTTGTGGATTCAATTGAAAGTGATGTTATCACTAAAGCAGAAGCAATAGCTTGGAAAGAAGAAACAGAAATTGTCCCTATTTCCAAAATTGTTCGCTCTGGACAAGTTTTACATGTAAAAGGAAATTTGTTGTTAATTGGAGATGTTAATCCAGGCGGAACGGTTATCGCTGGGGGGAATATTTTTGTCGTAGGATCATTAAGAGGAATTGCACATGCTGGGTATTATGGGGATTCGGATGCTGTAATCGCTGCATCTGTTATGAACCCGATGCAACTTCGAATTAGTGATGTGGCAATGCGGGCTCCGGAAGAGAAAGAAGACGGAGCGGAGGCGGCAGAATGTGCGTATATTAATGAGAACAATCACATTGTTGTCGATCGCCTGCAACTTCTCACTCATCTTAGACCTAATTTAACAAAGTTAGAAAGGGGAATTGTATAGCTGTGGGAGAGGCAATAGTAATTACATCTGGAAAAGGCGGAGTAGGTAAAACTACTACATCTGCGAACATTGGTACGGCCCTAGCGTTATCTGGAAAGAAAGTGTGCTTAATTGACACAGATATCGGTCTTCGAAATTTAGACGTAGTAATGGGGCTGGAAAATCGTATTGTATTTGATCTTGTTGATGTCGTTGAAGGGCGTTGCCGTTTACCTCAGGCTCTTATTAAAGACAAACGTTTTGATGATCTTTATTTATTACCTGCAGCACAAACGAGTGATAAATCAGCGGTAACACCTGAACAAATGGATGAATTAATACAAGTATTACGTCAAGATTATGATTACATATTAATCGATTGTCCTGCGGGGATTGAGCAGGGATTTAAAAATGCGGTAGCTGGTGCGGATAAAGCAATCGTTGTTACGACTCCAGAAGTATCCTCAATGCGCGATGCGGATCGTATTATTGGGCTTTTAGAAAAAGAGGATATTGAACCACCCAAACTTGTTATTAACCGTGTACGTAGTCATATGCTTCATGAACAGGATATGTTAGATGTTGATGAAATTGTACGTACATTGTCAATCGAGCTTCTTGGTGTTGTCGAAGATGACGATGAAGTTATTCGAGCTACAAATACAGGTGAACCTGTGGCGTTGCAACCAAGCGGAAAAGCAGCGTTGGCTTATCGTAATATTGCAAGACGCTTGTTAGGTGAGAATGTACCATTACAAGCATTTGAACAAGAAAAGGTATCGGTATTTGCAAAGGTGAAAAACTTCTTTGGAATCCGTTAAGAGCACTTCGCACATATGCGAGGTGCTTTCTTTTTTCTTCACACGAATATCTTTCTTTCTTAGCTCATACATATGTACAAACTGTATACAACTGTTTCTAATGAAATTAGCTTAACGAAAGAAAGGAGACAGTATGAAGAATAGACGCGTAGAAGAAATTAAAAAGCGGATTGCAAAAAGGAAGGCCGAGCAAGAAAGGATGGAGGAAGAGCAGTATTTTAACGGAGGGAATTTTGATAGTGAAGCAGTATTTATTGAAGATGGAGAAAAGGAAATGCATCCTTTATTTCGAAAGGAAGTCTTTTTCTTCAAAGTTTTATTATCAGCAATATTAGTTCTTTCGGTTGCTATTTTATATAAGAATGCTCCTTCTTCATTCAATGGAGCTAAAGCTGTTACAGAAAAAGTGATGAAAGAGGAATTTCAGTTTGCTACTGTAGCGAAATGGTACGAAAAGCAATTTGGAAAACCGCTTGTATTCTATTCGCCGAACGAGAAAAAAGAAGGAAGTATTCAGCAAAAAGATTATGCAATTCCTGCTTCTGGAAAGGTAATGCAAGGGTTTCAAAAAAATGGCCAAGGTGTATTTGTCCAAACAGCTACAAATGCAAAAGTGGAGTCAGTAAATGAAGGGTTAGTTGTTTTCGCAGGCAAGAAAGAGGAACTTGGAAATACAGTTCAAATTCAACATGCAGATGGTACGGAGTCATGGTATGCAAACTTAAACGATATGTCAGTGAAATTATATGATTACGTTTCAAAGAAACAAAAAATTGGAACGGTGAGTAATGATACAAATGATAAAAATGGAAAGTTTTATTTCGCGATAAAAAAGAATGAGAAATTTATTGATCCGATCCAGGTGATATCATTTGATTAAATATAGGGACGTTTTAACGAAAATTTCCGTGCATCCATTATTTTGGGTTATTATTGTCATTGGTATTTTTACTGCGCGTTTTAAAGAGTTACTACTGTTATTTTGTATTGTTCTTATTCATGAACTTGGGCATGCTTTTGCAGCAGCACACTATAATTGGCGTATAAAAAGAATTCAGCTTTTGCCGTTTGGTGGCGTTGCCGAGCTTGAGGAACATGGTAATAAGTCATTGAAAGAGGAACTTGTTGTCGTAATTGCAGGACCGATTCAACATGTTTGGATGATACTGGTAGGTTACATGTTGTTCGAAGCCGGTTGGCTGAATGCAGATTTATATTATTTCTTTATGTGGAATAATATAATTATTTTAGCATTTAATTTACTTCCTATTTGGCCGTTAGATGGCGGGAAAGTATTGTTTAATGTATTATCATATCGTTTCCCTTATTTACAAGCACATGAAAAGATGATGCAATTGTCATGTGTTTTTTTTAGTGTAATATTAGGATGGCAGTTACTCTGGAATAGTAACAATATTATGATGTGGGTACTACTCATATTTTTAGCAGTGTCATTATATCAAGAGTGGAAACAAAGACGGTATGCATTTATGCGTTTTTTATTAGAACGTTATTATGGAAACAAAAGAGGAATCGAAAAGATTGCACCTATTGAAGTGCAAACGGAAGATCGTTTATATACGATATTCACAAAATTTCGTAGAGGATATAAGCATTCTATTATCGTCCGTGGAAAATATAAAGAGCATTACACATTGGATGAAAATGAATTGCTCTATGCATATTTTACTGAAAAACGAACAACTTCATCAGTTGAAGAATTAATCGGTTAGTGTTGACGATAGCACTAACCTTTTATTATTGTAAAAGCAAAGAAGATTATAAAGTGAGGAAATAATTTTGAAAACGTTATATGTGAATTACGCTGGTTCGGAAAAGCGCGTTGCAATTGAAGAAAAGAAAAAAATTGTTGAGTTTTTATGGAAACGTAATGAAGAGCAAGAGATTGTTGGGCATATTTATGTTGGACGTGTCGTAAGAACAATTGCTGGAATGAATGCAGCTTTTGTAAACATCGGTTTAGAAAAACATGCTTACCTTTCATACGATGATGTACCATCTTCTTATCGTATACATGAAGGGCAAGCGATACTCGTACAAGTTGTGAAAGAGGCAATTGATACGAAAGGGCCTAAATTGACAGCGAATATAGAATTTACCGGGAAATATGTCGTTTATATGCCGTTTGATGAGATGCGCGCTGTTTCTCGAAAAATAAAAAATAATAAAAGAAGACAACAGTTACTCCAAATTGAAATAGAGGGAACGGGGGGATACATTTTCCGTTCTGCTTCTGAAAAAGGAGCAATTGAAGAAATACAAGCTGAAATGCAAGGGTTACAACAGTTGTATGAAGAGTTAAAAAGAAAAGAGGGCCAAGGAAAGGCGCCGTTATTACTTCATCGACCGGCGACCTTTTTAGATCGTGTATTTCAAGAGAACCCAATTGAAACAATTGAAAAAGTAGTTGTAGATACAAGAAGTATAGTAAAGGAATTAGAAGACAAAGTTGGAAAAGAAAAAGTATCTTTTTATAATGAAAAGTCTTCGATGTTTAACCATTTTGGAATAGAGCGTGAGATTGAGAAAGCACTCCAAAAAATTGTTTGGCTTCCAAATGGTGCTTATTTAATTGTAGAACAAATGGAGACGATGACTGTAATTGATGTGAATACGGGCAAGTTTACGGGAAAACAAAATTTGCAAGATACAGTACTTCGCACAAATGAGCTAGCCGCTGAAGAAATTGCACGCCAATTAAGACTTCGTGATATTGGTGGTATGATATTAATTGATTTTATTAATATGAAAAAAAGAGAAGATAAAGAAAAGGTAAGAGAATGTCTCATAGCTGCTATGCAAGATGACCGAACATATACAAGGGTGCTCGGCTTTACGGAGCTAGGGATTTTGGAAATGACACGTAAACGTAAAAAGCATTCTTTACGGGACGTATTATTAAAAGAGTGTGTGCCTTGCAAAGCGACGGGTTATGTGATGTCGCATGAAACAATTGCGTATGAGTTAGAGAGAGAACTAATCACATATGGCAATATAGAAGATGAAGCAGTATTAATCGCTGCGCCTAAAGAACTGCAAAAACAGTTTTTGCAAAAAGAATTACAAAAAAATATTCCATTTGAAATTTATTTCAAAGATGATATTATCGAAAAGTATGCTATCGTTCGTTTTGGAAGTAAAAAAGAAATTGTAGAACGGAAAAAATAGTTAGCAGAACATTTATTGACAACCGTCTATGATTCATGATAACATCTTTATGTTATAGTTTATAGCACCTAAACGGCTATATGCTACAACCGCACAAGACAGGTTCCCTAAAGGCATTTATGTCTACCTCGTTTTTGGCGAGTCTTAGTAATTAAGAGGAGGTGCAAGTATGTACGCAATTATCGAAACAGGTGGAAAACAAATTAAAGTTGAAGCTGGTCAAGCAATCTACATTGAAAAATTAGATGTTGAAGCTGGTGAAACTGTTACTTTTGACAAAGTTCTTTTCGTTGGTGGCGAAAACGTTAAAGTTGGTAGCCCAGTTGTAGAAGGTGCAACAGTTACTGCGAAAGTTGAAAAACAAGGTCGCGCTAAGAAAATCATCGTTTTCAAATACAAAGCGAAAAAGAACAATCGTAAGAAACAAGGTCATCGTCAACCTTACACTAAGCTAGTTGTTGAAGCTATCAACGCTTAATTCTGGTTAACATGATTAAAATTACGATAAGTCGCACGAAATTAGGAAGTATCCAATCATTTAAAATGACTGGACATGCCGATTATGCGCCACATGGACAAGACCTTGTCTGTGCTGGAACTACAGCGGTTGTGTTTGGTTCTATAAATGCAGTGGAACAACTTTGTAATGTGCAAGCAACTATTGAACTCGGAAGTGATGGCGGATTCTTAACGTATGAATTGCCTAATGATTTAGACGTTCATGCAGCAGAAAAAGCACAAACGCTTTTAGAAGGATTAGTTGTTTCGCTTAAGACGATCGAACTTGATTACGGAAAGTATATCCGTTTAATAGAAAAAGTGCAGGAGGTGTAACGTATGTTAAGATTAGATCTTCAGTTTTTCGCATCTAAGAAAGGTGTAGGTAGTACAAAGAACGGTCGTGACTCTCAGTCAAAACGTCTTGGTGCTAAACGCGCAGATGGTCAAACGGTTACAGGTGGTTCAATTCTTTACCGTCAACGCGGTACAAAAATTTATCCAGGTGTTAACGTTGGTCGTGGTGGCGATGACACTTTATACGCGAAAGTTGACGGCGTAGTACGCTTTGAGCGTCTTGGTCGTGACCGCAAACAAGTGAGCGTATATCCTGTTGCTCAAGAAGCATAAGAACTCACGGAAAACTCTAACCTGAGTGCAGGTTAGAGTTTTTCTATATTAAGGGGTATCTAAATGAATGAAAAATGGACAATTATAGATGCATTGCGCCATTCAAGACATGATTGGCTCAATCGTATGCAGATGGTGAAAGGAAACCTTTCCCTTGGAAAAGTGGAAGAAATTCATAGTCTCATCGATCGTTTTGTCCAAGAAGCGAGACAAGAATCCAATCTGATGGGGCTATCAATGCCTTTATTTTCAGAGTGGATTTTAACATATAATTGGAAACAGCAGCCGTGCTTATTGGAGTACGAAGTATTAGGGAAATTACATAACTTATCTCACTTAGATGAGACTGTATGTACATGGACGAATCAATTTTTCTCGATGCTTCAGCATAGTTTAGACGTATATGTTGAAAATTATGTTTGTATCACAATTGAATGTGACGCGGATAATGCTCGTTTCTTTTTTGATTTTCGTGGTAAGCTAACGAGTGTAGAAGAACTACAGAATTGGCTTGCGACCCAAAACAATAAATGGTATTCCATTTCTTATACAGTGCGAGACGAAGAAGTCTCAGTTATATTACAACCAATTGAAAAAAGTGTGGTGAAATAATGTTTGTAGATCAGGTCAAGATATATGTAAAAGGCGGCGACGGTGGTAATGGTATGGTTGCGTATCGTCGTGAGAAGTATGTACCAAAAGGTGGCCCAGCAGGTGGCGACGGAGGTAAAGGTGCAGATGTTGTTTTCGTAGTTGAGGAAGGCTTACGTACATTAATGGACTTCCGCTACCAACGTCATTTCAAAGCTGATCGCGGTCAGCACGGAATGAGTAAAGGTCAGCACGGACGTAAATCTGAAGATTTACTTGTAAAGGTTCCGCCAGGAACAGTAGTAAAAGATGAAAAAACTGGTCAAATTCTTGCCGATTTAGTAACGCATGGACAAACTGCTGTAATTGCAAAAGGCGGCCGTGGTGGCCGTGGTAACTCACGTTTCGCAACAGCTACGAACCCAGCGCCAGAAATCGCTGAGAACGGGGAACCAGGTCAAGAGCGTGATGTTATTCTAGAACTTAAAGTACTAGCAGACGTTGGACTTGTTGGATTCCCAAGTGTAGGTAAATCTACATTATTATCTGTTGTATCATCAGCGCGTCCGAAAATTGCAGAGTATCACTTCACAACAATCGTTCCAAATCTTGGTGTTGTTGAAACTGGTGATAACCGCAGCTTCGTTATGGCTGACCTTCCAGGACTAATTGAAGGCGCACATGCTGGCGTCGGACTTGGACACCAATTCTTACGTCATATTGAGCGTACACGTGTAATCGTGCATGTTATTGATATGTCTGGTTTAGAAGGCCGTGATCCATATGAAGATTACGTAACGATTAATAATGAATTGAAAGAATACAATCTTCGCTTAACTGAGCGTCCGCAAGTTGTTGTTGCAAACAAAATGGATATGCCAGATGCAGAAGAAAACTTACAAGCATTTAAAGAGAAAGTGGGAGACGAAGTAAAAATCTTCCCAATCTCAGCTGTAACAAGACAAGGTGTTCGTGACTTACTGTTTGAAGTAGCGAACTTAATAGAAACAACACCAGAATTCCCAATACATGAAGTTGCGGATGAGTCTGATACAAGTGTAATGTACAAATTTGATACTGAAGGTGTTAAATTTGAAATTACACGTGAAAGTGATGGCACGTTTGTTATCTCTGGTTACGATATCGAGAAAACATTCAAGATGACAGACTTCTCACGTGATGAATCTGTACGTCGTTTCGCTCGTCAAATGCGCGGAATGGGTATTGATGAAGCGCTTCGTGCACGTGGTGCAAAAGACGGAGATATTGTAAAAATTCTTGAATATGAATTTGAATTTATCGATTAAGACTGCCGAAATACGGCAGTCTTTTTTTATATCGTAAAAATCGGATTTATATAGGAAAAAATCCCCACTAATTAAATTTTCAATTTATAATAAAAAGGGAGTGGTTTTTAGAAGAATTTTTTATGGGGAGAAAACGAACATGTATAAAATATTAATTGTAGAAGATGATGAGAAAATCGCGGGAATATTAGAAGAGCATTTAGAAAGATATGGCTATCAATCATTTAGAGCAAGTGATTTACGTCAAATAAAAGATGAGTTTGTAAAAGTGAATCCTCATCTCGTGTTACTTGATATTAATTTACCGTACTTTGACGGTTTTTATTGGTGTCGTCAAATTCGTACTGTATCGAATGCGCCAATTATTTTTGTTTCTGCAAGAACAGGAGAAATGGACCAAGTAATGGCGATTGAAAATGGCGGCGATGATTATATTACGAAGCCATTCCATTTAGATATCGTAATGGCAAAGGTGAAGAGTGCGCTTCGCCGTGGTTACGGAGAGTATGCTTCTGCTGCTGAGAGTGATTGTTTAGGTGTAAATGGACTGTTGTTATTCCCGTCTCAGCATATTGTTGAGTGGCAAGGACAACAAACTGAACTGACAAAAAATGAGTTTTACTTATTAGAGTGTTTAATGAAACAGGTGAATCAATATGTAACGCGCGAAGAACTGTTAGAAGCTCTATGGGATGAAGTAGCATTTGTGGATGATAATACATTAACCGTAAATGTAAAACGTGTAAGGAAGAAACTAGAGGAGTTAGGCATTAAAAATGCAATTGTAACGAAACGTGGATATGGTTATGCGCTTCTTACGGAGTGGGGCGAAGGGCATGAAGGTTAAAATTTACCTCATGGACCGCTTTTCTTTAATTCTTTCTTATATTGTTAGCCTTTGTTTATTTGGGCTCGTTTTACAGTTGCAAAGTCTTTTAGAAAAGCGATCCATTGATTGGAGTACATGGTTATATGGACTTTTATTAGGAACAGTTGTGTTTACTGTATACCTCATTTACGATTACCGAAAACGGAGTGTGTTTTTAAAGAGGATCGAAAAGTATGTTACTGGTGGAAATACATTACATGACTCTTTACTTATTGATGAATCTTATACATCAGAGCAAGAAATGGTCGTTGAATCTTTTACGTTATTAAGACAGCAATATATGAATGAAGTTCATAAACAGCATGCGAAAGAGCAACAGCAAATGATATTTATGAACCAATGGATTCACCAAATGAAAACACCAGTATCTGTTATTGAATTATTGCTGCAAAAGTTTGGCAAAGAGCATCGTGAGGCAAGAGCAACAGTTGAAAGTATTCGTGAAGAAAATAATCGTATACTAAATGGTTTAGATTTAGCGTTACATATGGCAAGACTAGAGCAGTTTGCGAAAGATTATAAGGTAGAAGTAGTAAATGTTATAGATGTCGTGCGAGGTATTATTAATGAAAATCGGAAATCCTTCATTCAATCGTCTGTATTTCCGAAAGTGATGTTTGAAGAAGATACTTGTATGGTTGCCTCTGATAGAAAATGGCTAAGTATTGCTATAGGTCAAATTGTTGTAAATGCAATTAAGTATACAAAAATTTCAGCGGCAGAGAAAAAAGAAATTCAATTTCAAATTGAAGAGAAAGACCAAAAGGTGTTATTACATATTAAGGACAATGGAATCGGTATTCCAGAGCAAGATGTAAAGCGTATATTTGATCCATTCTTTACGGGGATAAATGGCCGTAAAACGAGAGAAGCGACTGGAATGGGTTTATATATTACGAAGGAAATTTGCGATAATTTACATCACGGTATTTATGTGCAATCGGCTAAAGGAGAAGGGACAACATTCACGTTCCAATTTGCAAAAGATGAAGAATATCATACATTGATGAGAAAAATGACAAAACTGTAAGATAACAAAACGTTTTGTAAGGGAAATCACTCGTTTCTTTTTCTTATTTTTCTTATAGTAAATGTAAGAAGAAAACACGTAGGGGGATTAGAAATGAGTGTTCTTGAAGTAAAAGGATTAACGAAGGTGTACCAATCAAAAGGTTCAGTAGCGACGACTGCTTTAAACGATATAAATTTTAAAATAGAAGAAGGCGAATTTGTAGGGATTATGGGTCCTTCAGGAAGCGGGAAAACGACGCTTTTAAATTTATTAGCAACAATTGATAAGCAAACTTCAGGTCATGTGCTTGTAAATGGTGAAGAAATTAATCAAATGCGTGCTGCAAAATTAGCGGAGTTTCGCCGTACACATTTAGGGTTCATCTTTCAAGATTTTAATTTACTTGATACGCTATCGATTAAAGAAAATATTATTTTACCTCTTGTAATGGCGAAGAAATCTGTAAATGAAATAGATGCAAAAGTGCTTGAGATTGCAAAGTTCTTAAATATTGAAGAAATATTAAATAAAAAAGTATACGAAGTATCTGGGGGACAACAACAACGTGCAGCAGCAGCGAGAGCAATCATTCATGAACCGACGTTAATTTTAGCAGATGAGCCAACTGGAAACTTAGATTCGAAGTCAGCGAAATCGCTAATGGGCGCTCTGCAAGATTTACATGAGCAAAAGAAAGTAACGATTGCAATGGTTACGCACGATCCAGTAGCGGCTAGTTATTGTGAACGTATCCTTTTCATACGCGATGGGGAAATTTTCTCGGAAATACATAAAGGAAGAACGAAACAAGCCTTTTTCCAAGAAATTCTGGACGTACTTGCGATGCTAGGAGGAGAATATCATGAACTTTCGCCAGCTCGCGCTTAATAACGTAAAAGGAAATTGGCGTAACTATAAAGCGTTTCTTATAAGTAGTTGTTTATCGATTGTCGTATTTTTCATGTATGCTTCTTTTATTTATCATCCAGATGTCGTAAGCGGTAATATTAGTATGAGAAAGATGATCACAAAAGGATTAGAATCGATGAATTATATTGTGGTCATCTTCTCGGCACTCTTTATTTTATATGCAAATTCAACGTTTTTACGAGCAAGAAAAAAAGAGTTTGGTCTACTAACATTAATAGGCGGAACGAAATCGCAGCTCGGCCGAATGATTATATTAGAGCAACTGATGTTAGGTAGTATTGCAATTGTAATTGGTATTGGGGTTGGAATGCTTTGTTCAAAATTATTTTTCCAAGCGTTAAGCGTATTATTGAAAATAGATAAGACACTTCCACTTGTTTGGAATAGTAAAGCAGTTCTTATTACAGCTGGCGTATACTTTATCCTATTTTTAATCCTATCATTGTTTAGCGTTTGGACGGTAGGACGCTTGCAAATTATTGATTTATTAAGAGAAGCTAGAAAGCAAAAAGTAGAGCCGTTTGCATTTACATGGTTATGTGTAGTTGGTATAGGATGTATTATTGCTGCATATGTACTTAGCTTCCAAGTAACGTTTCTGAATTTCCTCATCCTCTTTTTACCGGTGGTAGGACTGACAATTGGCGGAACGTATTTATTATTTACACAAGGTAGTACAGTTGTATTAAAAGCATTACAAAAAAGAAAGCAATCTTTCTATACGTATCCAAATATGTTTGTTCTTAGCAATCTTATTTATAAAATGAAAGATAATGCTCGTTTTCTATTTGTAATTTCTATTATTACGGCGGTAGTATCTTCAGCAGTAGGTACACTGTACGTATATTTTGAAAATATGAGTGCGAAAACGGTAGAACTTACACCACATGCTATTTCATATGAGGAAAAGGGGTTAAATACGCATAATCTTATTAATGAAGAAAAGGTACAGGAGCTTGTGAAGAGACACGGGTTTGAAGATGCGCGAAAAGTAACCTACGTTAAACTACCGGCAACACAGAAAATAACGTTGTTTAATAGTGAACATGAAGTACCGATGACGATTATTTCAGAAAAAGAATATAATGCAGAAGTGCGCAAACAAAAGAGAGAGCAACCTACAGAAGTTCATAATGCACCAGGTAGTGCAACGATGGTTATGGTTGATATGTCAAATGAACTGATGAAGATAGATCGTACGAAACCGTATGAATTTACAATTAACGGGCAAAAGCAGTCTGTTCAATTAAATAATCCAACGCAGTATTCTGTTTTTAATGATAGTGAATATCTTATTGTAAATGATCAAGATTTTGAGAAATATGCAAAACTCGTACCAGATGAAGAAAAGACGAAATATTACGGTTATTATATCGAGGATTGGAAAAATACAGAAAATCTTGTATTAGATTTGAAAAATGAAATTGCACCAGAAAAGCAAGGAGAATTGAGAAATTCAGTGTTTGCGTATAAGGATATAAGAGAAGGTGGAGCAATTACAATGTTCATCGGTTTCTTCGTAGCGGTACTGTTCTTCTTCTTCGCTTGTAGTATGACATACTTTAAATGGTTTAACGATAAAGAACAAGATCGTATTCAATTTAAATCGTTAAAGAGAATCGGTATGACAGATAAAGAAATTCGCAAAATTGCGATTCGACAAATGGGAGTTATCTTCTTTATCCCAATTTTAATCGGTTCCATTCATAGTGGAGTTGCTCTTCATACGTTAGGGAAAATGCTTTATATTGATTTATGGAAATCAGGTGCGCTTGTCATTGGAGCATACATTTTAGCTTCTGCCATTTACTTTATGATCGCGCAAAGAGGATATTTAAAACACGTAAAAAGCTAGGGGAACCTCTAGCTTTTTGCCTATGTAGTAAGTCACAGGAGGACGATAGATGAACATTTGGCAACTAGCGCTGCAAAATATAAAAGGAAATTGGCGTAATTATAAAGTGTTTTTCTTAAGTAGTTGTTTTGCAATATTTGCTTCTTACGCATATATGTCTGTCATTGTGCATCCGTATATGCAAGAGACGATGTGGTATCAAAACGTACGTTGGGGACTTATCATATGTAATGTTATAATCATTTCTTTTTTCGTCATATTTATTTTGTACTCTACTTCTATTTTCATAGAAGCACGTAAGAAAGAATTAGGGTTATATATGTTAATGGGAGCAACGAAATCTAACGTAATAGGAATGATTATGACCGAACAAATTTTAATCGGGGTCTTCGCGAATATTTTCGGTATTGTGCTCGGTATGATATTTTTAAAACTCTTTTTTATGGTATTTAGTATGTTACTGGGGCTTCCGAAAGAACTCCCTGTCATATTTGACGTAAGGGCGATTAGTGTAACATTTATTACATATATGGTCGTTTTTATTTTGTTATCTTTTATAAGTGCTTTACGTATATGGAATATAAAAATCATTCGGTTATTGAAAGAATTTCGAACAGATAAAAAAGAGAAGAAAACATCAAAGTGGCTTTGTTTATTCGGTTTTGCTTGTTTAGTGGGCGGGTATGCGTTGGCGCTACAAGTGACGATGACTACGATAGCAATATACTTTTTCCCTGTGTCTATACTTGTCTTTTTTGGAACGTACTTTTCTTTTACACATGGAGCTACCCAAGTGTTAGAAATGATAAAGCGAAATAAAAAGATTATGTATACATATCCGTATTTATTTATAGTGAATCAATTGTCACATCGAATGAAGGAAAATGGTCGCTTTTTCTTTCTAATGTCTATGGCAACGACGTTTGTAGTTACAGCAACAGGTACGGTGTTCTTATATTTTTCTAGCATGCAAGATATGTGGCGTGGCGGGGGCGTGCACTCATTTTCTTACATAGAAAAAGGTGCTTCTTCTCATGAAATCTTTGCGGAAGGTACGGTTGAACAATTATTGCACCAATATAGATATGATGATTTTCAATATATGAGTTTTGTTGGAGTGTATGCATCTTTTCAGTCCAATAAAGGAGAAACAGAAGTAGCGCCGCTCATTAAAGAAAGTGAATACAATCAAGAGGCGAGAAAACAAAAACAGAAAACGTATCGTCCTAAAAAAGGTACAGTGACACTCGTTTATTATAATAAATACAATAATTCGAATGTGTATAATCAAAAAGAGATTCAATTGCAAGTAATGAATCAACCATATCAATTCGTATTTAACGGTCAGAAAGAAGGGGTTCAATTTAACCATCACCCTTCGTACATTAATGGTCTGTTCTTCGTTATGAATGATGAAGATTTTGACAGTATAGCAAATCAGGTTCCTGATTCTGAAAAAATGATATATAGAGGCTACACATTATCAAATATAGAAAAGACGAAGAAATTAAATGAAGATTTACGGAGACATATAAAACAAGATAATAATAATGCATTTCGAAGCAATATGGAGTTGTATGTAAATATGAAAGAAGGCGGCGATATTACTCTATTTGTAGGCTCATTTATTAGTATATTATTCTTTCTCACTTCATGTAGTATCGTGTATTTTAAATGGTTCCATAATATTGCATCGGACCGAAAGCAGTATGGTGCACTCTCTAAACTTGGAATGACGAAGGAAGAAGTATGGAAAATTTCTCGTTGGCAATTATGTATGCTATTTTTTGCGCCAATTATAGTAGGGAGTATGCATAGTGCAGTTGCATTATATACGTTTCATAATACGCTTTTTATGGATGGATCATTAAGAAAAGTAGGTTTGTTCATTCTGTTTTATATCGCAGCATGTATCATTTATTTCTTCTTTGCTCAAAGAGAGTATAAGAAACATTTAGACTAGCGAATGTTAGTCTTTTTTAAATATTCGAAATTTACATAGAAGAATATAAAAAAGTATGGTATAACAGTAAGAAAACGAAAAAGAGGGGAAAAGATGATGATTCGAGTAGGATATTTAGGACCAGAAGCAACATTTACAAATATGGCGGTGAGTCGTTTTTTTCCGGAAGCAGAGCATGTACCGTATCGAACGATTCCAGATTGTATAGATGCAGCTGCAAATGAAAATGTAGACTTCGCAGTTGTACCGTTAGAAAATGCAATAGAAGGTTCAGTGAATATAACGGTTGATTACCTTGTACATGAGCAGCCGCTTTCCATTGTAGGAGAAATTACAGTACCAATTCAGCAGCATTTACTTGTACATCCGCAGTATGCAGAAGTGTGGGAAGAAGTATATGCAGTGCATTCTCATCCCCATGCCATTGCACAGTGCCATAAATTTTTAAATGAAGAATTAAAAGGAGTAACTGTTCGAGATATGACATCTACAAGTGCTGCTGCACAATATGTGAAAGAACATCCTGAAGAGAAAATTGCCGCTATTGCAAATGAAGCGGCTGCAGAAAAATACGGATTAACAATTGTGAGACGTAGTATTCATACGCATAAAAATAATCACACACGTTTCTTAGTACTCCATAAGAAAAAGAAAGCAGTACTCCCGAATAACGGAGAGAACCGCGGAGAGAAAACGACGCTTATGATAACGTTACCTGCAGATTATGCAGGTGCCCTATATCAAGTGTTATCAGCTTTCGCATGGAGAAAATTAAACTTATCAAAAATCGAATCGCGTCCGATGAAAACAGGTCTTGGAAATTACTTTTTCTTAATCGATGTCGATAAAGCATACGATGACGTATTATTGCCAGGCGTAACGATGGAACTTGAAGCACTCGGTTTTTCTGTTACTGTGCTGGGGAGTTATTCTTCTTATTGGTTGTAGAGGGGAGCTGTTGTTAAACTTGTTTGAAATGAAAAGCTGTTTTTCGGTTGAGGCAGAGTAAGCTATCGATTCTATTGAAGTAAGTGATTAATTAAGCTAGCAAAATAAAGAAGCCGTCCTAAAAGATATTTAGGACGGCTTTCTGTTAGGAATAGGTAACTCTTTTGTCGTGTTTTTAGTACGCATCATTACAACTATTATAATAGTAGGATTCATCATTGTTCGAATTACTGCAGCAAATACAATTCGTTTGTTGTATTAATAGATTGAGTGTAGATGGAGCTACAGTATCTGAGAAAGTAATACTCTCAACATCTTCTACTAAAAATGTTTTAATATCTCCTGGTGTTAAGGTAAATGTAAGTGGAGAGCGATGGTTTAATCTTGCAATTGTTAATCTAATCGTTGTTGCAAATGCAGGACTGAAACTAAATTTAATAAGTGTCTTATTATGATTTTTAGTGAAGTTTTCAAATACAGTTCGAGGAATTCCAGTTGTTATATCAAGATCTTGAGGGGTATTTCCCGTACCGAAAATAGTATAGTTCTGTATAAAACAGTTATTTGAATCTGAATTTGAAGAATTACATGGACGATCATTTTTCTTATAATATTTTTTTCCATTTTTTAAGAAGTAATCCGCCATAATTAATCACTCCCTTCATATATAAGAATTAAAGGTTGTCCATATATAATATGAAATATATTTTTATATGTTTGGACGTGAAGGAAGAGAAAATAAAAAGAGTCCATCTGGTATGATGGACTCAATACTGTTTTACCTGGTGTGATTCTTTATTTTAACTTCGCAAGACGATCTTCTAACTGACCACGCCAAATATCAGCTAGTTCTGGAACAGCAAGAATTTTTTCAATGCCATCTTTATCTTTTCTATTATGAAAATAAATTTCGTTAGAGAATAAAACAGAAACATTGCTTGATGGACGTTCTAGTAATGTAATTTTTGAATCTTTACGTACAGTACCTTCTTGAAGAACGCGGCATAGGTAGCCAGTAAATCCAGTTGCTACAATACGAGGCAGTATGCCAGGGATGCCAAGGCGTTTTGAAATTGTGCTACAAGGTACGCGCGCTTGTGTCACTTGAATAATCGCTTCACCTAATTTGTATGTATCTCCGATGCAAACATCACGCTCTAACATATTTGTTACGGTAATGTTTTCGCCAAATGCGGAAGCTGGAAGTGTTGTTTGAAATTCTTTTTCCCATAGTGCGTAATGCTCGTGTGAGTACACACAAACTGCGCGATCAGGTCCACCGTGGTGTTTTAAATCTGCTACATCATCACCAAGGAAGCCATCTTTTGATAGGAAAGCTTCTTCGGTAAGTTCTTTACATATACCGGTAATCATTTCTTTATCTTCGCTATATTTCATTTGTTTCGGTTTCCCAATGCTAAAGTGAACGAGTTCAATTCCCATATTTGATCTCCTTTACGATTGATTACAATATTATAGCATTAAAAAAGCACAGAGAATGATAAAAACTCTGTGCTTTACATTAATAAACGAGAAATCCTGCTTTATCTAAAGCTTCGCAAGCAGCATCTAACTTCTCTTTAGAATCTGCTTCAATTGTATGTAAGTGAATACCATCTGTTAGTTGCGATAGATAGGAAGCGTTTGTGTTTTCGATTTTTTGTAAATATTGCTCTACATCAAAGCGATTGCTTACCATAATGGATGCTGTTAAGTCACCGTATACAGGATGCTCAACTTTTACGTCTTTAATCGTAACGCCGTGGTCAACAAGCATTGTAAGTTCTTGACGTACTTCTGCTGGTTTGTGCTGGCATACGATTACGCGTTCAAAAGTTTGTTGTTTCTCTTGTGGCTTTAAATATAAATAGCCTTGAGCAGTTGCAATAATTGGTTCGTTTCGTGCTTTAAGTAAGGAAATATCTTGCACGATAACTTGTCTACTTACGTTCGTCTTTTTCGATAGTTCATTCCCCGATAACGGTTCATTTGCAGCAAGAAGCCACTGGAGGATAAGTTGTCGTCTTTCTTCACCTAAAATCTTTTTTTGTTCATTTTGTTTCATTATGATTTAACACCTCTATAAAATTGATTTCCAATTGTGTGTAGTGCATGAATAGTAGTATCAATTTGATCTTTCGTTGTTTGTTGTCCGAAAGAGAAGCGGACATATTGTTTTGCCTCTTCATACGTTTTTCCAATTGCAAGCATAGTTTTCGAAGGTTCTTGTTTACCGACTTGGCAAGCACTTCCGGTGGAAATGGCGATACCATGGCGATTACATTCTAGCATAGTATATTGACCTTCTATTCCTTTTATTGTAACCCCAACAATATGTGGTAAACAAGAAGTAGAATGACCTTCTACTTCAATTTCTAGCGGAAGTGTTTGTATTTGCTCTAAAAAGTAGGATCGTAACTCTTTAAAACGTAAACTTTCTTCCCATTGAGTTTTTAATATATTTTCAGCAGCTGTTAAAAAAGATGCGATGCCGGGAACATTTACTGTACCTGGGCGAAATCCTTTTTCTTGAGAAGTTTCTGGAAATACTTGTTCCCAGCGAGATTGCGGATTTATGTAGCAAGCGCCGACACCTTTTGGTCCGTATATTTTATGTGCTGAAACAGAAAGACTATCAATCCCCATCTCAAAAACATGGATAGGCAGTTTACCAAACGTTTGCACACAATCCGTATGAAATAAAACATTATATTTTTTTAAAAGTGCCCCGATTTCTGTAATGTTTTGAACGGTTCCGATTTCAGAGTTTCCATGCTGTATACTTGCTAGCACAGTATCTTCTGTAATAGCTGCCTCTAAATCTACTAAACAAATGAGTCCATTTTTATCAACAGGAATTTCAGTGATTGTATAGCCTTTTGATTTTAGAGATTGAAAATAACTTCGAATGGATGCATGTTCTATAGGTGTCGTAATAATATGCTTCTTATTTCGGGCATTTAGAAGTGATTGGATCGCAAGATAGTTCGATTCCGATCCACCACTTGTGAAAAATACTCCTTGTTCTTTTCCTCCAATCATTTCCGCAAATGTTTTTCGGCAAACTTGTAATAAAGAAGAAGCCGTTCCTCCAATATCATGTAAACTTTGTTCATTTCCGAAGTATTGCGACGCTGCTTTCATATATGTTTGTAACGCTTCCTCGCTCATAGGTGTAGTAGCTGCATAGTCAAGATATATCATCATGTAAGTTCCTCTCTCTAGTAAGAGTTACATTTCTTTTACTTTTTAAATGGTAGTGAAAATAAGAATTATAAAAAAACTCTTGTCATTATTTTAAAACTATGTAAATATAGGTGTCAAGACAGTTGAAAAGTGTAAAGTAGGAGGCAACAATTATGCCAAGCGCAGATGTCTTAATTATTGGAAGTGGCGTTGCGGCACTTCGTGTTGCAAAAGAGATTTGTCACGAAAAGAATGTGATTATTATCACAAAAGAGACGAAACGTAATAATAATACACATTTAGCTCAAGGTGGAATTGCCGCAGCGGTAGCTACATACGACAATCCTAATGATCATTTTGAAGATACGCTAGTAGCAGGGTGTCATTATAACAATGAAGAAGTGGTCCGTTATTTAGTCGAGGAAGGACCGAAAGAAATTAATAACCTTATTGAAAATGGAATGAAATTTGATGGAGATGAAACAGGTCCTCATCTTGGAAAAGAAGGAGCGCATCGAAAACGTCGTATTTTACATGCAGGTGGCGATACAACAGGAAAGAATTTATTAGAGCATCTTATTCAAGAAGTAGCTCCATACGTTACGGTAGTGGAACAGGAAATGGTGCTCGATTTTATTATAGAAAAAGATAAATGTGTTGGGGCTTTAACTCGCAACAATAAAGGAGAATTGAAACGTTACAATGCAGATTATACGGTGTTAGCTTCAGGCGGTATTGGCGGTTTATACGCCTTTACTTCTAATGATGAGACGATTACAGGCGATGGACTTGCAATGGTGTACCGTGCAGGCGGAGAGCTTGTAGATTTAGAGTTTATACAATTTCATCCGACGATGTTATACGCGGGTGGGCGTTGTTCTGGTCTTGTGTCCGAAGCTGTTCGCGGAGAAGGAGCTGTCCTTATAAATGGAAAAGGGCAGCGTTTTATGATGGATATACATTCCGAACAGGATTTAGCGCCTCGTGATGTAGTCGCAAGGGCTATTCATGAACAGCTACTTGCGGGTGAAAAAGTGTACTTAAACATCGAAATGATTCAAAACTTTGAACAACGCTTTCCGACCGTGTCATCGATATGTAAAACAAATGGAGTCGATATAAATAAAAAACTTATTCCAGTCGTGCCTGGTACTCATTTTCACATGGGCGGCGTGAAAACGAACTGTGATGGAGAGACGTCTATTCCGAACTTATACGCAGTCGGTGAAGTAGCTTGTAACGGGGTTCATGGTGCAAATAGATTAGCGAGTAATTCATTATTAGAAGGTCTTGTGTTTGGAAAAAGAATCGGACGACACATTTTATCTAGAGAGACAAAAGAAAAGGTGAACATGCTAGCCGAAAAGGAAGCAAAGTTTATCGTTCTGAATCATTTACCGACGAAAGAAGAAATACAAAAATGCATGATGAAATATGTTGGGATTGTGCGAACAGAGCAAAGTTTATCTTATGCGAAGAGATGGCTTAGTAAGTATGGTGTTCGAAATATGATATTACAACATGATGTTCTTACGAATGAAGAGATAACGCTTATTAATATGTTAACGGTTTGTGAGCTTATAGTTGTGTCAGCCTTGCAAAGAGAAGAAAGTATTGGCGGGCATTACCGGAGTGATTATCCAGATAGAAATATAGGAAAGAAAGAGATTGTTCGAGTAAAGAGAAAACGACAACTTGTGTGATGAGGGGAAGAGGGGCTTTATGAACACGATAAAAGTTAAAGAAGCATTAAATCGATTTTTTTTAGAAGATATAGGGGAAAGAGATGTAACATCTCAGCTTATTTTTCCAGATAACTTGCTTTCGAAAGGAACGTTTCTTGCGAAGGATACAGGCGTCTTTGCAGGACGTTTAGTAATTGAATCAGGATTTAAATTAATTGATGAGAGAATTGAAGTAGAGCTTCATAAAAAAGATGGGGACCTTGTAGAAAAAGGCGAAATCATTGCAACTGTGCAAGGTCCAATTGCATCGTTATTAACAGCAGAGCGCGTTATATTAAATGTTATTCAGCGTATGAGCGGAATAGCGACGATGACGCGTAAAGCGGTTCTTGCTTTAGATAGCAGTCATACTCGCATTTGTGATACGCGAAAAACGATGCCAGGACTACGTATGTTTGATAAGCATGCAGTCGTGTGCGGCGGTGGATTTAATCATCGCTTCGGTTTATATGATGGTGTCATGATTAAAGACAATCATATTGCGTTTGCTGGTTCTATTACAAAAGCTGTTACATCAGTGAAAGAAAAGTTAGGACATATGGTGAAAGTAGAAGTAGAAACAGAAACTGAGGAACAGGTGAGAGAGGCTGTTGCTGCTGGTGCTGATATTATTATGTTCGATAATCGTACGCCAGATGAAATCCGGGAGTTTTCAAAAATTGTACCAAGTGCTATCGTTACAGAAGCTTCAGGGGGCATCACAATTGAAGATTTACCGAAATACGGAAAAACAGGGGTAGATTATATTTCACTTGGAGCGTTAACACATTCAGTGAAAGCACTTGATATTAGTTTCAATATTGAAGGATAAGGAAAGTGGCTTAGAGGGGAGAAACGTATATGAGTATTTTAGAACAAGTACAGCCAATTGAAACGATGTTACCAGAGCGTTATTACACGATGTCAACGGAAGATATGGAAAAGCGTGTTCGTGAAATTAAAGAGAAAATGGGGAAAATGTTATTCATTCCAGGGCATCATTATCAAAAAGATGAAGTGGTACAATTTTCAGATGCAGCAGGGGATTCACTTCAGCTTGCACAAGTTGCAGCGAGCAATAAAGACGCAAAATATATTGTGTTTTGCGGGGTGCACTTTATGGCGGAAACAGCAGATATGTTAACGACAGATGATCAAGTTGTCATCTTACCAGATATGCGTGCAGGTTGTTCGATGGCGGATATGGCAGATATTGAACAAACAGAAAGAGCATGGAAAGAGCTCACGAAATTATTTGGAGATACGATGATTCCGTTAACATATGTGAACTCTACAGCTGCAATTAAAGCGTTTTGTGGTCGTAACGGAGGAGCAACAGTAACATCTTCTAATGCAAAGCAAATGGTATCTTGGGCGTTTACTCAAAAAGAACGTCTCGTCTTTTTACCAGACCAACATTTAGGGAGAAATACAGCGTACGATTTAGGTATCCCATTAGATAAAATGGCAGTATGGGACCCACACACAGATTCATTAGAGTACGATGGGGATATAGAAGAAATTCAAGTAATTTTATGGAAAGGGCATTGTTCTGTTCATCAAAATTTTACAGTGAAGAACATTGAGAGCGTACGAAAAAATCATTCTGATATGAATATTATTGTACATCCAGAATGTTGCTATGAAGTTGTAGCTGCTTCAGATTATGCAGGCTCAACGAAATATATTATTGATATGATTGAATCAGCGCCATCTGGTAGCAAATGGGCGATTGGTACAGAAATGAATTTAGTGAACCGAATTATTCAGCAACATCCAGATAAAGAAATTGTTTCACTTAATCCATTTATGTGTCCGTGCTTAACGATGAACCGAATTGATCTGCCTCACTTATTATGGACACTTGAAACGATAGAAAGAGGAGAAGAAATTAACGTTATTAGCGTAGACAAACAAGTAACGGCAGAAGCGGTTCTTGCATTAAATCGTATGTTAGAGCGTGTGTAAAGCAACGGTATTCCTGTTGCTTTTTTTCATACATATAATCATAACGAGAACGAAATGGGCATACATTGTTTTGAAGAAATCATTGTGGTTCTTTATGCTTATTCCGCTTCGAATGATATTGAAAATCGAAGAAGTGATAAAAGTGAAAAGAAGTTAATGTTATTTAGAAAGAGTTACTTCATGAGATTTGTTACTTATAGATAAGTTATACAGGAGGGGGAAAATTTGAAAATTCATATCGTGCAAAAAGGGGATACCCTTTGGAAAATTGCGAAAAAGTACGGAGTGGATTTTGACACGTTGAAAAAAACAAATACACAACTTAGTAATCCAGATTTAATTATGCCAGGTATGAAAATTAAAGTGCCATCCAAGAGTGTTCACATGAAACAACAGGCTGGAGCAGGTTCAGCGCCTCCAAAGCAATACGTAAAAGAAGTGCAGCAAAAAGAATTTGCAGCAACACCAACTCCGCTTGGAATAGAAGATGAAGAAGAAGTTACGTATCAATCAGCACCAATTACACAGCAGCCAGCTATGCAACAAACACAAAAAGAAGTGCAAGTAAAACCGCAGAAGGAGATGCAGGTAAAGCCGCAAAAAGAAGTACAGGTGAAACCACAGAAGGAGATGCAGGTAAAGCCACAAAAAGAAGTACAGGTGAAACCGCAAAAAGAAGTGCAAAAAGAACAGCCAATTCAAAAAGAAAAACCAGTTGAAAAACCGTCTGTTATTCAAAAACCACCTGTGATAGAAAAACAAAAACCGGCGGAAAAAGAAAACACGAAGTTTTCGGTAAATGTATTACCGCAGCCGCCACAACCACCAATAAAACCGAAAAAAGAATATAAAATTTCAGATGTAATAAAAAAAGGAAGTGAGTTAATTGCTCCTCAAATTAGTAAAATGAAACCTAACAATATCATTTCTCCGCAAACGAAAAAAAACAATATAGTATCGCCGCAAGTGAAGAAAGAAAATGTAGGAAATATAGTATCGCCGCAAGTGAAGAAAGAAAATGTAGGAAATATAGTATCGCCGCAAGTGAAGAAAGAAAATGTAGG
>NZ_JBPWJX010000011.1:0-155331 GCF_051781745.1 Bacillus cereus group sp. Bce019
GATATATTGAAAAAATCGTTGATATATTGTAAGTTGTGATAGATATATTGAAAAAATCGTTGATATATTGTAAGTTGCGATAGATATATTTGAAAAATCGCTCATATAAATTCATATACTAAGATATAGAACAAAAAAATAGAGCTACTATACAAGGTCATTCACGTGTTATAATGCGTGAATTAAATATGCGTATATAAATAGTTTCCTAGCGTGATGCGATGTCATGTATGATTAGTGTAACAACTAGAGGTGAATAAAGGATGTTAACGTTTTTATTTGAGTTAGACAAAAATCTCCCGCAGAAGGATGAGCCACGGTATGATGCTTATTCAAAGGGCTTTATCGAAGGAGATGTAACGATTTGCGCGAGTGACAGCGTATTTTTTCAAAAATCATGTATGAAGGTTGCAGAGCTGGGGATTTATTTAGGTCAGTGGATGGAACAAGTTCAACATGGGCAGAACGTGCCTATGAAATATGAAACGGCTGACCGTGAAGAGGTAATTCTTGGTTTCTTCTATGAAGAGGATCATAATCAATGGAATGTTTTTTCCAGCTGGCAAGAATTTGAACTTCAAGAGCGTATAGCTACTACAACATTAATAGAGAGTGTTCAACGCTATTTGTATGAGTTAAATAAAGAACTGCGCATGATAGAATATCCTGTGACGTTTGATCAGTACTTAAGAGGAGAGCGAATGATGCAGCTCTCTTACAAACGACCGTGTGATAGCAAAGCAGATACGACACCGATAGAGGTTTATAATGGAAGTGAGCAAGTAGGTGTAGTAAGGGGCTATTATAAAAATACGCTGATGAGAGTGCTGGATTTTATTCCGAAAATTGGTAGTAATATTATTTATGAAATAAAGGATAGTAAGGACAATATTCGCGTCATTGCAAAGGATGTAAGTAGGCAGCGCCAAAGAAGGATTTTAGTAATGTACAAAGATAATCATGATGCAGAGCATGAAATACTTGTATGTGACGGAAAGTTATTGGATGCAAATTTCTTATTTACCTTTACATATAAGGCAGAAGAATATGTTGTTCATAAAACTTCATTTGGAATGGGAAAATTATTACGAAAAGGCTATGTAATTGCAGATTGGAATATTCGTCTTGAGGAAGATATGTATTACATTGAGATGAATGTATATGATGAAGATTACATGCAGGATCGATACTTACTATTAGGCGTATTTCATGCGGTTTTATATGGATAATCAATAAGAAATACCGTCATTCTTCTTGGAAAGAATGACGGTATTTTTTTATGTGATTCTTGTGACTGGACGTCTTTAATCAATCCTCAAAAATAAAAATCTCATCAATCGTACTATGTAATGCCTTCGCTATATCGTGAGCAAGTTGTAAGGAAGGATTGTATTTACCTTTTTCGAGATGACTAATTGTTTCACGTCGCACACTAACGCTCTTTGCTAAATCTTCTTGTGTCATGTTCAATTTGGCGCGGTATTCTTTTATCTTCGTTACGAACGCCATGGTGCATCTTCCATTTCATCAACAGGTTTATCATAAAAGAACATAGAAAAACCGAATGTAAGAATGAGTGTGCCGAAAATAAGAGCGATATCAATCTCTTGTAGCGTAGAGTTTGGAAATAACATTTCAATAAATATAATGATAGCAGTAGTTAGTAATGTAACGATAAATGCATTGCGACACGATTTATTGACAATTTGTTCAAACAGTTCATCGTGTTGAACTGTTCTATACGATGTGAAAAAGGAGAAGAAACAGAACATAGTAAACAATCCTTTTTCATAAAAAAATCCGAGGAAACCGAAGAAACCGAGAAATCCTAAATATTTTATCCAAGTTGTTTTCATGATAGGTCCTCCTTACGTTGTTAGAAATAAGTCACGTTATGTTACAAATATATCACATTTGGATAGGAATGGTAATAATAGTTTTCCAGTTTGCTTCATAATAATAGTAAAAAGAGGAAATATGCTGCGAAATAAAGAGGATAATATTGTAAAATGGTTGTAAGGAGGGGGAGGAAGAAATGCTAACTTGGATCATGATCGTTGTATTACTTGTAGTGATTACTGTCATTGCGACGGTGTTAATTGGGCGGAATGGTGATGCAAATTATAGCAAAGCGACAAAGGGGAATATTAAACGCTTAACAATGATTTATATTATACTAGCTGTCGTTTTAGTTGTTGGATTAGGGGTGTATATTTATTTTAAAGGTTAAATATACTGAAAAATGTAAAAATCTTAAAATAGAACTATGCTATAATATCAATATAGTTATTTGGTAATTAAGGAAAGGATTGGATGGAATGATTGAAATTACGAATGTGTCAAAAAGTTATAATGGGTCTACCTATGCAGTAAAAGACTTAAGTTTATCTGTACCTAGCGGCGAAATCTTTGGATTTTTAGGACCGAATGGTGCGGGTAAATCAACGACAATTAAGATGATTACTGGTATTCACGGGTTGGATAAAGGGACTATTACGATTAACGGAAAAAATATTATGGAAGAGCCGATGGAAGCGAAGAAGACGTTTGGTTATGTACCAGATAGTCCAGATATGTTTTTACGATTAAAAGGAATTGAATATTTAAACTTTATGGCCGATATGTATGAAGTGCCGAAAGAAGTACGACAAGAACGAATAGAGTCTTTAGCGAAGAAGTTTGATCTTTATAATGCTTTATCTGATCAAATTCAAAGTTATTCGCACGGTATGAGACAAAAAATCGTTATTATTGGTGTGCTCGTACATGAGCCAGATGTATGGATTTTAGATGAACCATTAACTGGGCTTGATCCGAAATCTGCATATATTTTAAAAGAAATGATGAGAGAGCATGCGGATAAAGGAAAGATTGTATTTTTCTCTACACACGTATTAGAAGTAGCGGAAAAAATATGTGACCGGGTTGCTATTATTAATAAGGGGAATTTGCAGTTTAAAGGAAATTTAGATGAAATGAGAGATCATTTTAAATCCAATGAATCACTTGAAAAAATGTTCTTGGAGATGACGGGCAATGAGTAAAATTTGGACGTTAACGAAAGTATTATTGAAATTAAATTATGCAGATTTTATAACAGATAAGAAGAAGCGATGGGCGTATGTATTTTCATTTGCAGCTATTTTATTTGTCGGCTTTTTACTGTTTGGTTCTATCACGCATGCAATGTATGAGGGAATGATACATTTAGGGCAAGATCCAGGAATGATTATCGCAATGGGACTTGCGATTGCGAGTATATGGGTATTTTTAATGAGTATAACGAACATTTTAACTGTATTTTACTACAGCAATGACATTGAAATGTTATTACCATTACCATTAAAACCAGCGCAAATTATTTCGGCAAAATTTTTAACGGTATTAATTACACAATACGTAATGAGTTCATTTATTTTATTACCAATCTTCATTACGTACGGTTTAAAAAGTGGCGCATTTATTACATATTATATATATATGATTTTTATTTACTTACTCTTCCCAATTGTGCCGTTAGTACTAGCTTCGTTACTGATGACAGTTATTATGAGGTATACAAATATAGCGAAAAATAAAGACCGAGGAAATATATTTATTGGAATCGTAAGTATACTATTTATTGTAGGAATTAACGTATTTTTGCAGTGGAAAAATAAAAGTTCGTTTTCTGAAGATGCAATTGCGGATTACCTTGCAAACAACCAGTCTTCTCTTTTAGTACAAATGACAAACTATTTTCCAACTACATATTTTGGAGCAGTAGCATTAGTAGAAAATGCAAATTGGAAGGGACCTTTATATGTAATAATCTTTGCAGTTATTTCATTTGTATTTTTTGTGTTGTTTTATTACATTGCAGAGCGTACATATTTAAAAGGGGTTATTGGACTTTCAACGAGTACAGCAAAAAAAGAAGTCATTTCAGCAGAAGGCTTACAGAAATCTACGGTACAAAGTTCACATTTGAAAGCATATGTGAAAAAAGAATTTAAAACGTTATTCCGTACACCACAATTTTTCTTAAATTGCATTGTACAAACTTTCGTTATGCCAATTATGTTGTTCTTTATTTTATTTGTGCAAGATGGAAACTTAAAGTTTATTACAGAGTATATTAACAATCCAAAGACAACAGGATTTGCAATTGGTGTTGGCCTTTGTGCATCGTTATTTTTAATGGGTAGTAACGTCATTGCAACAACGTCATTTTCGCGAGATGGAAGCTCTTGGTTTGTGAATCGTTATTTACCAGTAAAGGCTTCGGATATCTTTTTTGCGAAAGCAATCACTGCTTGGTTAATTAATGTAATCATTTTAGCAGTATTCGGTATTACGATGGCAGTTGTAGCTGGGATTTCTCCAGTCTTTATGATACTGTGGTTTTTACTAAGTGCGAACGGGTTGTTATTAATTAATTTAATCGGAACACGCTGGGACGCACAAACTGCAGATATTCATTGGGATACAGAGCAGAAATTATTTAAAAGTCGATATACAACTTTGTGGAATTTTTTAGCTAATATTTTAATAGCTTTAATTATTGTGGGGGGAGTAAGTGTATTATACTTCTTCCTTCATGTCGGACTGTGGGTTATGTTTATCGTTTTATTTGTAATGTTTACGATTGTAAATTATATCTTTATTAAAATGTTAAAATTAGGTGCTGAACGTATACTGTCAAATATTCAATAAGAAGATAGATCCTCTGTATTCATGCAGGGGATCTGTGTATAGATGGAGGAGAAAAAGGTGAAGAAAATAGCAATTGTAACAGGGGCAACTCGTCTGAATGGAATTGGTGCAGCTGTATGCAAGGTGCTTGCTCAAAAGGGGATAGACATTTTTTTCACGTACTGGCCAAAGTATGATAAAGCGATGCCATGGGGAATGAGTGATCAAGAACCCTTTTTGCTGAAAAAGGAAATTGAAAGTTACGATGTTCGATGTGAAATGGCAGAAATCAATTTATCGCAGTCTTATTCGCCAACTCGTTTGTTTTATATGGTATCAGAACGGTTAGGTGATCCATCTATTCTAGTTAATAATGCAGTATATTCTACTCATACGAGAATTGAGGAATTAGATGTAGAGCAGTTGGATAAACATTATACAGTTAATGTTCGGGCTACTATGCTATTAAGTTCATTGTTTATAAAACATTATTCACTTAAAACGGGCGGGAGTATTATTAATCTTACTTCAGGACAGTCAGTAGGTCCAATGCCAGATGAACTAGCATATGCAGCAACGAAAGGGGCAATTGAAGCATTTACAAAGTCAGTAGCACCAGTTGCGATGGAGAAGGGGATTACAGTGAATGCTGTAGATCCAGGACCGACGAATACAGGATGGATTACAGAGGAGCTGAAGCATCATTTAGTATGGAAGTTCCCACAAGGTAAAGTAGGAGAACCGGTGGATGCTGCGCGCTTAATTTCTTTTTTAGTAAGTGAAGAAGCGAAATGGGTTACTGGGCAAGTCATTCACTCGAATGGTGGTTATTCATAAAAATATTATGTTAACAAATGTTGAGAAACAAAAAACGAAAGAAAATTTTATTTTTTTGTATAAATAAAATGTCAAGAAAGATAAAAATTTGATAGAAGAGTATATCGTCATATGAAGATAGTAATTCTTAATGTGACAATATACTCTTTTTCTTTTACTTGCGAGTAGAAAAATGAAGTAGAAGAAACTCGAATATTAAAATGAGTTTATCAGTTTTTGTACGTATTATTATGAAGATTACTGTCGGAAAGATGATAATTCGTATGAAAAGGGATTTTTTAAGGGGGAATCGAATCGTAAAGGGGAGGATAAATTATGTAAAACATAGGGGGATTTATATGAAAATGAAAAAGGTCGCTATCGCATCGATAACAATTGGTACAATGCTTACTATGGCAGCTTGTAGTCCTTCAGCAGATAAAGAAACGGAAAAGAAAGAGCAAGTAACTGCGCAAAATGATGGAGAAGCAAAAACGACAAGTGCAGATGAAGCGTCAAAAACAACGAAAGATACTGAAAAAGAAACAAATACTTCTTCAAATGAAAAAACAGATAAGGATGCAAAAAATACGAAAGAATCATCAGGGACAGAAAGTAACGGCAAAACGTCAACTCAAAACGAAAATGTAAAAACAAAAGAAAAAGAGACGACAGGAAAAACGAATGATCAAACGACTAGCGGGAAAACAACAGATCAAAGCACAAGTACAAATTCAGATGGAAAGACAACGAAAGATCCGAAGAAAAGTGTTGCTGTGAAAACGAACGTTAAAGAAGTTGTGGCATTAATTGATAGCTTGGACAAGCAGTTAGCTGCTAATCCAAAATTAGAAACAGTGAATAAGCTTGGTAAACAAATTAATGAAAAGTGGGATGTAATTGAGAAAGAGTTAGAAGCATCACATCCGACGGATTCTAAAACGATCGGTCAAAGTATGTATCCGTTAATTGTAGGAGCGGAGAAAGAAAAAATTGATATTAATAAAATGAAATCTTTAACGACGAAAACGAAAAAAGATTTAAATCAGTTATTGACGAAACTTTCGTAGTTTCAAAAGCCTACTCGTGTGAGTAGGCCTTTTTTGGTTGTTGTAATGTGCACAGTATAACTTATTTATTTTCATTTTCAATTACGATGCGAAAGGAACTGAATGCTTGTTGACTGATATAATCTTCTTCGCTAACTTTATAAGGAAATGGAAAAGCGACGAGTTGCAAATTACTTTCCTGATCCACTGAAGGCAATGTGAAATTAAAGATTTGCCTCGTTTCAGGTGCAACCTTAGTATAAACGACTTTTCTATTGTTAAATATTTCAACTTGTTTCCAATCTTTAAAAGCCACGATTGCGTAAGTCATTTCATCATTTGTTTCATTACCGTTTGATAAAATTAATTGCTTGCCTTCCTTTTCAAAGAAGACAGTTTGTAAGTTCTCTTCACGGTTCGTAACAAATAATGGTTCGTAAAGACCATCTTTTAAAATAGCATCTGGATCTATAAGGGAGAGTTTTATTTTTTCGTTTTCTTTTTGAAGAGGATGCATTGAATATCGCATACTTAGAATATCTTCTAAAATAGCTGCTTTATTTAAGTTATTATCTTTTAATTTGTATTCAGGTTTTTTAATTATTAAAAAGGTTAATTCACTTGCATTAGGAGAAGTGTGTAAAGAGATTTTCGTAGTCATTGAACTGTTTGGTTTCATATCAAAAAAATAGTGTGATATTTCATTAGTAGTATCTTCTATTTTAAAAGGTTTTTGTTCGTAATCTTCTAGAACAATTAATCCATATTTTCGGTTTTCATTAATAGTATGTACGAATGATAATGTTACATTAATTTTATTATCCTCACTAGTAATTGTACTACCATTGTTAATATGTTGGCCTTGATTATCCTTCAATCCGTAAGAAACAGTATTGGTTTGTTGCTCTCGTTTATTTTCTATGGAAGGTGGATGAGGTTGTATGAATGAAGTATTGAACAAAATATAAATTGTAAGTAATGAAATAAGTAAAACACCGCAAATAATATATATTTGTTTCATAAATAGCACCTCAATATATGTAAAATATTAGAGAAAAAAGATATGCAAGATGCATATCTTTTTTCTCTTTCTTACCAGAAAGCTTTTGTTTCGTGATTCACATCATTATAACCACTTAATTTATAGGTATGATTACCGATAGCGTAATCATCTCCATAATAAATGCTTGTGTTGGTCGCTGTAGCACTTACAAATGATGATTTTTTTGCACTATTACTTTTCGTATTCACTAATGAGCCATCGCCATTGAAAGTTCTTGCTTTTGCATAAACATAGTCTTCGGTCGTAGTTGATTTCGATTTAGCAACTGCATATGGGTTACCAAAAAAGGGAGTATATACGCTAATGTTAGAGTCATTCTTAGGTGCAGCTGCAAGAGTCAAACTAGGAACACTAGATGTTTTTGTTGATTGAATTGTATCAAAGTCAACTAAAACGGGCTGCTTGTCTACAGTATCGACCTCTGAAGCACTTGCGTTATTAGTAAAACCAAAACCTAAAACCGCTAACCCTAAAGTTGTCACCGATAAAGATTTTTTCATATTCACTAATTTTCCCACCTTTTTAAATTTTTGAGTTCGAACTCAATTCATACAATATATGAAAATTTCGAAACTCTCAATGGTTTATCCCATACTTAACTTTTCTTTTACTTTCGATTCAACATGTCTTCATTTGCAAAAAGCGAATATATCTTCTAATGCTTAGCCAGCAAGGGATACAGGTTTAATTTTATGAAATTCATGTAAATTTAAATCTATTCATGTCAGAATCTCTGTTATTTTTAAGTTCATATGGGAAACTTATTAAAAAAAGGATGGTGACAAAAATGACAATCGATCGAATTTGTACAATTGGACCCGCAAGTAATAATAAAGAAACGTTAGCACAGTTAATAAAGAATGGTATGAAAATTGTTCGACTGAATTTATCGCATGGCACGCATGAAAGTCATAAAGACATCATTCGTTTAGTGAAATCATTAGATGACTCTATTAAATTTTTGGGTGATGTACAAGGACCTAAAATAAGATTAGGTGAAGTGAAGGGAGAGCAAATTACACTTCAGGCAGGAGATTCTTTTATTTTACATACACAACCAGTTACAGGGAGTAATACAGAAGCGAGTGTTGATTATGAAGGAATTGCGAATGATGTAAAAGTAGGCAGTAGAATTTTAATTAATGATGGAGAAGTTGAATTAATTGTTGAAAAGATAAGTACGGATAAAATAGAAACGAAGGTAAAAACAGGTGGCAATATCTCATCTCATAAAGGAGTTAATTTACCAGATGCGGCTGTTCGTTTACCAGCTATTACAGAGAAAGATAAAAAAGATATTCAGTTTCTTTTAGAAGAGAATGTTGATTTTATCGCGTGTTCTTTCGTAAGAAAACCTAGTCATATAAAAGAAATACGAGATTTTATACAACAGTATAAAGAAACGTCACCTAATGTAATTGCAAAAATAGAAACGATGGAAGCAATCGAGAATTTTCAAGATATATGTAAAGAAGCAGATGGAATTATGATTGCAAGGGGCGATTTAGGAGTAGAGTTACCGTATCAATGCATTCCGCTTTTACAGAAAATGATGATTCAGGAATGTAATCGAACGAATACATATGTCATTACAGCAACACAAATGCTTCAATCTATGGTAGATCATTCTATTCCAACAAGGGCAGAGGTGACTGATGTGTTTCAAGCTGTACTGGACGGGACGAATGCAGTTATGCTTTCAGCTGAAAGTGCATCAGGAGAGCATCCAATCGAAAGTGTGAGAACATTACGTCTCGTTTCAGAATTTGCGGAACATGTTAAAAAAGATGGACCTTTTGCGATGAAAGATGTACTGCAATTACTGCGTGAGTCTCTGGATGAGTAATAAATAAAAAGAGGGCGGATATACATCCGTCCTCGTGTTTTTCATTCATACTATTCTTGCTCTTGCTCATCCAAAATCTTTTCAAACGCAGCAGATACTTTATCAAACTCTTCATCATTTTCAATGTATGAAAACTCATTATCTTCTTCTACTTTTAAAAAGAAAATATCAATGTCTTCCTCAGTTTCTGTTTGGATATCTTCAACAAAGGCAACTGCAATATATTCTGCACCTTCGACATCCATCGCTCCAAGTACTTCTACTTCTTGCTCTTCGTTATTCTCATCACTAAGAGTAAACACTTCGCCAACTTCAATATCAGACATATTCATTCTCCTCCTGTTCGACTCTAAAAATAGAGCACTCAAACTGTATACATACTAACATATCTTTCCATGAAAAACCAAATTCATACATAAGAAAAACGACTGATAGTTCTTTAGTATAAGTATCCAGCTAGTAGGAGCATTATTTGTCTGTGCTATATTACTTAATCCATTCAACAATTGTATCCATAGTCTGTCTTGTTTTATCACGCTTTGGCTCTTCTTTACGGTAACCAAAGGCAACCATAACTGATACTTCAAGATTATCGCCTTGTATAATGCCTTCTTGACGAAGTAAAGAATCTACTTCCTCTTTATCAAATCCTTCTATTGGACAAGAATCAATACCGATTTGAGCTGCGCTCGTCATCATATTACCTAAAGCGATATAAGATTGCTTGGATGCCCAATCAAATACAGCACGATCGGATTGTAATAAGTTAAAATCTGTTTCCTGGAACTTTTTGAAGAATTCATATCTAATTTTTTGAGTGTCTTCAGGCAATCCAATAATATCGTTCATCATATATTTAATATACTCTGCATCATAATGCATATCTTTAATGTTTCTTGAAAGAACAATAACAAAATGACTAGCTGTTGCAAGTTGCCCACCAGCGCCCCATGAATACGGTTGTAGTTTTTCTCTTAATTCTTTATTTTGTACGACAATAAATTTCCAAGGCTCATATCCAAAAGAAGAAGGAGATAATCTGCCTGTTTCTAAAATAAATTTAAAATCCTCTTCTGAAATTTTGTGCATAGGATCGAATTCTTTACATGCATGTCTGAAATGAAAGGCCTCCATAATCTTTTCTTTTGTAATTTCATTTGTATTTGTCATAAAAGTTCCTCTTTTCATGAATTTATTTTTGTAAGTAAATTATATTTTTAAAGTAACACAGATACAAGTACGCACATTTATGTGGTATAGTATCAAAAAAGATACTATTGATAAGGGAAGGGATTTATTATGGATTGTTCAAATGAAAATAATATAAATTACCCATTTTTAAATAAATATTCTTGTCCAGTTGAAGCTATGGTTGAGGTGATTGGAGGGAAATGGAAAGGGGTAATTTTGTATCATTTATTAGATGGTACAAAGCGCTTTAATGAATTAAAAAGATTAAAACCAAATATCACACAAAGGATGTTAACACTGCAGCTGAGAGAACTTGAAGCTGATGGTATTATACATCGTGAAGTATACCGTGAAGTACCACCTAAAGTTGAATATTCGTTAACTGAGCTTGGTGAATCACTACGTCCAGTGATTCTATTAATGATGGAATGGGCAACTCATAATATGGAGAAGGTTTTGGAGAATAGGAATACGAAAAATAATAGTTAAGAGTTGAAATTGATATAGACGAGTTATGTGAAATAGTTGTAGAAATAAAAGGTGTTTCCATACGTGAAAACACCTTTTATTTCTATATTTTTTACTTTTTAACTTCAACTGCTGAAGTTGGAAAGTTATTTAAGTTTGCAGTTTGACCATACCAATCAGCATGTTTAAAAACAACACCTTTTCCATATCCGTCAGTTGAAGTACGTTCCCATAGTGTTGTTGAGTAGCTAGCAGTAGGAGCTGCTGTACGTACAGAAACAATTTGATTTTGCCAACTAGCAGACAAGTTTTTATAACCGCTACTTAGAGAAAAATACTCGCTACCTTGATTTGTAAGTTTATAGAAGTCTGTACTACCAGGTCCGCTTCCTCCAACACCAAGGGGAGTGATTGAATTATTCAACCTTTGTTTATCTTTTTCAATAAAAGACTCTAAACTTTCTTTGCTCGAAAATCCATAAGATAACCAGTCTCCATTTTGATTTTGTTTCGGTAGAACTAACGTTATTTTTACGTCTTCCTTTGATGGAGCACTCAATTTGTTAAACGAATCAACAGTCTTTTCATCTACAGTTACATATTCGAAAGAGGAAATCGTATAATCTTTTTCGGTACTAGCTGATACTGATCCCAGTCCTCCAGTTAACGACGAGACAGTTAATAATGCACCTGCTACCAACTTTTTCAGCATGGATTCATCTCCTTAAAACTTAGATTTTTTACATAACTAAAATGTATGTTAATTTGAATGTTTTATAAATATTTAGAAATTTATAAAAATTAAACAGAATATTCTTTTATTATTCTGAAGTAAGGAAAGTAATTAAAAATGAAAAAAGGTTTACTTAAAAAGTAAACCCTTTTTGCTGACCTATTTCAAAACTCAATGGATGAAAGTTTCATTTTATCCATCTATGAATCATACACTTCTTTGCATTCGTAGAAGCAGCATCTAATAAAAGGAAAATGGCTGCTATCATATGTAGAAAGATGTCTATATAAGGAAAGAAGGCAACTAGAGTAACGATAATACCGATATAATGAGGGTACGTATTCATGCCTTCTTTTTTAGCTAATAAAATAGTAGTGATATGAAAAACAATCAATAGTAGTAAAGGTAACCCATATAGGTTAACAAGACTTGGAAATACATAATAACAAGGAAGTAATAAAAGATGATAGATCCCTGTAGTCCACTTTAGTAATTGGATATTGTTTATTTGTATTTTTAATAGATTATAATAATTTTATGCAAACTAATTGTTAGGTATCTATAAAATAGAAAAACCACCCAAACGAGGGTGGTTCGTATTATAAATAATTACTTAAAGAAGAAATCGGAACCTTCACCTCACTACCTTCCTTCATATTCCGCAACACAACAGTGTTTGTACTAAGTTCGTCTTCCCCAATAATAAGCACATAAGGGATATTCTCTTTATTGGCATAATTAAGGGCACGTTTTAATTTGCGTCCTGCTAGTTCAAGTTCGACTTTTAAGGAAGTGGTAGAACGTAATTGCTGGGCAATTTGTAAGCATTGTAACTCTGTCCCGAGCGGGATGATAAATACATCCGCTGTAGATGAGATTGTTTCTTTCTGCGATAGTGCTGTATAAATAACGTCTAAACCGAATGAAATACCGACTGTTGGATAGTTCATATTATCACCACGGAAAGCTCCGATAATGTTATCGTAACGGCCGCCACTACCTATGCTAGATGTAATCGATCCATCTTTTAAAAAGATTTCATATACAGTACCTGTATACATTGTGAGTCCTCGCGCTAAAAACGGGTTGAATATCGTATTTTCATTTATTCCAAGGGCGATTAAATATTGCTGTAATTGTTGTAGTTCGTTTACTCCATCGGCAACGAGTTGATTATTGAAAGCTTCTTTAAAGTCAGCAATTGTAAGCTTTAGACAAGATAATACAGTATTACATATCGTATCAGCCATTTCTTCAGAAATTCCGCGCTCTAATACATCTTTTCGTACACCATCAATCCCAATCTTTTCGATTTTATCTAATGATAAAATGACGTCACTTGTTAACTTAGTAGGGATGTTAATGGACTCGAGAATACCGTTTAACAATTTTCGGTTATTATATTGGATCGTTACTTCTAAGTTTAACGTTTGGAACAGTTCAAACGCCATACTCATAAGTTCAGCTTCTGCCATGACAGACTCAACACCGACGATATCAACGTCGCATTGTATAAATTCACGAAATCTTCCTTGTTTAATTGGCCCATCTCGAAATACTTTCCCAATCTCATAACGTTTAAAAGGGAGGCGGAGGTTCGGATTCATTGCCACAACCTTTGCGAATGGAATAGTTAAATCGTATCGTAAGGCGAGCTCACGTTTTCCTTGATCCTGAAGTGTATATATTTCTTTTAATATTTCATCGCCACCGCCGTACTTGTAAGACATAAGCTCGTACATATTTAACGTCGGCGTTTCTAAAGGTTTGCATCCGTATCGTTCAAACGTATCTTCACAAGCTCTTTTAATTTTATTTCGCAGCACTTGCTCCTCTGGTAAATAGTCTTTCGTTCCCTTTACATTTCTCATTTCCATCATAATCACTCCTTTTTCAAATTAAAAAAAGCTATGCAGGTATAAAAATACCCACATAGCTTTATGAACGCTTCGTGGGTCAACAGGAAAAGCCCTGTACCCACGAAGAAAAATTTTTCTTCGGATACACGGCGTTACGTATGATGATGAAGTTGGAAAGAAGTATTAAAATTTAGCATTGCAAATCTCTCCTTAACGTAAGTTTTTCCAAATTATATCAGATGATTTTTGAATTATCAATATTTTCAGTTTTGAAATATACGTGAAGTTATGTAGGAGAAATGGAAAAGGGTGTATAATAAAACTTAATAATATGAAATAACCTTTTAAGGAGATCACTATGAAAAAAGATAAAACAAATGCGATGCGAATATTAGATAAAGAAAAAATTGAATATTCGATGATGTCATATGATCCAGACGATGGGAAAATTGATGGCGTATCAGTAGCCGAGAAAATTGGACGAGAAGTGAGAGAAGTATATAAAACGTTAATCGCTCAAGGGAATAGTAAAAATTATCATGTGTTTATTATTCCGGTAGATGAGGAACTAAATTTAAAAGCTGCCGCAAAAGCAGTAAGTGAAAAGAAAATTGAAATGATTCCTGTTAAAGATATTACGAAAGTGTCAGGATACATTCGCGGCGGTTGTTCACCAGTTGGAATGAAAAAGCTATTTTCTACATGTATTGATGAAAGTGCCCAATCACTTGAAACGATGATTGTAAGTGGAGGGAAAATCGGTATACAAATTGAGCTTAAAGTAGATGACTTGGCGAAAGTGACGAGAGCGCAGTTTGGTGAGGTAACGAAGTAAATAGTGAGACTTGAAGGGATTTAGAATCCTTTTACAAATGGGAATGAAAAAAGGGATGTGTGAGACACATTCTTTTTTTATTTGTAGAGAAAAGAATTCATATTAGCATCGGATTTTTAATTTCTATATTAAATTTTATATATTTGAGCACAGTTTTCTTTAAATGCTTTTGAACAAATTATCAAATATGCATTATTGCATAAATAAATTTAAATTTATAAGTTAATATTAAACTACTTTTTAGTTGTAAAGAATATGTTAATAATCTTTATAAGAAAAGGATATTCCTTGTAAAAAGTGAAATTGTTTGGAATGTGAATAAACAAAAAGTTTAGAAGTGATACAGACTGGATAGAGTCTTGTATTAAATAAACAGAAAAGGGGTATGGGTTTCTAAAAGGTTTCGGGGGTTAGAAAGCACTTTTTAGTTAATAGCTTTAAATTATATTTTAAAGGGGAATGGGTATATGAAGTTTCGAAATACAAAGATTGCTATGGTTACACTATCTTCATTTTTTATTTTAGGTTCTGCATCTCTATCATTCACAGATACTATACATGGTGAAGTGGTTCCTGCATCAGCACAGGAGATTATTGTAAAAAATTATGACGATACATATTATAATAACGCAATAGGAAAAACGGGGTTAGAATTAAAGAAGGAATTGCATAATATTATTGATAATCATACAAAGTTATCATACAGTGCGGTTTGGGACGCGTTAAGAGATACTGATGAAGATCCGAATAATAAAAATAATGTGATACTCTTATATACTGGTCGTTCGCAAGGGAAACTTACGAATGGATCAGGAGTAAATAACTGGAACCGAGAGCATGTTTGGGCAAAATCTCACGGTGACTTTGGAACGACTGCAGGACCTGGAACAGATCTACATCATTTAAGAGCGACGGATGTATCTGTAAATAGTTCACGTGGAAATCTAGATTTTGATAACGGTGGTGTAAATCATTCTGAAGCGACAGAATGTAAATATGATAGTGATTCTTGGGAACCTCGTGATAGTGTAAAAGGAGATATTGCTAGAATGCTGTTTTATATGGCTGTTCGTTACGAGGGAGACAACGGCGAAATAGATTTAGAACTAAATGAAAAAGTGAATAACAATAAAGATCCATACATGGGGAAACTATCTGTCTTATTAAAATGGAATGAACAAGACCCGGTCGATGATTTAGAGCGAAAGCGTAATGAAGTGATTTTTACAAAATATCAACATAACCGCAACCCTTTTATTGATCATCCAGAATGGGTAAATAAAATCTGGAACTAAGATTTTTAAAGGTATTATATTTTGATAAAAGGGATTGATCATTATGATCAATCTCTTCTTATATTTTTACTAGAATAAATGATTTTTATAGGACTAGTGAGGGAAATAGAATAGATATTTATATGGAACGATAGTACTTATTTATCTAGTTAAGTATTTAGTTAAGTATTTAGTAAGGTCCCCACTCAATATTCACCCCAACAATAAGAAAAACAAGTCCAATGATAAACCAAATGAGTGCAAGTGGAGCCATGAAACGAATCCATTTTCCATAAGAAATCCCGCTTGCTGCCAGAACGCCCATTAAAACACCGGAAGTTGGATTTAAGCAGTTTACTACACCTTCTCCGAGCATAACAGCCTGTACTGTAACTTGGCGTGTAATGTGCATGAAATCAGCTAATGGAGCTAATATCGGAATAAAAATAACCGATTCTCCTGTCCCGGATGAAATAAGGAAATGTAATGCAGCACTACTTACGTACATACCGATAACGCCAAATACAGGGCTTTGTCCTTCAAGAGACTGTGCGAGCTGGTTAACGATAGTATCAAGTAATTTGCCTTGTTCTAAAATGACTGAAATACAGCGAGCCATTCCGACAATTAAAGCACCATAGATAAGGTTTTGGCAGCCAGTTAGAAAAGTAGAAGCGATATCGTTTGCTTTCATGCCACCTATTATTCCGGCTGTAATTGCTATGAAAATAAAAGTAGCGGTCATTTCTGCGTCCGTCCAATGCAGACGAAAAGCGCCTATTAAAAATGCAATTAATGATAAAGCTGAAACGAGTAAAATTAATTTATGACGTATCGTCCAAGGAACTTCCTTTTTCTCTGCTTCTTTTTCGCTTGAAAGAGCGTTACTTGGAAACCAGTTGTCGCCAAGGATGCTTCCTTTATTCGATTTTTTCAAGCGCTTTACATACCAATTTATATATAGAATGGTAGCAAGTAAAAAAGATATATAAATTGCTGTGCGTAAACCAATTCCCGAAAACATCGGAAGTTCTGCGATCTTTTGTGAAATGCCTAAAGGTGAGGGGGATAAAATAGTAGCATTAAAACCAGCATAAGTGCCTAAATAAATAATTGCTACGCCAACGATAGCGTCCCATTTTAATGTGCGGGCAACGATGATGCCGATAGGGATAAAGCCGATAACTGAGTTAACGATAATGCCAGTCGTTCCGAGAATGGAAAAGAGTGCGGCGACAATACATATGAAAAGTAATTGCTGATTACGAAATTTGTTAATAACATGATAGATTAAACCGTCAAGGGCACCTGTCTTTTCAAGAATTGCAATGGCTCCACCTGTAAATAAAATTAGAAAGATAATAGGAGCAGCAAGTGTCATTCCTTTTTCAATAGCGGTAAAAAAAGAAACAAATCCTACAGGTGATTGCGGAACAGAATGGTAGCTACCTGGTATTGTCGTTGTAACGGTCCCGTTTGTAACCCTTTTAAATTCTCCAGCAGGAACGAAATAAGTAGCAATGGCGCAAAGTAAGGCAATAAAAAATAGCAGTACGTACGCATCAGGCATTTTAAACTTTGGTTTACTAGGTTGTTTTTTTGCCTCAGTTTGTATTTGCATAAAATCCCTCCTTCTTCACTTGGTTAATTTTTAATATTCTGAATTTAATCTGTGAAATAGATTATAATAAAGGTAGCTTCTTAAGGCAATAGTTTTTGTATCCTTTTCCTGCACGTACAAATTATTGCAATATTAGACAGGGAAACGATAATAAGCCAAGAATATGTTATGTAGAAAGAAAAAGGAAAAGAGGGAACAAGATGTGGAAAACTACTGATCTATGTGATGAATTTGAAAAGGAATTACAAATATGTCGCCAGTCTTTTCGGTCTTTTGGGAAGAAAGAACAATTCCACGGGAAAATTGCAACTGTAAAAGTGAAAGATGATAATGTACTAGTGAAGGAAGGATTGCAAACATTACCAGAAGGAACAGTATTAGTTGTTGATGGAGGAGCGTCTACTAATTGTGCGTTACTTGGTGATAATTTGGCAGCTATTGCGGAAGAAAGAAAGCTAGCAGGAATTATTGTGAATGGGTATGTTCGTGATTCTAGTGAACTAAAGAATATTAATATTGGTATTTTAGCGTTAGGAACGATGCCAAATAGAAGTGTGAAAGAAGGAAAAGGAGAACGAAATATTTCATTGCACTTTGGACAAGTGGATTGGAATCCAAATGAATATGTCTATGCGGATGAAGATGGCGTCATTATTAGTGAAAAGAGTTTACATCGTTAAGAGTTAATAAGTTATTATTCTTAGAAAATAAATCCGATAAAGCATGGACAAAATTCTTTGTCAATAGTAAAATAATACAGAAATTTAAAATTTACAGAATGTATAGGTTTATCGTTTTACGATAACTTAAATGGAAGTAAGTTGTGCATAGAAAAGTGAATGTTATCACAATGATACGTTCATGAACAAAATTATTTTTCCTATACAAATATAGCCGCGAATGATGCGGGTAGGAGGTGTTGTACATTTTTGTTCGACACTTACAAAAAGAGAGTGTCAATCGCACGCCCTTGAAGGGCCTTTTTTTGTGTAAATGGTAGTAAGGGAGGAAATTTTGGGATGGCAATGTTGAAAAAGTGGCTGCTTACGTCGTTAATGGCAGTGACACTTGTATTTGTTTCTTTTGCGAATACAGTACATATTACGTTTGCTGAAGGAAATACAGCAAAACTTGCAATTATTGGGGAATCACAAAAGGGCATTATGTTATGTCCGAAAGAAGAGCAAATTAAAGATGGGGAAACAGCTTTAAGTTTGCTGCAAAAGGTCATGGGGGACAAAGTAGAATCTGAAACGATGTCGTTTGGAACATATGTAAAAGGAATCGATGGTTTAATGGCCGGGGCTACAAGTGCTTGGCTATATGATGTAAATGATAAGTCTGCAGAAGTCGGAGCAGATAGTTATAAATTAAAATCTGGAGATGTTGTTGTCTTTCGCTTTGTTTCAGACTGGAGCAATATAAGCCAGGAAACATTGAAAGAAACGTTAGATAAGTTCGGGACGTGTAAAACAGAAGAACCTAACGGTGGCAAACCAGAAGAACCAAAACCAGAAGGTGAAAATGGTAAACCGACAGTCGATCCAAAACCGGAAGGTGAAAATGGTAAACCGACAGTCGATCCAAAACCAGAAGATGAAAATGGTAAGCCGACAGTCGATCCAAAACCGGAAGGTGAAAATGGTAAACCGACAGTCGATCCAAAACCAGAAGGTGAAAATAGTAAACCGACAGTTGATCCAAAACCAGAAGGTCAAGATGATAAAAAAACAGAACAACCAAAGCAAGAGAACATTCAAGATCCAAGTGCACAATTAAACGAAGCCATTTCTAAAACATCAGATAAGATGTTACAAGATGGAATTGAAAGTGACTGGGTAGCTGTAGCGCTTTCTCGTTCTGGAAAGAATGTACCAATTGAGGCAAAATTAAATTATGTTAAGTCAGTAACTGAAAAAGTAGAAAAGCGCATTAATCGTTTTTCAGCGACAGATTTAGCTAGAACAATTATTATGATGAATGCAATGAGTGCAGACCCTAAAAATGTAGGTGGACATAATTTAGTTCAAAAATTGTATGAGTCAGATAAAGTGAATTCTGTTACAGGTTATGCATTTGCTTTACTTGCATTTGATACGAAGAAGTATGAGATTCCAGTTGAATCAAAATGGAACAGAGTTGCTCTAGTGGAAGCACTGTTAAATAATCAGCATACAGACGGTGGATGGACTTATAATAGTTCAGGTAGTAAAGATAGTGCTAGTAGTGTTGATGTAACAGGTATGGTTTTATCAGCATTAGCTCCTTATCAAGAGCGATCAGATGTGAAACCAGCTATACAAAAAGCTGTTGCGTATTTATATAACGAACAGCTGCAAAATGGCGGTTTTTCAGCTGATGGACAAGAAAATTCAAATAGTACTGCGCAAGCAATTATTGGATTATCGCTTGTTAAAGATGTAGATCAAAATCGTCTTCATAAGGCAATGCAAAACCTATTATCATATCAACTTTCAAATGGTGAATTTAAATGGTTACCAAGTGATCAAAATGGTAACGGAATGGCTACAGAACAGGCTCTTTTAGCATTACTTCAATTTAAGGAAATGGGAAAATCTATTTATGATTGGTCTAATGTAGACGCTGGTGATGTAATTAAGCCAAAACCGATTGAAGAGCCAGAAAAGGTCGTTGAACCAGAAAATAATGTAGTAGAAAAAGAAGTTATTGAAGAACCGAAAGAACAAAAACAAGTACAACAAGAAACAAAAGATGAAAATCTAAAAGTAGTTGTAGATAACGAACCGGTTAAGAATAAAAAAATCGGAAACGATAACAGTCTACCAAAAACAGGAGCATCTTCTCATGGCGCAGCAACAGAAGTAGGTATGGGTGTATTATGTATTGCTTCTGCATATGTATTATGGAGACGTAAAGCAGCTTAACAAAAAATTAGGAGCAATTATTTGCTCCTAATTTTCGTATGAAAGGTGAGAGATAGGATGAGTAAGGTGAAATGGTTCATTTCTTTACTGCTTTCGCTCGGGCTACTTGCCGGATGTGAAGAGGCAGCTGTAAAGCCTGAGAAGAAGGTAGAACCGAAGCAAGAAGAGGTAGCGAAACAAGAAGTACAAAAAGATGAAGCGAAGCCGGAAGAAAAAACAGAAGAAAAGCAAGCTGAATCAGAGCAAAAGCAGCAAGAAGAGCAGAAAGAGAAACAAGAACAAAAAGTAGAAGAGAAGGCGAAAGAGGAAAAGCCGCAGGCACAACCAGAGGTAAAGAAAGAAGAGAAACAACAGGAACAACCGAAAGAACAGCCGGCTGTAAATAAGCAACCAGAGCAGCAACAAGCACAAGAAGAGAAACAACAACCGAAAGCACCAGAAGTAAAAGAAGAAGCAAAGGTTGTGAATCAGCCGAAAGAAACACCGAAGCAGGAGCAAAAGAAAAAGCCAGAAGAGAACAATAGTGTACCAGCTCCACCAACACCGGTACCACCACCAAACCCAGTGCCACCACCAGTACCTAAAGCAAAACAAGTAACAATCTCGGTAAAAGGAAATAACGGATATATAATGGGTGCGAAAAAGATGGATGTACAAGATGGCGATACTGTGTATAAAGTATTACAACGTACAGGATTAGATGTTGATGCAAGCGGATCTAGAGATAGTATTTATGTAAAAGGTATTAATGATTTATATGAAAAAGATATTGCGGATACTAGTGGATGGAAATATCGTGTGAACGGTGCTTTTCCAAACCATAGTGCTGGTGTAGCTACGGTAAAACCAGGAGATACAATTGAGTGGGTATACGTATTACAATAAGAAAGGCATTCGGTAAAGGGCTATGAAAATAAGTTTTTCTTCTTTACATCCTTTTGTGAATTTTTTCTATTATATCGGGGTGATGATACTATGTATGATGTGTCTTCATCCTCTTTTTTTAATTGGAGCAATAGTATTAATTATTATGTTAAATGTGATGCAAGGAAATAGCGAAAAGATAAGAAAGATGCTACCGAGCACAATTGTTTTCTTTTTTATGGTAATTTTATTTAATTCGTTATTAACGCATAGAGGTCGAACTACGTTATTTTGGTTAGGTGATAGCCGTATTAAGCTTGAGGCGATTATGTTTGGAATAGTAATGGGGTTATTACTAGTTGCAGTTATGTTTACGTTTGCGTCATACAATGATATTATTTCCAGTCATAAATTTTTATATTTGTTTTCAAGAATTTCACCGAAAGTTGCATTGTTAACGATGATTACAGTGAGATTTGTTCCTTTGTTTATAAGGCGATTAAAGAAAATCACACTCGTCCAAAAAACGAAAGGTGTGCAGGTAGATTCAGGTTCGATAATAGAACGCGTCAAAAATGGTATGCAATTGCTGCAAGTATTATTAATTTGTTCATTAGAAGATGCACTGCAAACGGCAGATTCTATGCAAGCTCGTGGATTTGGTGTAACGAAGCGTACGACGTATATTCGCTATAGAATGGAAAGGCGTGATTGGTATACGCTCAATTATTTAATCATTTTATTTATAGCTGCTATTGTATGTAGTAATTATGGCGGAGGGAAATTGATTATTTATCCGAAAGTCGAATCTATTTTATTCCAGCAATACGATGGAATGATGTTTGTATTATTTACACTGTTTATTAGTTTACCAATTATGATGGAAGGAAGGGAATGGATATGGTGGCGCATGCAGAAATAAACAATTTATCATTTGTATATGCTGATGAAAATAAAAAAGCGTTACAGCATATTTCTCTTTCTGTTCAAAAAGGTGAGTTTATTGCACTTGCTGGAGGATCGGGATCTGGGAAGACGACGTTATTAAAACATTTTAAAAAGGAGTTACTTCCAATTGGTACGCGTTCTGGAGAGATATTTTATGAGGGTGTTTTAATAGAGGAAGTAGCTGATTTGTTATCTGCCCAAGAAATTGGGATGGTATTTCAAAACCCAGAAAACCAGATTGTTATGGATACAGTGATTCAAGAATTAGCATTTTCTTTAGAAAATATCGGATTACCATCACATATTATTCAAAAAAGAATAGCAGAGCTTATTAGCTTTTTAGGATTTCAAGATTTATTGCATCAATCTGTTCATACGTTATCTGGTGGGCAGAAGCAGCTTGTCAATTTAGCTGCGGTATTAGTTATGCAGCCGAAATTGCTATTATTAGATGAACCGACAGCGCAGTTAGATCCAATCGCTGCAAAAGAGTTTTTAGGATTATTAAAACGGATTAATGAAGAACTTGGAATTACGATTATTTTAAGTGAACATCGTTTAGATGAAGTTATCCCGCTTGCAACACGCGTTGTTTGTATGGATAATGGCCGTATTATGTATGATGGTAGTCCTAAAATTGTTATTACGGATATGTGGGGAGTAGAAACATTCCGTCCATTTATTCCGCAAATTCCAAGGCTATTTTTAGAGTGGAATGTGAGAGATATTCCGTTTACAGTGCGAGAGGCGCAAATGAAAATGAATGATTTTGCAGCGATATCATATGTAAATGACCCAATAGCACAAAGTGAAAAGCAAGAGGTAATTTTAAGCGCAGAGCATATTTCGTTCCAATATGAAAAAAATAGTCCGCTTATTTTACGTGATTTATCAGTTTCGATTGAAAAAGGAAAATGGGTAGCGCTCGTTGGGAAGAACGGTACAGGTAAGTCTACACTGTTAACGATTTTAGCAGGATTACAAAAAGCGAGAAGAGGGAAAGTAAAGTGGAACGGAAAAGTGATACATAAAATTGATTCGAAAGAACGATTTAAAAGTATTGGGTATGTATCGCAGCATCCGTATTACCATTTTACATTTGATACAGTATGGGACGAGGTTTATGAACGTGCGCGTGAATTATATGGAGAACAAGGAAAAGAAATAGCAGAAGATACGCTAAAACAGTTTTGGTTGTATTCGCTTAAAGAACGCCATCCGCACGATTGTAGCGGAGGAGAGCAACAATTACTTGCGTTATGTACGACGTTGTTATCAAAGCCGACTTTATTATTACTGGATGAACCGACAAAGGGATTAGATCCATGGAAGAAAGAAAGAGTAGGAGAGCTATTTAGGAAGCTACAAAAAGAAGGTACAACAATTGTAATGGCAACGCATGATATTGAGTTTGCAGCGAAATACGTGGATCAATGTATGATGTTATTTGATGGAACAGTCATTATGAATGATGCACCGAAAGAATTTTTTAGTGGTAACTTCTTTTATACAACATCTATTAACCGATTCATTCGAAAAGAATTGCCATATGCATTAACGTGGGAGGATGTGTACGAAGCGTGTCCAAACGATATGTTGCATTCATAATATGTATCTTTGCAGTAATAATCGGCACATTGCTTTTTACGACACTTGTTATGGACGGTTATTACATGTTAAGTAGTTTGTTTCTATTAGCGGTTATTATGTTACCTTTCTATATCCGTTTTGAAAGAAAGGCGTTTGTTTCACGTGAAATTGTTCTCGTTGCTGTATTAGCGGCAATTGCAGCAGTAAGCCGGGTGCCATTTTCTATTTTACCAAGTGTACAACCAACTTCTTTTGTCATTATCGTTTCTGCAATTGTATTTGGAAGTGAAACTGGTTTTATGATTGGTGCTACAGCAGCAATCGTATCTAATATTTTTTTAGGACAAGGTCCATGGACACCGTGGCAAATGTTTTCGTGGGGCATGATTGGTTTTATAGCAGGTTTACTTCGTAATACATTTTTTATGAAAAAGCTATGGGGAAGACTTCTTTACGGTGTAATTGTTGGCTTTTTATTTGGCTGGATTATGAATTTCTGGGGCCTTCTCGTTTTTATACGAGAAGCAACATGGGAAACTGTCATTTCGTATTATATCGCAAGTTTTTACTTTGATTTGAGCCATGCGATTTCGAATGTTATTTTCTTATTACTATTTAGTACTTCATGGATTACGATTCTTACAAGATTTAAAAAGAAATATGGTATATTAGATGAGCATAACGTGACATAGAAAAGCATACTCATATAAGGTAGGGTCGCGACTTACATATTCGTTTGCCTCTTTCATGCTTCTTACATATTGTAAGGAGCATTTTTTTGTCAAAAAATCGATTTAATATACATCCGTTATTATATAAAATTATTTGTATAATTGTAGGTGAGAACTTCTTTCAAAAGGGAGGTGTATAGTTAATGAAGTTAGTTATTCCGAAGCAACATGGTGCATGGGCTATGCTTGTTATTCCTTTTTTATTAAGTGTCATACTTGGGAAACCTACTATTTATCATATTCCATTGTTTTTAGCGTGGTTCTTTATCTATTTAGCTACGTACCCATTTCTTACGTACATAAAGCAAAGACGAAAAAAAGAGTTTTTACAAGTTGCCATTATTTATTTTATTATTGCGTTCCTATTTGGGATGATTTCTTTATTATATGAGTGGCGAATTCTTTTATTCGTAATAGTAATGATTCCATTATTTATAGTGAATATGTATTACGCTCGTCAAAAAAATGAAAGAGCACTATTAAATGATATTTGTGCGATTATTGTGTTTTGTATCGGTGGGTTAATTAGTTATTACTTTTCAATGAAGCAAATCGATCATACAGCTATATTCATTGCGCTTATTTCATTTTTATACTTTTTAGGTAGTACGTTCTATGTGAAAACGATGATTCGTGAAAAAAATAATCCGAAGTATCGTCTTATATCTTGGGGATATCATATCGTATTAACGATAATTGTATTTGCGATTAATCCGTGGTGTTCTCTTATTTTTATACCAAGTGTCATTCGAGCAATTGTGTTGTATGGTAAAAAAATTTCTATTATAAAAGTAGGAATTTTAGAAATTGCTAATTCTGTATATTTTTTAATCATAACGGCAATAATTATGAAGTATGCCATTTGAAAAAACTTCCCATCTATTGATGGGAAGTTTTTAATCTTTTTCTAAAATGTGAACGGTGTACTCACAACGTTGAATAGCTTGTTCAACAGCATAAAGTGATTGTTCAATACGAGCGCGATTAAAATCTTTTTCAACTGTTTCGAGCGCTTCTTCTAAACAATTTTTAGCTTCTTGTAATGATTGAAAAGAATCTTGTACATATCCGCGAGCATTTTGATGCATTTCATAATCCTCCTTGCATGTTCGTATATGGGTAGTATGAACAGTAAGGAAGAAAATATAATTTGTTATATTCATTATATTTGTTTGACAATTAAAGTGGAATTACGTATAGTAAGAATTAAGTGAATATTTTCTTATCCAGAGAGGTGGAGGGACTGGCCCGATGAAACCCAGCAACCGCGATGCAGGTGCTAATTCCAGCAGAACATATTTGTTCTGGGAGATAAGACGAAGATATATACGTAACTTCTTCTTATCGGAGAGGTTTTTTTATTGCAAAAAAACCGATTACGAAAATTTATATTAAGAAGAAAGGGGTTGCGCATTACTGTGACACTCGAAAAATACGTAAAACTGCGTAGTACAGTTTATGAATATATGATAGAGCAAGATAAGCCGATATCATTGTTAGATATTCAAGAACATATCGTTTCGCATCATGAAGGAAAATTCACGAAAAAGATGTTGCATCAATTTTATTTATCAAGATTATTAGACGAACTAAAACTGGATGGGAAAATTACATTAGCTGATGAATATCTCTATGCTGAAAAAGGGGTATTGTATAAGGCGAGAAAAGGGAGCTAAGCTCTCTTTTTTTCTTAAAATAACGGAGTATGTAGAGTAAAAGACTGCTAAAGCAGCCTGATACAGGGAATGGTGTTGAGTGTGTAGTGTCAAAAATTGAATGTGCCTGAAAGAGGCCATTCATATCGGCTGCAAATGAAAAGAGACACCTTCGCCGAATAGGTGTCAGTCGTTTTGTCACGTAGACTTGCTACTTAACAGTAATTAGAATAACATGCAGGATTTTTGAAGTCAAAAGGGAATTAAAGGAAGGGGTACAATTATGTACGCTTACTTATTAAAAGATATAACGAAATGGATCCCAAAGTACATTGTAGATAAGGGATATGAATATTATGAAGATGGGCATGTAGAAGATGTTGAAATACAAGATAAAAAAGTGTTTGCTTTCGTTACTGGAAATGCAGGGAATTATGAAGTAGTTATCGATCTCGAAGATTTTTCAGAAAGTAACTGTGAGTGTCCCTATGAAAATTATTGTAAACATATGGCGGCAGTTGTTTATGATATTCAAGGTGCTGGTGAGAGTGCAGTTAAAGAGAAACTGAAAGATTTAGAAAAAGAAGAGTTACTTATATTATTAAATCGATTGTTGCAAAGTTCGAAAAACGTACAAATTGTAGAGAAGTTATTAAAGAAGGAGAAACTTTAACGTATAGAGGGAGTTGTTTTGTAGTGAACGTACTAATTATATATGCTCATCCTAACCCTTCAAGTTTTAACGCGGCGATTTTCAATCATGTGCAAAAAGGACTACAGGAAACAAATCATTCAGTTACCGTACTTGATTTATACAAAGAACAATTTGATCCAGTCCTCGTATTTAATGAAGAGAAGAAAAGACGCGATTTAGTAAATGAAGAGGAAACAGCTCGGTATAGAACGTTAGTAGAAGAAGCAGATACACTTCTATTCATCTATCCAATATGGTGGTGGGGGATGCCAGCAATTTTAAAAGGATTTATCGATCGTATTTTCGTAGCTGGATTTGCTTATAAATATGAAGGGGCTCTGCCGAAAGGATTATTGCAAGGGAAAAAAGCATGGGTTATTAATACGTTAGACTCGCCTATATGGTACGTCGCATTGTTATATCGATCAGCAGATTGGATTATGATGAAGAGAGGTATTTTACGTTTTTGTGGCATTCGCGATATAAAACGGTCAGTGTTTCAATCTGTGAAAACGAGTAAAGTATCAAAGCGTGAGAAATGGTTATTACAAATAGAAGAAAAGGCTCGTGCATTATGAATGAAGTCGATCGTATTATAAACTGTGTTCAGTATGATGGCGAACTTTTTCGGAAGTATGTTACGTGTTTACTTCAATTGAAAAAATGCAGCGAAACATTTCAGCAAATTCAAATAGAGTTAAGAAATGAGTATTTAATAAGAGGAATTTGTGAAAGAGAAGTAGATGAGATAGTAAGGGGAAGTAAAGAATATGAAATGCATTTTCTTCCTAAAGCGTTACAGTGGAATTTTTTGAGGGAACATCCACACCTGATCGGAAAAATTTGCGAAGATTTTTTTGCATTTGAGTCATTACACATTACGGACATAGAGTGGAAGACAGTTATAAATTGCATGGGAAATAAATGATTTATTATGTAAAAAAGCTAGTATAAAACTAGCTTTTCGTTTAAATAAATAAGAAGCATAGACTAATGATAAAACCCGCATATAGTAAGTTCACAACACAAAATCCCATAATGTCACGAGCACCTAAACCAGCTATCGCTAATGCTGGTAATGCCCAGAAAGGTTGAATTAAATTCGTCCAAGCATCGCCCCATGCAATTGCCATTGCTGTTTTTGCAGCAGGTACACCAAGTTCAGCGCCAGCTGGAATCATAATTGGTGCTTGCACAGCCCATTGACCGCCGCCAGATGGAACGAAAATGTTAACAATGCCAGCACTTAAAAATGTAAAGAGCGGAAAAGTCGTTTCATTTGAAATGCTAATAAAGAAATTAGAAATAGCTCCTCCAAGTGAAAGTCCTTCACTATTTGCTCCAATCATCATGCCCATAATTCCTGCGTAAAACGGAAATTGAAGTAAAATGCCAGAAGCACTTTTGGTAGAGTCTGAAAAAGCACGAATATACTGAATCGGAGTACGGTGGAAAATAAGACCTGCAATTAATAACATAAAAATCACGATATCGAGAGTAAGGTTAAAACCTTTCGTATAAAAGTAATTGAAAATATAAATGAGACCTAACAATCCAACGCAAAGTGTAATAATGATGCTATTTTCCATTTTTTCAGCGAATGTATTTTTTTCTACTTCTTGAGCAGCAGCTTCTTCATGGAACACGCTAGGATCTACAGTTATCGTATGTTTTTCATCTGGATGCATCGCTTTATTAATGAGAGGCATCGTAACGAGAAAAATAATAACTGGAACAAGAGCGTATGGTGAGAATAACGTTTCTGTTATCGGAATCGCCTCTTTAATACTTCCAGCAGTCGTTTTAATTAACGTTTCACCGCCTGTTGCTAAAGTAAGAGGGATAGAGGCAGAAAGACCGGCATGCCAAATGAGAAATCCAGAGTAAGAAGAGGCAATTGCTAGTCTATAATCTAATCCGTCCAGCTGCCTTGCCACTTCTTTTGCGTATAAAACAGATACAACAATTCCAAAGCCCCAGTTTATGTATGCACCGAGTAAACTTACAATTGAAATGGCAATAATGCCTTGTCCAGTTGTTTTTGGTAGTCTGGCAGCTTTCGTTAATCCTTTTTTAATAAGAGGAGCATTTGCTAAAGCAGATCCAGTCACGAGTACAAGTGCCATTTGCATAGAAAAGGCGAGGAGTCCCCAAATTCCATTACCCCAGTGATTAATCATTTCTACAGGTGTTTGGTGAGTCGCAAACATACCAAAGAAGATAACGAAAACAGTTAGTAAACATGATAAAATAAACGGTTCTGGCAAGAAGCGTTGCACTAAGGCGACGCAACCATTTGTAAAGGAACGAAACAAAATAGATCAACCTCCTTATGTATATGTATTACAATTATTCGAGGTTGTTTAGGAGATAACCTTCATTGTAAAGAAAATTCAGATATTTACAGAGTGGTAATTTATTGATAGATTGATATAGAGCCTCGTATCAAATTCTGCTTTTAGTATACTAGAAGAAAACGGCTGGAAATGGGGTAGCACTTATAGGGATAGTATAGAGAAAGGTTACTAGCTGGCTTCAAAGCAACTGTTGCAAACTGGTCAAAAAATAAAGTTCATCATCCCGGAAGAAACTTTATTTTCATCTATAGAAGAAATTTTCGACCAATATGAACAGACAATCTTTGTAAGGGAAGTGTTTTAATACATTCTCCAAAAGATGTGGATGTATTAGTTAAACGCTCAATTAAAATTGTAAACTGCTTATAAAATTTTCGATAGGTGTATTTTAGGTAATTGTTTTTTCAATATCTTCTAATAACAAAAAGATAATTGGTATAGTAGTCTAAATAATGTACTGTAATGAAAAAGCTTCCACTACTGTGGAAGCTTTTCTAAATGATGTGCAATATCAATATACATATTTGAGTAAATCGAATGTATTTCATTACTTGGCGTTGCGTTAGAAGAGAAATGAACGATCACCATATTTGCTTTCGGATCGATGTAAAGTGTTTGTCCGTAACTACCTAATACTTCGAAAGCACCTTGTTCATTGTGCGGAATCCACCATTGATTATGATAAGAAATGGAAGCTCCAGGGCCAATTGCAAGTTCACCTTCTTGGACATTTTTTATATCTTCAGTAATAGAAGAAGGGAGAATTTGTTTTCCGTTATATTCCCCGTTGTTTAATAGTAATTGCCCGAATCTCGCCATATCTCTAGCAGTTGTATTTAATCCAGCACTAGCTTGTTCTACTTTTGTTTCATCTGTAACGTAATACGCGTTTTCTTCCATACCAATTTGAGACCAAATTCGTTCGCTTACATTTTCAGCTAGTGATTTACCAGTAATAGTTCTAATAATCCAAGCGAGCGTTTCTGTTGATCCGTTATTGTAAGAAAAGGAAGAACCAGGCGGTGCAGTTTCTTCGGCTTCCCGTAACATATCATAAATTTTCATCGGACCGTCGTAATTTTTGCCGCGGGGTAAAATATTGCTAGCTAAATATAATTGTGCATCTTGATTTTCTAGCCCAGGTTGCTCATATCCATGAGTAGGATATTCAGCTGAAACTTGCATGTCCATTAATTGCTGAAGTGTGGCATTACCGAACGGTGTGTTTTTTAATTCTTTTATGTAAGTGTCAGCTGTTTTCTCTAAATCGATACGATTCTCTTCAGCGAGAGATTGTATAATTGCCCCGGTAAAGACTTTTGCTAATGATGCCATACCATGAGGTTCATTCTGTTTATACCCATTGAAATATCGTTCGTAAACAAGTTGTCCATTATGTACAACGACAAAAGCATCTGTTTTGTTATCATCTAAAAGTTTTTTTAGAGGAGTTGTATTTCCGAATCTACGCTCCACAGCAAAATCGTCTAAGTTTTGCAATGCGGAAGGGAAGTGAGCAATTTGGTCAGGATTGTTTTTTACGTCATTAACTAAAGTGAATTCTTTCATGTGTGTGTACGACCAACGTAAGTAAGGGTCATTTAACCAGTTTTCTTTTGTCACATTATGTTTTGATGGGGTCGTTTTATTTTGTTTGAAGTAAGTAAACCCAAGCCCTGTAATTACAAATATGAATGTTAGTATAAGTAAGAGTAGGGGAGATTTTTTTAGTTTCATATATGGCCCTCCTTTTTATTTCTACTATAAGTATACGCTCGTCTTGAAAGAAATACAAAATAAGGAAAGTAAACGGGGAAGTTTACTTTCCTTATTAACGTTAAGCGGAAATTTTTCCGTCTGTAGGTTGTTTCTTGAATTTTTGTTTTCGTCCGTGTAATCCATAATATAAAAGTAAAGTGAACGCAACGATAATAGCTGCGATAAAATACATATTATGATAACTGGATTTCGCTGCGACAATACCTAAAATGAAAGAACCAAAACCAATACCACTATCAAAGAATGAGAAATACGTAGCTGTCGCAGAACCACGTCTATGGTTTGGAGCGGCAGAAATCGCAATCGTTTGGAAACTCGGAATTAATGTCCCGTAACCTAAACCGATTAGCATACCTGCGCCAAGGAACCAAAATGAAGTTTGTGCTTGGCTTAATATGAACATTCCGATTGTGAAAATAATGATAGCAGGGTAAACGAGTACATTTTCACCGAAGCGATCAAAAATCTTTCCTGTAAATGGACGAGAAATGACAACAACAAGTGCGTATAAAATAAAGAAGTAACTTGCAATTTCACTTAAACCGAGTTCTTTCGCATAAATAGGAATAAAGGATAAAATACCACTATAAGAAAAGGCTAAAACAAATCCTGTAAGTGCAATCGGAATAGAAGATGGTTCGATTAAGTCTTTCCATTTCATTTTTTCACGTTTTTGTTTGCTAACAGGTGCTTCGTGCGGAATATCTACAAGTAGTCCTAATAAAAATGCAAGTAATGAAAATACGGAACAAACGATAAATAATACAGTAAACGAAAAATGAGAAATAATTGTTAAACCTAAAAAAGGACCAATTACCATCGGCAGACTCATAAATACGCCGAAATATGCAAGCGCTTCGCCTCGTCGATGAGCTGGCGCAACATCAGTTACAATCGTACCAGTAGCTGTCGTTGCCATCCCGAACCCAATACCGTGCAAGAAGCGAAGGGCAAGTAATAAGAATAAACTTTGCGCACCGAAATACATAACAGTAGCGGCTAAAAATAATGAAAGTGAAATAAATAATATTTTCTTTCTTCCTAAATCATCGAGCCATTTTCCTGTGAATGGTCTACATAAAACAGAAGAAATAAGAAACACAGTTGCAACTAAACCAATTTCCTCAGGTTTTCCTTTTAGCCCGTCTATAACATAGACAGGCAGAGTAGTCATAAGCATGTAAAATGTTAAGAAGAGAAATAGACTACTAAAACAAGTTCCGAGGAAATCCTTCGTCCAAAGTTTCTCACTTTGCATCGTCATCCCTCCAATTTAATCTAAATTTTTAATAATTTGTTGTAACACTTGAAATGCTTGATGTAAATCATCTTCATTAATACCTTCTAGCGTTTTTTCTTCGAAAGTATCAACTTCTTCTTGCCATACTGGAATCATCTTTATCGCTGTTTCGGATAAAGAAATGAGCTTCTCGCGGCGATCTTTACCTTCTGTACGAATAATCCATCCCATCGTTTCCATACGTGTTAACGTACGAGTCATCGTTGGTGATTCAACATTTAAATACTGGCATAATTCTGTTTGGGTACAAGAACCAGTTTGATTAATGCGGAAAATAACAGCCCATTGCGCACTAAATAACCCTGTTGGAGATACACGTTCATTAAATTTCTTCGTAAACTTTCGAGAAGTCTGGCTGACGATGTGAAAAAAATGTTGTTTTTCGTCCATGTATTTTGATCCTTTCAAATTAGTTACCTAGCTAACTATATACTTTTTTATAATAATTGTCTAGTAATAGACATGTTGATTTATGTAAAAAATTCTTATAGGTTTTATGTTGCGAACGTATATTCTACGTGCTATTCTTTAATTAAGTAAAGAATTTTCTTTCTATTAAATAGAATGGGGGAACTTGTGATGATTAAGCCTGCAACAATGGAGTTTGTTTCACTATCGAACGGAGAAACGATTGCATATCAGGAAGTTGGAAGGCGAAATACAGATATTCTTGTACTCATTCACGGGAACATGACATCGTCACAACATTGGGATTTAGTTATTGAAAAGTTGCAAGATCAATACCATATTTACGCTCTTGATTTAAGAGGGTTTGGACAATCAACGTATAATCAGTCGATAGATTCATTACAAGACTTTGCAGAAGATGTAAAATTATTTATCGACGAGTTAAAGCTAGAGAAATTTTCATTAATGGGCTGGTCAATGGGTGGTGGCGTTGCGATGCAATTTACAGCGAATCACCCAACTTTTGTAGAAAAGTTAATTTTAGTAGAATCAGTAGGAATGAAAGGATACCCAATCTTTAAAAAAGATACGAATGGGCAGCCGATTGTATCAAGTTTAGTAAAGACGAAAGAAGAAATTGCGCAAGATCCAGTACAAATCGCTCCAGTATTAGATGCGATAAAAAATATGAACAAACTATATTACCGTACAGTATGGAATCTATTAATATATACACATAATCAACCTGAACCGGATCGTTATGAAAAGTATTTAGATGATATGTTAACGCAACGTAATTTCGTAGATGTGAATTATGCGCTCATTACATTTAATATTTCAGATGAACATAATGGGGTTGTAGAGGGAAGTAAACAAATTCATCGTATTAAAGCGCCAACACTCGTCATACAAGGTGATAGAGATTATGTCGTACCGCAAGTAGTCGGTGAGGAATTAGCGAAACATTTGCCAAATGCAGAGTTGAAGGTATTAGAAGATTGCGGACACTCGCCGTTTATTGATTGTTTAGATGTATTTATAAAACATGTAGAGGATTGGTTAGAACAGAAATAATCCCCGAAATGAGAAGTGTTGCATATACTATAACATTTGTATGTATAAGGGGGAGATTATCAATGCATAAACCATCCTTAATCGCTTATTCGCCATATAATCATCATATCTATACAAAAATAATGATAGATCCGATGTATATGCAAGTTTCACCAGCTGTAGTTCCTTTACAAATGCAGCAGCCACTAACAGCTCATATGCAACATTACTTATATGGACCTTCATTTTATGAAAATCCATATTTTAAACACTTTCATTACAATGTGAAAGCGCAAGTTTGGGAAGGATAAGATAACAAGCTAAAAGGTTCATTCTTTTAGCTTGTTTTTTATTGCGAATATTCGTACACGCATTTGAAGAAACAGTTTATAATGAAAAGTGGAAGCGTGAGAAGGAGAGGGACAGAGGATGTCAATGCGTTTTACTTTTTGGATTATGGTTGGGATTGTAGCAATCTCGGGTTTGTCACAAGGAATGCTCTTACCGGCCATTGCAATGATTTTTGAACAAGAAGGGGTTAGTTCAAGTATTAATGGTATTCATGCGACGGCATTGTACATTGGGATATTAGTTATTTCGCCGTTTCTTGAAAAACCGATGCAAAGGTTTGGAATGAAGCCGATTATTGTTATAGGTGGGTTTCTCGTTATTATTTCATTATTCTTTTTTACACAAACATTTTCATTTTGGGTATGGTTTATCCTTAGATTTCTAGTTGGAGTTGGAGATCATATGCTTCATGTCGGAACACAAACATGGATCACGACAACATCAGACCCAAGTAAAATAGGGAGACAAGTATCGATATACGGTGTATTCTTCGGAATTGGTTTTGCCGTTGGTCCGTATTTAGCAAGCACTGTGCAGTACGGTCTTGCAACGCCATTTATTATATCTACTATACTTTGTTTAATAGGTTGGCTTTTACTACTTCCAACAAAAAATGCATTCCCAGCGCAAGATGAAAGAGAAGTGAAGAGTGAATCATCATTTTCTCGTTATAAACAAGTTGTTGGAATAGGATGGATTGCACTGCTAGGACCACTTGCATATGGCGTACTTGAAGCAATGTTAAACAGTAACTTACCAGTATACGCACTTCGTAAAGGGTGGTCTGTTTCAGATGTATCCTTCTTGTTACCAGCATTTGCAGTTGGGGGTATTATTACACAAATTCCGCTCGGTATATTAAGTGACAAATACGGAAGGGACCGTATATTAACGTGGACGTTTAGCATAAGTACGGGCATTTTTCTACTTGCCGCCGTATTTGATCAATATTACTGGATCGTCTTTGCCTGCATGCTTTTAGCGGGTATGGTTATTGGATCGTGCTTCTCTTTAGGGCTTGGATTTATGACTGATTTATTACCGAGACATCTACTACCGGCAGGTAATATATTATCCGGAATCGCTTTTAGTTTAGGAAGTATTATGGGACCTGTATTAGGCGGCGTATTTATAGAAAAAATACAGTATACAAGCTTTTTTATTGCGGTTATGATTATAATGGGAATTCTCGCAATGTTATATATGGTCTACATGAAAAATCAATTCGCATCAAGAAAAATAGAAAGTAGGTTAGGGCATGACAAAACAACCTAATAAAAAGAAATTTGAAGTACTTGAAAATGAAACAATTACAGACTGCTTAGCACGTATGGAACAAGAAGGCTACGCTCCGTCTCGTCGTATGGAAGAGCCAATCTTTCATGAAGTAAAGAAAGACGGCAAAACAGTAGTTGAGCCGTGCGGTAGGAAGATTGTTTTTGAAGGGAAATTGAAGTAATCCAATAACAAATTCTCTTTATAGTATAGAGCCATCCAATAGTTGGGTGGCTTGTTTTTTTATTAATCAATGAAGGAATTGAATAGAATGAATCTCTCGTTCATTTCTCCTAATTGGCTTCTTTATATGGGGCAAAAGATTGCTACTTTTTTCGTATATTGGTAAAATAAGTTCTTGGGTCTTACTTATTGTTATCGGTATAATGTTTGTCGCTTGAATGAAAGAAATTAGTTGCAAAAATTTCGCACTATGTAAAGGGGTACAGCAACGACCCCTTTTTTTGGAGGCACCTTAAACATAAAGCGAGAGAAGAGGCTATATGAACGATTCTCCTATCTTGTTTAAATATTAAACGAGTTATTGCAATTGGAACAGGTATATCAAACTAGTCGACATCCTGATGGATCATCTTTTTCTAGTAATCTATCACTTCTGATGGAATCGATAGATTGCTAGAAAGCGGAAAATAATTATTAGTATATTCCGAAGCAGGTGTAACAGAGTGTCCTTCCATAATTAAGGGTAAAACCAAAATACGTTGTTGTAAAGAATGATTTGTTAGAACTAGTTATAAGGAATAAAACAGAAAAGAGGATTACATGTTAGATACTTTACAGAGAAGTAAAAAGTTTTTTTTAGTATGTCTTATTTTTTTAGTGCTTTTAACCGCTTGTGGTAATACTGATGTTAAGACATCTAAAGCTTCATTACCACCGGCTGAATCCAATATAGATACATCATTAAAAGCACCAAATTGGGTAGAGAAAAGTCCTATCCAACAGTCTCCTAATTTTACGGAAGATAAAAAAGTACAATCGGTTGTGAATTTAATAGCAACGGGTGATAATTTATATCATGACGCAGTAATTAAAGATGGCAAACAAAAAGACGGTTCATATGATTATAATTATATTTATGAAAATATCAAAAAAGCTGTTAAATCAAGTGATCTTGCTATAGTGAACCAGGAGACTCCGATTGCCGGAAATAATTTAAAAGTACAAGGATATCCGACTTTCAATACACCTGAAGAAGTAGGCCAATCTTTAGTGGACACTGGATTCAATATAGTGACGCAAGCGACAAATCACGCTATGGATATGGGGATTAAAGGTGTTGCGAATACAAGAGAATACTGGAAGAAATATCCGGATGTTATCCCGGTAGGTATTAATGAGAGTAAAAACGAGCGTAATGAAATAAAAACGATTACAAAAAATGGTATTCGTTTTGCGTTACTCAATTATACATATGGTACGAATGGAATTAAAATTCCAGCTGATAAGTCTTGGGCTTTAAATTTAATTGATAAAAAAGCGATACAAAATGATGTGGAAAAGGCGAAGAGTAGCTCTGATATGGTAATTGTTATGGTGCATTGGGGAGTAGAATATACCTCAACACCTTCAAAGCAACAAAAAGAAGTTGCTCAATATTTAACAGATTTAGGTGTAGATGTAGTAATTGGAAATCATCCACATGTAATTCAACCAATTGAGTGGAAACAAAATAAAGATGGACATGAAACGCTAATCTATTATTCTCTTGGAAATCTTATTTCTGCGCAAGAAAAACTAGAAACATTGGTTGGAGGATTATCTTATGTACAATTTGTTAAGTATGAAGATAAAACTTTTGGTATACGACAAGCGGCAATCGTACCGACAGTAACCGACTATGCCGATGGTAAGAAACAATTTAAAATTCAATTTTTAAAAGATTATTCGGATGAAAATTCTAAAAAACATGGAATTAAAAAATTTGTCGGCCCCGTTTCTTTGAAGGATTTCAAGGAGATTCCTAGAGACGTGTTGGGAAATTGGTATAAAGACTAATAAACAAAAAGGGAATGAGATACAATTAAAAAATTTATAATTTTAGCATTGGTATTAGCAATGGGATGGAGTCTTGCTGCTTGTAGTGGAAAGCAAACATCTCAGGAAACTACTAATAATAACGATAAAAATAAAAATGAAATACATGCGAAGAAAAAAGATGTTTTACCTATCTCTGATGTTAATGATTGGAGAATTATCCTTGTAAATAGAGAGCATATGTTATCAAAGGAACTAGGAATTGAATTAACAAGTATCACCCAAAATGCGAAGCCAAATATGAAAATAGATAGTAGAATTGCAACTTCCTATCAGGATATGGTAGCAGCTGCAAAAAAAGAGGGAACCAATCTTTATTTAAGATCAGGTTATCGAGCTATAAAATTACAACAAACGTATTATGATGCTTCAGTTAAAAGCTATAAATCTCAAGGTTTGTCGGATAAAGAGGCTAGTGCTAAGGCATTGGAATATCTTCAGTATCCTGGTGCAAGTGAACATCATACTGGATTAGCGTTAGACATTATTTCAGTTGAATGGCAGAATACTGTAGAGGATTTAAATGCAAAATTTGAAACTACCGATGCATTCAAATGGTTAGATAAGAATGCTGCAGAATATGGATTTATTCTCCGCTATCCAAAAGATAAAGAGAATATTACTGGCATTAAGTATGAGCCATGGCACTATCGTTATGTAGGGAAAGAAGTTGCTGTTTATCTAAAAGAAAAAGGGTTAACTTTAGAAGAATATAACGAAAAAATTAAATCTGGTAAGTAAAAATATGCTTTAATTTTATTAAACATTATGCACTGCTACAAGAAAAGGTGAATCTGAGGATGTGTTAACCTTCCGCCTAGTATTGTAAAAACTGAGTATGATAATTTGAGCACGTATGAACCAGTTATCGTGTAAAAAGATGTATGTATTAAGAAATTAAAGTTAAGGATCTGATATTCATATCAGATCCTTTTTCTATTGTTCTTTTAAGCGCGACTGAGCCAAAATATTGGAATGAATATAGAAATAAAACAGCCTAAGGAATAGTATAACGAATCAGGGAGCCTACTCGTACGCTTCATTGGGATTATCCAGAAATAGTTGTTGATGAAATAAGAAAGAACTGGTCTTACTCTCAAGCAAGGATTTAATACGAATGAATTGGATAAAAGGTAGTAATAAAAAACACTGCGCCTGGCAGTGTTTTTTATTATTTCTGCACATAAATACATAGTCATATTGATTAAAGTTTCACTTTATTGAAGAAAAATGCGAAAGCCATTCATAAAATATGGAAATGTTAAAATCCCTTTGATAAAATAGCAATATGTAAAAAAATTATTTGTTAATTCTTAATGTAATGAATATTCATATTTAAATATACGAATTTAACTACATAGTTATTGCGCTAAAGGGGGAGAAAGATGTTAGATGAATTGTACAATGCTTTTTTAAATGCGTCTGGTTTTACAGAAAGTGCGAGGAAAAGAGATCGGTATGATGATTTACATGATTATTTAAAAGATAAAGAAAGAGAGTTAAAGCAATTCATTCAAGAGGCTGAATCAGCGAAGAGAGAGTATGAGAGTAAAAGTAATGGCTTAGAAGCTAATAAAATTCCGGCAGTTGAATTTGAACAAAAACGTCATGAAAAGGATGAAGAATTACATACAGTATTATCCTATTTTAAAAGTGCATTAAGCGATGTTGGATCTGCAAAAAGTACAGCTTATGCAAAGTATTTGGAATATAAAGCGAAAGCAGAATCAGAGAAAGCGTCAGCATACGCTGCAGCGACCAAGGCTTTTGAAGAAAAGAAAAAGGAATTTGAAAAACTTATCCATTAAGCATACAAAGAATGGAGGGAACCAACATGAGTGGTAAAGAGGTTGAAATTATAGGAAGTAACACTGCAAGTGCCATTTCTTACGCACAAAACATTGAAAATGGTATGAAGGATTCTTTAAACCAAGCGAAAGACTTAAAAGCATATGTCACAGGTGCGAAATGGAATGGAAAAACGAGAGATGCATTTTTAAGTTATCTTGATTTGATCATTCAATATAATTCAGAAATGGTAGAGGCATTTGAAGGACATACGAAAGCTTTGAAAGAGTTAGATAAAAGCATTCAAACGTACGGAGATAAATCGGAAGTAAGGGCGATAAAACAACTGTGATGGAGAAACGAGGGATAAAAGAATGGGGAAAGAAATGAGTTTTGCACCTGCTGAATTATATGTTCTCGCAGGTGCAGCTGGGGTTACCGATATATTTGGATTGCCAAACCGTGACGCAATTATTTTACTTGATGCAGAATGTGTCACGAAAGCAACTACGAGTTTAAAAGAAAAAGGCCTACTTACAAGTGAAAATGGAATTACCCCTGCAGCTTTTCAAATAATTGAACTATTAAAGGAATATGAAAATTGTCATGAATACACGAGAATGAATAATGTATTAATTGGCTTTTTGAAAGAGGATAAAGACCGAGTGGCTGTATTAACGGAAATAGAGCCAAATAAAAAATACGAGATCGACTACATACCAAAGCCAGACGTATATTTTTCCTTATTAACACGCATCCCTTTCTTATTGAGAGAACCGAGGGAAATAGAAGATACATTTTTCTCAAAGAGAATGACAGAAGAAGAACAACAAACATTTGAGGAAAAAGATTTATCAAATAAAGACGTTATAGCGATAGAAACGTATACGAGGCCTCGAAGTAATAGAGGAGGAAAATGGGAATGTTTCTTATATTTTACTGAAGGAGAAGATTTCGTTCAAATAGATGTAGATCGTAATCGATATGACTGGGTGAGCCTCTATGCGATTAATAAGAAATTGTATGACGTGTTAAAAATGCCATATAAAAAGTTAATTGACCCGAGACAATTCTCGTTAGGAGGTATTCAATAATGCAAGTATCAATGGGAGATAGTGGTTCTGGTGGTGGAGAAGAAGTATTAGTTAATTTTCAAGAACTACTTGATATAGTAATGAAGTTAGAAAATATATATAAAATCCATGTAGACGTCATTGGAACGAATATTGAGAGTTTATTAAGCTGTGATTTTTATCAAAAAGGTGAAGCGATGAGAGTAATTGAAAAATATCCTGATATATTACACAAAACACTAGAATTGGCTGAACACTATTCTAGGTCAGCGACAGTTGTAGGAAATGTATGTGTAGAAATGCTTGAAAAGGACGAACAATTACGTGAAATATTAAGTAAGTTGTAGAAATCACCATACGGCTGGGGGGATGAAAACGAGATGGATGTGAAATATAGACCTGAACCATGGCAAAACATGGGGGATGGTATGAATCGAATTACAAAAGATGCACTCATGAAATTACGGGAAGCAAATGAATCATTAAAAAGAATTGATGGAAGAATACGAGATTTAGACTCGGATGGTAGTATCCATTTTAATCCTAAAGATCAATCGCAAAAAATCGGGGAATTACTTGATAGTTATACGACATTACAAAAATATTGCGGAGAAGCAGGGCAATTAGTCTCTGAACATATAGATAAACCTTTTTTAGTAGAAATGGATAAATTCGCTCAAAAAATGAGAGATACATCTATTCTCAGTTTTGAAACAAATAACCGAATTGGCTCTACAACAACGACAGTATTACCAGGTGCGCATGCAGGCTACGGAAGTGTACCACAAACAATACAGAAGAAGAAAGATAAAATAACAGTAGAAGATATTTTTAGAGATTCACCTGCATTTGATAACGTACTGAGAGGGGAATACAAAGAACTAAAAAAACAAAATCCAGATGCAAAATTAAATTATGAAGAATACAAGAAAGTAGTCCCATCCACACGAGGATTTGAATACAAATCGATAGAAGATGAACAGAAAAAACTAGAAATGGTGCGAGACATAGGAATAGGCGTAGGAATCATCATCACAACAATCCTTTGTCCACCACTCGGGGCCGCTGCCGCAGTAGTATACGGCGCTGTACAAATAAAAAGTGGTATCGACGGAGAAGACTGGGGAACACACCGGAAATTGAGCCAAGAAGAGCGGGTAGGAAACATCATTTTTGGCGGATTAGATGCAATCCCAGTTGTGGGAGCGGTAGGAAAAGGAGTAAAAGCATTCAAAGGCACGAGTGAATTAGCTGATTTAGCGAAATTATTAAAATTCAAAGAAGGAATGCCTGGTTTTAATCCAAATTTGGGTAAAAATGTGGTACAATCGCTTAAGGAAAATAAGAATTTAAAAAATGCACTAGATGCTATGAAAAATACTCCTATTCCAGTAGCAGTTAGGACGGTGGATACTGGAATAGGAATGAAGCTTCCTTATATAGAATCTTCAACTGTTGGAGAAGTAGCTGGAAAGTTTTCAAAGGCAAGTACGGCAGCTAAGGATGACGCTTATCAACTTGCTAAGGGTAGTGATGGTTCAGGAGTTAGTAAGGAAGGTAGTGTGGCTAAGGGTACGGGTAAAGAAAGTAAGATTGATATTGGTAAAACTGATATAGATGCACTAAGGAAAAAATGGAATGTTCCAGAAACTGAAACAGTGGCAGTTGGAAAAACTGATGTAAAAGGATTAGAAGATTTGAATTTTGAAGGAGGATCGCCGAAAGTACGAAAAGAAGCTGGATTACCTGATTTAGATGAAGTAATGCCTGACAGGAATATTAAAGCCCCAGGGACTAACCCATTGTTCACTAGGCATGCAGAGGAAGGGGTTCTGAATGAATTTGATTCAGCAGTAATAAAGGCAGGTATAAAACCAGAAGATGTAACAGGAACATTAAAACTTCATCAATCGAATCCTTCAGGTGTATGTAGAAAGTGTTATCAAGGATTAGCGAACGATAAAGTTCCGCCTGGTGTGTTAAAGCAATTAAGTTTAAAATATCCTAATCTAAAAATCGAAGTAACATCGGAAACCGATGAAAGCATTAAAGTAACTGGTAGGCTTAGTCTAATGATTAAAAATGGAAAGTATATTGATTAGTTGGAGGTTAATTATGGCTAATACTAACTTTAGTAGTTTAACAGAAGATGGTAAAGTAATATTTTTTCTTGGACTTTCAGAAAAAGTTTTGTCGGTATTTTCTCAAAAGGAAGATCAAATTTTAGCCCAGGAAGTTATATTTAAATGTTGGGAATGGCTAAAAGGTAAAGAAAATATAGGGGATATTCTTTATGAATTATTAGATAATGAGGAAAATGGTATAACAATAATTCAAGAGATGTCAGATAATGAAACAGATGTCATAGCTTGGAACTGTGTTATTGATGCAGTTGCTTATACTAGTAGAAAAGCATTTGAAAGAGAAGGTGTCAAATATTATCCAGAACCAATTGCTTTAGTTGATGATACATTAGTAGACCATTTTATGGATTGTTTCGCGAAATGTATAGAGAATTCAGATAGTTATATTCAGAGAATAAATTTTTTATTGGATGATTATAAGAATGGGAATATTGCGAGTGATTTGCGGACAGAAGTTTTAAGGGAATTACAAATACAAAATTAACTATTACTCTATTATTTTATGAATTTTTTTTGATTAGAGTTATCAAATTAGAAAAGGATGTTTGCAGTTTAGAGTTGCAAGAATTCCTATTATGCATAGAAAAAGCACTTGATTTCCTTTTAGGTAACAAGTGCTTTTGTTTTCTTATAAAGTATTTATGTCTGAACGATTAAAAATGCTTACTTGAAATTCAAAATTCATGATGGTTGTACCATCATGACATATTGTTTTAATACAGGTTTTGTGAGAAAAGTATGATAAATAGGCGAGATGACATTTTACTGGTTCACGAATATAAACACATGGAATGGATATAAAACTAACGAACTCGTACAAACTCGTAAATTTTAACGTAGTAGTTGTTACCACATATAAAAGGTGTCATACTGTTACTACAAAACTTACAAATTTATGCTGCTTAAAAACAGATGAAACTTAAAGCACTTGATTGTCTATTTGAACAACAAGTGCTTTTTGCGTTTTAGCGTAGAAATAATGTGGTACAATCATTGCGTGATAATAAAGCTATTATGCTTGACCGTTTGAAACTAGCGAGCCTTAAAATGGAGAAATCCGGAAATGAAAAGATGTATCAATTTGGCGAAAAAATAGCCAAAAGCATAGATGATAGGACAGCCAAATCGGCAAGTTTTGAAGTTGACGGAAATGGCTTACTAATATCTAAACAAGGTGGTACAGATCTCCAAAGCTGGGTGAATAAGCATCATACAGAAAGTAATAAGATTATAGATGATAAGATTAAGGGTGTAGACGCTTCTCTTGCTAGTAAAAGAGTAGATAATACTGGTAATAAGGTCGCTGGACTTGATTCAAGTGGGAAATTTTTTGATGATGTATTAGAATCTAAGTATCAAGATTATGTAAATAGAAATACTAAATCTGGTAAAAATATTCGTGACCGATTAGATTGGAAAGAAGCTTCTGATAAGTGGGCGAAACTACGGAATCAAGGAAGAGATTTTGAAATAGAAGCAATAAATGAATTTAAGAAAGTGGCTACTGATGTTCAAGAACAGATAACAATTGTAACTAAGGACGGAACAAAAATTAGAGTAGATGCAATTGGATATGATAAAAAAAACAGGAGCATTGTTAATAGAAGAATATAAATCTTCTGCTACAGCTCCACTAACTTCAAATCAAAGAGATGGATTTGTGGAATTACTTGAAAGTGGAGGAGTTATTGTAGGAGAAGGGAAGGGAATATTTATTAATGGAGTCGAGATTCCGCCTGGGACTGCTGTTAAAATCGTTAGACCCAACATAAGGGAGTGATATAATATGAAACTTAAAAGAAAAGATTTAGATAAGAGGATTAGTGCCTCGATAAAAAAAGGATTGAAAAAATATAAACTAAAATCAAGAGGTGGAATTTATTGTAAGAAAATAGGGCAATATTTTATATATATGCATATTGGTGCGACTGGTGTGGAAAATGATATTGTTAGAATTAGAGGGTATGTGAAGCCATATATAACAGATGATATTTTTTGGGAAGTTTTTAATATGGAATCTAATAGTAATGAACCTATTGGATTACGAGCAAACGGTGCATACAAAGTTGACGGATTTGAGGCTTTTTACAATGATGTAAAATATGGTGATGTAGAAAGTTTAGGAGATGTTGCTAATGAATTAATAGGTAAATGCTGTGAATATTTGGAGCAGACTGTAGAGTATTTTGAAGGTTTTGAAGATTTCCTTTCTTTCTCTAAATCTTCGGATAAAAATCAACTTTATGATTATAACCTTGTTGATATGTTATTATTAATAAATACAGGAAAGTATAAAGAAGCTAAAAGTATTGCAAAAAATCTAATAGAAAAACACGAATATGGAAGATTTATTAATGAAGAAAAAAATATATATGAGTACATTGTAGATTATTGCAATAGACATATATAGGATAGGAGAAAATATGGCAGTTATAGATGTGGATCAGATAGATGCAATTGGAGTAGAAGGTAAAAATCTAAAGTTGTTAATAATAGACTATCTAGATTGGGAATATGAAGACATGCATCTAGACGTACTACAAGAAAAAATTAATAATTACTTAGTGTATATTGAAGATAAGCAGTATTTTAAAGATTATGGAGACAACTTTGAGAAAAAAATAATTGATATAAAATTTCAACATAGTATTTCGGAAAATGGAATGAAATTTCTGAACGTAGTTTCCAGTCAATTAAATGATACTGACATATTCATCAATATTCACTTACCAGGAGAATAATTTTTTATGACTTGTTTACGTTCTAATTTATTTTGTTAGATCTTTGAAACAAGGAAAAGTTTTGTAGAATTGTACATTTAATAAACTATTTTACCTAGCTTTGAGTAAGCGAAGGGAAAGTAACAGATGGGCTTGATGTATAATTACAAAAGTTAATGAAAAATGATGTTGAAGAAGTATTTAACTTTAATTGGGAGAATACTTGTAAGTAAGGAAGAGTAAGCGGTAATTGGTAACCCAGTTACCGCTTTTTGTTTTAACTAAGGGTACGGGTGAAGGTAGTACAAAAGTTAAAAAAACTGATAGTTTGTATAAGAGAAGTAGTTTTAGAAAAGGTACTCGTGTTAAAGCAGAAAGAGTTGTAAGTATGAAAACAGGTGAAGTAAAACCAACACGAAAAGAAGTATTGGATGAATATAATGCTCGACTAAGGGTTCAATGTCATGAATGTAATATAAGTCATAAATTTGAAGGAATAGAAGGAACATATAAAGGGGAGATAAAAGAATCATAAATTACGGAGAGCTTTATTATGACCATTATAGTAAATATTTAGGTGATCCAATAGACCGAGAGGTTTTTAAAAATAATGAAGAGCTTCCGAGTATGCAAATTTTAAAATATGAAAATGTATTTGAAGAATGTTTAGTTTTTAATACACTTGGACTCAGTAAATATGAAGAAATAGTAGGGGATAATATTGAAATTTCAATGGTAGTTGATGGGGCATTTAATAGTACAGGGTATATCCTTGCAAGTGCTTTATTTTATTGTATAGGTAATGGAATAGAAATAGGACGAGGAACGGCAATTAGTGGTATTGAAAGTATTGATAAATCATTTGTTCAAAAATATAATAAAAGTGCAGTTTATTTTACTGAACCATTCGCTTTTCCAGAAGAATATGGTGATGTACGTACTGGAAGTGAAAATCAAGATGGTAAAATTTTGTTAGCATTCTTTATTTCCCAGTCGGAATATGAATGTTTTGTAAAATACGGAACAGAAAAATTTGAAGATTTGTTAGAGGAAAATAACGTAGATCCTTTTAATGTTAGCAGGAAATCTATAGTTTGAGGGTTAATTAGTATTGAAAGGTATAGACAATTAGGGGTAGAAATTAAAGAATTCACATAAGACAAGTAAACGAAAAAGAATTTTTTTTTGAAGTGGAAAGAAAAAGAATAAGCTGTTAAAAAGTAAATACTTCATGATGGTTGTACCATCATGGAGTATTGTGTGCAATGATAGAATAGAAAACGAAGTACGAGCTTAGGCGATATGACAGTTTACATGGTGGTGAATATAAACACATGAGATGGACATAAAACTAACGAACTCGTACAAACTCGTAAGTTTTAACGTAGTAGTTGCCACGATATATAAAAGGTGTCAAACTGTACTACAAAACTTACAAAATTAGCGATACTTAAAAATATATTAACTTAAAGTACGTGATTGTCGATTACAGGCAACAAGTGCTTTTTTTGTTTTAGTGTAGAAATAATGTGGTACAATCGCCTAGGGAAAATAAGACTTTAAAGAATACACTAGATGCTATGAAAAATACTCCTATTCCAGTAGCTGTTAGGATGGTGGATACTGGAATAGGAGTGAGGCTTCCTTATATAGAATCTTCAACTGTTGGAGAAGTAGCTGGAAAGTTTTCAAAGGTAAGTACGGCAGCTAAGGATGACGCTTATCAACTTGCTAAGGGTACGGGTGAAGGTGGAAAAGGGAATTCTGATTTACTTGATAATACTGGTAGATTTAAAGATGCTGAGTTGCAATCTAAGTATGATGTATATTGTGAAAGGAAATATAAGAATAGTGAAGCGCCTAAAGAGCCACTGGAGTGGAAAGAAGCAAGTGAAAAATGGGCATCACTTAAAGAGCAGAGGCAAGAATTTTCTGATGAAAGTTTTAATCTATTTTCACAACAATATGAAAATGCTGAACGAGAAATAACCATTGTTACACATGAAGGGACTAAGGTAAGAGTTGACGCAATTGCATCTGATGAATATGGGAATGTTATTATACAAGAATATAAAAGTTCCGCTACTGCTCCCTATACTACTAATCAAGAAAAGGGATTCCCTGAATTGAAGAATTCTGGTGGAAAGGTCGTAGGTGAAGGAAAGGGAGATTTTTCAGGGGGATACGAAGTGCCTAGTGGAACAAGGCCGCAAATTGTTCGTCCTGAAGGGACAACTTATTTTGATGAATAAATGAGGTGAGAGATAAGTGTCAATATTAGACAAAAATAAAATAGATGGAATTGGCAAGAGTATGGGTGAAAATAAGTTAGCATTAATGATTGCAGATCATTTAGATTGGGAAAATGAACTTCAGCACTTAACATTGTTACAAGATAAAATTAATGCCTATGTATCTTTTATTGAAAGTGGGCAAATCTATAGTGTTTATCCGGATGCTAAGTTAGTAGATGGCTTTATATTCGATTTAAGATTTAAATATAAACCAACTGAAAATTGTAATAAATTATTGGAGGTTTTTAGGAAGAATACTCAAGATTTGAGGATTGAGTTTAAAATATATGAATCTTAGGTAGTTTGAATTGGAGATGTAATATGAAAGCAAATAAAGCATTTGAGCGCGTATGTAATCTAATATCTGAAAAGTATTTAGATAATGGCTGGAAATATTCTAAGTCTGGTCATTGGATGAGTAAAAAAGATAAAAATTTCATTTATAAGGTACTCTTTTATACAAGTTGGAATAATATATCTGATAAAAATGTAGTATTTTATGGTGAATGCGCAATTCTTCCTTTAAAATCTAAAGATAAAATATTTCATATTAATACACGTCAGTGCAATGTACCAAGCGGTCAGTTATATTGGAACATAGCAAATGAGGAAGAGTGGGAGCGGACAGTTAACGAATTCACTAATTGGTTAAATAGTGTATTTATGCCAATTGTAGAAAGGTGTACGAATGATTTGAACAACTTTGTAAAAGAGGTTGTTGAAAGGGGTTTTTATCCTCAAAAGGGTTATATGGTAGATATTAATTTTATATTAACGCACGGGTCGCGTGAATTGGCAGAGGAAGCTATCAAAAGATACTATGACAGTTTGGAAGAGTCAATAAAAAAAGAATTTAAAGATAACTATGAAAGTATGGTGTGTGGTAATGAAGCAGTTAGTGCATATGGTAATAATATGATGAGAAATTACACCAATTTTAGAACTATCATAGATAATAAAATAATTGTTACTTTATAGTACATCAAATGGTTTGACTTAGTAAGCGATAATTGGTAACCCAATTATCGCTTTTGGTTTTAAATAAGGGTACGGGTGAAGTTTCTAATAGTAGTGAAAAATTAAGTAGAATAGAATACTTGCGTAATAAATATGGTCGATTTACTCCACAAGAATTAAATCATAGAATTAATTTGCGTGGTGCTGTAGAAAAAGAGGTTGAAAGATTAAATACATTAGGGCTAACAAAAAACGAAATGGGTCCAGCGGTTGCAGGAACATTTGATAAAAATACTGGAAAATATTATTTTGGAATTAACAATACTGACGGTGATATTCCAGTTACATTGCACCCAATTATTAGGGATCGGATAGAGAACATGCCTAGTAGTGTTAGAGATGGTTATAAATTTACGTATGGAGCAGGTTCCCACGCAGAGGTATACTCCTTGAATCAGGCATTACTTGCGAATCCCAACGCACAGCCAACAGATTTTATTACCCACGTCGTAAGATCTGGTAAGAAATTGAAACCGGCTGGTATGATGATGCCAACCTGTCCACATTGTAATTTTATTACTGAAGGATTTGAATTTAGTTCAGAGGTGAGAAAAATTGGAAAATAAGATGGATGTATTAAGTAAAGAATATGTATTAGAACAGGGTATAGATTTTGATGAGGAACTATGGTTTACCTCTTACAGCGATGAAGTGCTGGATAACCCAGAAGATGAAGGTGGAAAACCTTTTACTGGATTAGCTTATGAGTTATATGAAAATGGGAATCTAGCGTATTACTGTTATTATAAGAATGGTTTTAAAGAAGGTAATTATGTTAAATTTCACCATAATGGGAAAGTTAAATCTATAGATTACATGACAAAAGGACAAACAAGAGGTATAAGAAAAATTTGGTATGAAAGCGAAGAACTCAAATATGAAGGAACGTTTAAGTTTGGCGTTTGTTTAAAATATACTGAATGGGATAAACAAGGGAATATAATTAGGCAAAAAGTTGCTCCAACAAAAGAGGAATTAAGACTAATTACCCGATTATCTGATTGTGATGATAATGAATAATTTTGATGAAAAGAAATTAATACAAGAGTTTTCAAAAATCCAAAGTGAATTATCACCTAGAATTAAATTAGAAAATAATTTTCAAATAGAAGAGATACAATTTATCGCAGGGGTAGATTTGGCTTATTGGGATGTGAATAAAACTAAGTATGGTACATGTTGTATTGTAATCATTGATTATGGTACAAAGGAAGTTGTCGAAAAAGTATACAGTTATGGAGAAATACCAATCCCTTATATTCCAGGTTTCCTTGCATTTAGAGAGTTACCTTTAATAATAGAGGCAGTTAAAAAGCTAACAAAGCAACCAGATATATATATATTTTTGATGGTAATGGATATTTACATTATCGTCACATGGGTATTGCTACTCATGCTTCCTTTCTTCTAAATAAACCAACCATTGGTGTAGCAAAAAGTTATCTTAAAATTCGAGATGTAGATTTTATTATGCCAGAGAATCTAAAAGGATCTTACACTGATATTGTAATAAATAATGAAGTCTATGGTCGAACTTTAAGAACGACCAAAAATGTTAAACCTATTTTTGTTTCTTGTGGGAACTGGATTGATTTAGATACAAGTACTGAAATTGTTATGAACTGTATTAATAATGAAAGTCGTTTACCTATTCCTGTTAGATTAGCAGATTTAGAAACACATAAAATGAGGAAGAAGTTAATGGAAGGATAAAATAGTGTATTCTATATTTATTAAGCAATAAATACAAGTAGAATGCATTTATATAAACTTGTAAGTTTTACCTAGTATTTGTCACAACATGTAAAGGCTGTCGAACTGTTACTAAAAAACTTACAAATTAAATACTACTTAAAAACATATAAATTTAAAGCACTTGATTGTCTACGAAAGGCAACAAGTGCTTTTTTATAGATAGGCATGCTATAAATTTATAAAAATTATTTTTGTGAATTAAGGCTAACCCAAATTACTGGTATTATATAATTGGAAATACATTAGCAAAAGGTGTGGACTCCGTAACCCCATTCGTAAAAGGTGTAGAAATACTGCCAGATGGAAGTGTCGCTAGAACTGGAACGAACTATAGCGGGAAATTCCAAGAAGCCCATGATGCCTCAAAGGCGAGTATTCAGAGTAGGGTCTCGAATTTGGAGAGTGGTGGGGTTAAGGGTACGGGTGAAGGGCCTGTAAAAGTAAACTATGGAGAACAATATGCTAGGGAAAAACGTAAAAAGATATTAAAGCCAAATGTTGAACAAGTAAAGAAGGATATACATATACAACAGATAGTCAAGGGTGTGTTGCAAGTTGCGAGGGTAGTCTTCAATTAGGTGATGGTAAGCGGAATAACTACGCTCAGAGAGTGGTAGGTGGGAATGATCGTTTGGATGATGATGACGGCGGACATTTAATTGCAACTATATTTAAAGGCTCTGGTAATATGGATAATTTAGTTCCAATGAATAGTAACTTAAACAGAGGAGAATGGAAAAAACTAGAGAATGAATGGGCTAATGCTCTTAATGATGGTGATAAAGTTAGGGTGAAAATAACGCCGAATTATAGCGGGAATTCAAAACGTCCAGACAGTGTTGTTATTAGATATAAAATTGGTGATGAAGATAGATGGAGATTGAAGAATTTTGATAATGTACCAGGAGGAAAACTAGATGAATGATGAAAAATTAAGCAAGTTATACAATGAAATAGCAGAGGTTGTAATTGATACAATTCCAGAGAAGTGGTTTAAGGTTTACCTGTATGGTGAGGTTGGGGAAGGTGCTCAAGAGTCATATTTTTATTACTACCCTGAAGAGAATAGTACTCCTATTTACAGTCATAGTATTTTTGAACTCTTTAATGTCCCAGAAGAAGAATATTTTAAGAAGTGGCATCGTTTGTTAGAGTGTATTAAGAGAATGAAGAAAGAGTTTATTGATAATGATCAAGAAGCTTGGACAAATTTCACTATGATTTTTGATAATACAGGAAAGTTTAGTATTGACTTTAATTATGATGACCTTTCGGATGAAAATTCCCACGAGAGAATGATTATTTGGGAATATGAACATCTTGGTCTTATGCCTAAAAGTAATTCAGGAAAAAAATACTTAGAAAAGCATCTTAAAAATCTTGAAGATACAAAAAATTGAGTGCAATACCATATATGATAAAAGCTTGTAGTGGTTTAACGTAAACATGTATAAGCATATATGAGAATTGGGTAGAAAAAGAAATGGCTATTTTGAAGAATAAACTCCATGATGGTTGTACCATCATGGAGTGCTATGTGCAATGATAGAATAGAAAAAGAGGTACGAGCTTTGGCGAGATGACATTTATGATATACAACTAACGATAATTAATTTACTTAATGAAATTATTGCTGATAACCCTAAAAGATTTGAGAGGACTGCCAATGAGGTTCTTAGTCAATTACAAGGAGTTCATAAAAATAAATAAGACTTGTAGAACTACTGTATTATAGATAAAACTAAGAACACCCTAGCGAAGAGCTAGGGTGTTTGTGTTATATAATTTCACCATATGCTTCCGAATTAGGAACAGGAGTAATCAACGAATCTTTTGTAGCGTTTCCTATAATAGAATGTAGATGTTTAACATTTAAATATAGGAAGAAAAACAATTAAGCTTTTATTTTATTTAAAATGGATACTCTATTAGTAGTGAATAATAAATAATTTTGCTTTACTGCCTTAATTAAAATACGATCAGTTGTACCATATGCTGTTCCAATTCGGATTACGCTTTTTTCTTCAACACCAGCATATGTATTATCTTCCGTTACCTCAGTGATTTCACATAATGGAATATGAATTTTAGAGAATTGCCATGAAATAATTAGTTCATCTTTTGTTTTTTCAACATGAATACCTAACATATTACCAGAACCCTTCTATAATAAAATTTTACTCTTATTATTTTATTATACAAATTTATAGATAATATTTCTATTTTTTTACAGGGAGTATATAATTTCATTCCTATTATAACGAATTCTACAATAGAAAACAGAACGTATATTTGGTATAATCAAAACATACTATATGAAACGATGTACATGAGTTTGAGATTTATGAAAAAAGGTAAGTAATACATAATAATAAATACGCTATAGGATTTAGTTCATATTATACAAATCAATCGTTAGAAAGGAACAGATGTAATGAATCAAATTTCATTTGAAGATTTATTTGAAGAAGAAAACAAACTAGAAAAGGTGGAGGTAGTTGAGATTCCCGTACCTTTATCGCCCTTACAAAAGGATATTTTAGAATTAATTAATTCTGAAGAAATAAGTGCACTTGAGTTATGCGAACAATTAATACGAGCTGGTAAAATATCAGATGAAAGATTCACAACGAATAAGCCTAAAGCATATGGGCAAGTATGCTTACTATTAGAAGGTCTTGTTAAAGAAGAAAAGCTTATTTTTGTCAAAAGTGATGAGAAAAGAGATAGAGTATATAAATTGAAAGAAGAAGATTCTAGCGAATAAAATGTGTAAAGTATAGTAATGAAATAAGGAAGTCCTCATATTTGTGTTGAAAGATTATTTTCACATAAGCGTGGGGATTTTTTTGAGGGAGGATGTATGAAAGCTATATTGCTAATAATTTTACGGAGTTTTTAAATAAGTTACATGATTAATAGTGGAAAGGATTCAAACTTATCTGGCAGTGATAAATGAAAATAGTTACATAACCTCGTTTCTAATAAAAAGGGGGGATTAAAATGAAACCGAATTATTTTACAATCGCAATGTATCCGACTGTAGCATTTAACGAAGAAGAGATATTAAATCGTCTTCTAGATGTATTTGAGTCAAACGAAAAATCCACTCCTACTCATTGGGGAAACTGTGAAACGATGCAGGTAGAATATAATCGCCAGGAAATCATAGAAAAAGTAATTTCGGAGCGTAGGGTATCTGAAGTTCACCTCTATCGTGATAAACAGTGCACTATTAACTCTACATCAGTAGAGTTAATAAATTATTTAAATAAAAAACTGTTAATAAAAAACTAGAATTAATGACGGGTTATATTCACTTAAGAATATAACCCTATTTATTAGAACCAGTAGTACATAAGGAGATTATCCTACGGGTTATTTTCAAATATTTGACGCTGTAAAAGAAAAAATATTGATTCTTATATCATTATTGATGTTGTACTCAATTTTCCTCATGTAGCACTTGAAAATCAGTAACAAGTGAAACGATTTTTCCTGCTTCATCGATTCCCCAATAGGAAGGATAAAATCCATCTCCATAACCTGAACGGAATATGATAATATTACCTCCTGTTTCCTCACACACCACGCAATTTCCCCAATATTCATCATGTTCTGTTAGTATGTCATCTATAAGATCATCATACAAATTAGTAAATTCTTCTCCTAGTTCTTGTTGTAACCTATCTTCTATTTCTTCTAACTTATCAATTGCTTCAACATCTGCAAAGCACCCTAAGCCTGTATCAACTGGGTAACCAAAAATATATCCGTCTTCCAGTTCACTGACATTTTGTCCTGGTTTTGTTGCCATCTTCCATCCTACCGCTTTTGACTCCGACAATTTCAATTCAGCACCAGCAATGACTCCATCTTCCTTATGCCACCAAGCAACAATTGGATATGTACCTGGCTGAATTGTTTGTTCAAAGTGATTTTTATTAAAAATAAGAGGATCACAAGCAACAATTTTACCTGAAGTAACTTTCAACTGTTCTAGTGCTTCGGAACGCAGGGCCTCACTATCCGGTTTAGATAATTCACGTAATAACTTTGACATAATGTTTCTCTCCCTTTCCTTTTAAAATATTTGTTGGTGCTGCCTCCCATATATTTTTACATGAGTTACATTTGTGTTCTGTGGTATTTCTAGCGCCTTTGTATGTTCCTATAACTTTGATATTATCGCCACGAACTTCTAAAACCTCTGCGGCATATCGTACCCGCGTTTTTCTAATAGTTCCGCAACATATTCTTCATGCATTTTACATTTTCCGATATATTGCTCCTCCGTACAAGTGTAGATAGAACAAACCTTTATACATTGAAAAATATAACAAATGAATTTGACTTTAAAATTAGACCCAGTTTTGAGGATGTAAATAATAATCCACCCGTTGATTATATTATTTTAAGGGTAAAAATGCATTAATTAAAAATTCAATAAAAGAAGATTAGACTAGATAGTCTTTCTAGATTGATCTTCTTATTTTATATTCTCAAAGGATATTCCCCTTCACTGCAACTCATTGCAATATGTCTACTTCTGTGACACATTACACAATTGTACAGAGATAATGAAGTAATATGAAAAAAAATATAAAGATTTAAATTTAATCCTATATATTTTTTATAAATTCTAAAAGTAAATCCCTTATTTTTGGTATGATTGACAGAGACTATTTAATTTCTTATGAATATTCTTGAAAAGGAAGTCATGCTGTATGAAATCAATAAATGTAAATGGGAATATATATTATATTGAATCTGTTCCTTTTGAAGATAAGAGTGAGCAGGATGAAGAGGGATACTACGAATATTTTTACAAAGGAGTCAATTTATCGTTTCACTCGGACAAAGAAATAATTAAAGCCCGAATTTATGAAGAGGAAGAAATAATATATTTTTTAAAAAATCCATCTCTTGCATTTGGTAAAGATTTTGAAGCTATAAAAGTATATATAATTAAAGAATATGATGTAAATAAATTTAAAATTCCAGGTGAAAAAAAGCCTATATAGAATTATAGCTATAATTCTATATAGGCTTTACCATGACCAATTATAATAAAACAGGAAAACTCACAAAGTATTTATGCCTGTGGGTGATGAAAGGAATGTATTCGAAATTGAGTAAATCAAGTGAAATAAGTAGATTTGAAAATAGATTCTCAGAAAATGTGATTGAAATAGCAGCTGTCACAGGGGCATTAGGAATCGGCGCATCAAAAGGCGGTGACAACATTTTGTGGACTGCGTCAATTGATTTGATTGCGTGGAAAGACTTACATACCAATGAAACGATTACAAAAGAAGATATACGACTCGCATGGTTGGTTGATGATGCAGAATGGAGAAAATCAAAAGACATTTTGACAGCAAATACAGTTGTAACATTACAGGTGCGCAAGTCAGAAAATTCATTGATGCTTGTTAAGGTTTTGGAAACACCATATAAAGATGATGAGTTGGAAATCATCTTACAAGATGCAATGAAACCGCTTTTTTATCATGATGAGATGTTGGGTGTGTTCGAACTCGATAAAAGAGTGAAAACTTTTGAAAAGAGAATATCTTGGGCTGGTGAAGAATGTCATTTATATTTTGATTGGAGTGAAGACAAACATATGATGAAGTCTGCACTGGAAACAGCACATGCACTTTTCAAAGAGCAAGATGAATGGGAAATGAAAATGAAAATGTACGCTGCAAAAGAACTGGTAGAGTTAGCAAATGAATGGCTACAAGATGATGATGAAGCAGAAATCGACGAAATTACAAAAGAAATGTTCATTAATTCCATCACATTAAGCAGCTTAAGCGTTTATTCAGAAGGTGATTTTGAAATATTCTTTTCGGATGGAGATATATTTTGGGGACATTCTATCATTGTAAGCGGAAATATTCATGAGGGGCTCTCTTCGGCTGAGATTGCAGGATAAAGTGAAACTTCCATCAGTGAGGATTTTTCTTCATCCTTACTGATGGATTATTTAAACCACTCAGGCACTTACTGCCCAAAAGTAGCGCGATAAATTGTTATAGTTTTTGATTATTAGGCGTTTTCTTCTCGTCTATCTCTTCTCTTATTAAGTGAGAACTCCAAACCTCTTTAATAATTAATGAAATTTAAGGTTTACATATACGATGGAACTTGCATAGATGTTTTAAATAATCTCTTAGTATCTGATATGGATACGTTATTTGATAGTTGGCTATCTACAATGAAATATTTAGAATCAGCACAAGCAATGGCTATACCAAGTTTTGAGGAGGATCGGAGGGGTGTATCCTTTTCTCCAAATGTTTCTGGGAAGGATTATCTAAAAAATTAAAAGAAACGAGGTCGTAATTAGACTGGAATTTACATAAAACCTTAGATGATGCAATTAGTTATTTCGGATAAACGTGATGTGATTTGTTAGGAGGTGAAGTTAAATGAGAAATGACTTAACATGGCCAGTACCGGATGAGCCAGTTTCAGCAGAATATATAAACAATGTGGGAAAAGAGATAGGGTGTATATTTCCAAGTGACTATGTAGAATGTGCTACAAATAATAATGGTTCAGCTGTATTACCTTATAAATTTGAAATAGATACGATAACAAAGGTATTTGGAACTTTACTTTCTTATGATGTAGATAGTAGTGAATATATCGTTAAAGTATATAACCAGTATATTTCTACTCTGCCAAATGAATTGGTACCATTCGCATTTGATCCAGCAGGAAATTTAATTTGCTTTGATTATAAAAATCATGAAGAAGATCCAATTGTCGTCTTTTGGGAACATGAGGGGGCATGGGAAAAGGAAACATTGATGGAAAGTGAAGGGATTACGGCTGAGGAAGCGGAGGAAAGAGCAAGAGAAAATGTATTCCATATTGCTAAAAATTTTACGGAGTTTTTAAATAAGTTACATGATTAATAATATTATTCATATGAAATGGTTCGTATAAATGTAAGCAGCAATAAAAGGAGAGAGAATGATGGACTTAGAGCATTTAAAAAAAGATATTTGGTATGGAGAAGTTTCTAATCATACAATTGAAACTCTTAAGTCTAACTTAAGGGATAGTGCAACAGAGAAAGAATCCTTTATTTTAATTAATGAATTGTTAAAGCTTGGTGATTTCTCTGTAAAGAGGTTACTAATCGAACTTATGAATAGTACTCGAGATGAGCTTGTTTTGAATTTATGCACTAGACTATTTTGTTCAGCAGCTACTCACGATGATTTATTAGAAACGAATAATTTGAAATTCCTTTCAAGTGCTTCAGAGGATGGAGTTCATAATTTTGTAGTAAGTGCTGGTGAAACTCTTTCATATCATGTAGTACCATATCTTTTAGCATTACTAGAAGAGTGGGAAGATACCTTTGTTGAAAAAGCTATAAGAAATGAACTTTCATGGATGCTTGGAATTGAGGACGAGTATTATGAAGTATCGTTAGAAGAATTTAATGAAGTTTATTCTGATTTTATCGAAAATAACGATACGCAAGAATACTATTATCGTAATAGACTATCTTTTCCTGGAGATTTGACAAAGGAGTTAGTTTCGGAAGTTATGAGTTTTTTAAGAGATAGAACTACTTATAATGTTGTTACTATACCTTCCGTTTTATCAATTTGGAGTGGAATCAAATGTCCAATTCAGTACGATACGATAATAACAGATGAAAAAAATAGAGAGTTGATGTCATATATCGATGTTCTAACAAAGAAAGAATGGAAGATTGGTAAAAAGTATTTTTATGGATATGTAGTCGTATAAGAAAACGATATATGTGATGAATATAAAACCATTCTATCGCACTCTGTTAAGTGTTGATGGGAGTTAACAATAAGCAGGGACACCTTAGTAATAAGTGCGAGAGGAGTGACGGATAAATGACAATGAACGATTCAGTTTTTGGAGAGATTGAATATAATTATGCTTGGGGTAAGCGTATGCCTATAACTTTTATAGGCAATGTCACTGAGATTGATTTGATGATAGATGGTGAAGAAGATGAGATGTTTGATGAAGGGCAGTATGTAGCGTATCAATCATTAATAAAAAATTGGGAAGAGGTACAAATAAGTTTACTACAGTCTATATTAGACTATTACAAACAAAGGAGATGTGAATGGGGATATGATATTGGAGTGCAAGAAAATTATCCATTAGTTGAAACAACTGATCAAATACTAGAGATGATCGGTTTAGAGGGTATTGTTGTTCCGTATGCAGATATTACGGAAGGGCGAGAGGTTGGAATTACATTTAATTGTACGTGGGATATAGAAAATGGTGTAGGAGTTCGATTATTAAATGAAAAGGTAATGGAAGTAGGTTATCAGGATATTATTTTTTAATATAAGTTAAAAGTAAATGAGGGGATATATAACCTGAATGAAAAAGGTATCAATCTTTATCAGATTGACACCCTAATACGAATCTTTTTTAACACCTTACATACTTACGCTTAAAACCAAGTCTTCCTCTATCAAGTTCTTTCTGAATACTCTCTGTAGCATTTAGCACACTGCTTTTTTTATTATCACGTTTGACTTCAACTATACCAACTTCTTTTGCAATCTCGACTGCTTTTTCGTGTAGTGGTACATATGAGATTGCTACTGTGTTTAGGAAATTATTCATAGCGGATTTTGTTCGTTCTGGAGAATGATGAATTGTATCTTTCACCATTTCAAGCATATCGGAAATTTTACTTTCGGAAAACTCATTGTCTTTGCGATTTCCTAAAAGCCAACAGTAGCAACTCCAGCCTGCAGACATTTTAAGCTCGTCCCCACTTGCAATCCATTTATCAGCAACGTCTTGCGCAATATTTGACTCCGATAAAGTTACTGCTACAACATAATCAGATAGCATGTAAAAATACGCTCCGTCTATCCAGCGATCAAAATCAGACTCACTCATAGCTTTTGGATCGGCAATAATACCTGCAAAGTACATAGCATCGTAGTTGCCTGTGGCATAAAGTTCTTCAGCTAATTCTTGATTTAATTTTATTTTTTTAGCGATTGGTTTCATGGCACCTGTAGCTACTCCGAATACTGGCTCATGCGCACCGTTAGATATGTATATTTTTTTCGTTCGTTCCTTACCTAGAGATTCAAGTTCTTGCATAACTGTTTTAAAATCCATAGTTGTGCAACTTCCTTTCTTCATGTGAAAGCCTTTTTAAGCCTTTCGTATTTCATATGTTAATACTAATTGTATTCAAGGGGTATGTCTACTTTCTAAAAGTATCGAAACCGGTTAGTAATTTTGAAGCTTTTGATTTTGTGACTGCTACAAGCTATCTATAGTTAGAAGCAAAGTATAGTAGAATAAAAAATACATTTGTATAGTTTTTCCAGTGAATATTTGGTATGATGGTGAATGGGAAAAATATACAAGCAGTTAGTTTTTCAAAAAAGGGGGATTGAATTGAAAAGAACACCTGAATTTGTATTAGGTTTAATTGGTGGCATTTTGGGAATTATTATTTCCATAATATTAATAGTTGTAGCGTTTAATATTATGGAAGGTGTTGATTACGAACTTTTAGCTTATTACTCTATTATTTTAACGGTTCAAATAGGATTGTTCATTTTATCGTGTTTAGTAAACAAGGTTAATAATAAAGTTTATGGAGTTTGTATGATTGTGATTCCTATAGTTATGTTGTTTATGTCATTATTCTTTTTACTTATTCCGACAATTTTACAAATTATATCTGGTTCATTTGCATTTAGGACATTAAAGTTAGAATCGAATGTAAGCTAAATATGATTATCAACGTCTGAATATTCGGTTTTTTAAACATTTTCGTTTGCAGTTCAAATTAACATAAAGTACAAAGTTGTACGCTTTAGGAGGAGAAATAGATGATTATTTGGTCTGGTTGGGGTTTTTTAGTCGCAATTATTGTAATTATTAATACTCTTTTGGGTAAGGCTATCTTTGGATCTATAACGGGGGACGCTACATATTTTCAAGACCATAGTTGGCCAATGGCGGTAATGTTTATTATATCAGGGGTTATGTCTTGGTATTTAGGTAAATATATTAATAAGCCAGATGGGAAAGTTTATATAGATGCCGAAACTGGTGAAAAAGTTATGTTTAACAAAAAGCACTCATTATTTTTTATAAAAATGGAATATTGGGGACCGATTCTAGGAGTTATTGCGATTGTAACTTTAATTACAAGATAAAAAAAGAGGATGGGTATAGCAAGAGTAATCTATTCAAGTAGAAGGAGAAATCAGTCATGAATGCAAAGAAACTACTAGGGGTAGCAGTTCCGGTCATGTTGTTATTTGGTTGTGGAGTTTCTGAGAAAACGAACACTTCTAAACAGGAGAAAACGGAAGAGTCTAAAGTAAAAGAATCGAAGTCTAATAGTAAGAAAGAAAAAGTTTCAAAGGAAGACTATCCTAATAAAGTGTATAAATTAGGGGTAGAGTTTGATAAGTTGTTTGCGGAGCATAACAATATTACAAGAGAGGTTTTTGACGGTAAGAAAAAGAAATCAGATATAGTAGATAGTGTGAAAGAATTAAATAAAGTGTTAGATAAATTTGAGTCAATAGATCCCCCTACAGAGTATGTAAACCAACAAAAAGATTTTGAAAAAGCAATTAGTTATTTTAGAGAGTCTTTTTCTTTAATAAATGAAGTATTCACCAGAAAAGAAAAAAGAGAAAAAGGTGATAAGACTGATAAAGAGTTAATAGAGAAATCTGAAAAGCTAGTGAAAGAAGGAGATATTTACTGGCTTAAGGCATTCAAAGATCTTGAAGGGGATATTAAAATCGGTGACGGTACAGTATCTATGAAAGATTTGAAAGAGTTAGATAAGAAAGCTGGAATTAATACAGATAACGTTATGAAGAATGTGAAAGATGGTACGGAATTAATCGGTAATTGGGGATTCAAAGGAACAGACGGTTTCATTATGTCACTTATTCTAAAAGGTGATAAGACATTTGAAACGTATGGTAAAGGTGAGTATCCAAATAAAAAGAATTATATTGAAGGCACTTGGGAATATGATAAGGAGGCTTTTACAATCTATTTACATCTCAATAAACGTTTAGTAGACGGTGTAGAAGATACAATTCAAAAAAAGAAAATAGCATATAAAGTTCAAGATTATGATGGGGAAAACTTGCAATTATTTAATGAGACGTCATTTCATACAATTAAGTATGTGAAGCAAAGTTAAAGTTATGTAGGACTAGGTTTAAATGGCCTAGTCCTTCATTAAAGTGCGAGTATGTAAAGAATATGTTATCTTTCGTTCTGTTTACTTAATATCATGTTATTCTTTAATAGAGTAATAAATGGAGTTTTGCATTAAATATATGAGGTTGGTTACAAATGATAAAGAAATTTACTAGATTCGTATTAATAGTGGTTATCCCAATCAGTCTTATTACAGGTTGTGGGACTGCTGAAAAAACTGAAGCACAAAAGCCGAAAGCGGTACAAACGGAGAAAAAGGACTATATGGATTACTCATATGGTAGCAAAGGTATATTAGTAAGTGGCAAAGCGAAAGAACGGCAACAATACGAGATTGGATATATGGATGATAATAAATTAATTGGGATTGATGAAAATATTGAAGACTGCATTATTTTAGATAATAAAGATGAAGCAGGTCTCATTTGGAAACAAATAGAGCGAGGATCTATTATTGAAGTGCAATACGGTAAGGATCGCAATGATATCGTAGGCGTGCAATTCGTAGGAGATCGTGAGTCATATGAAATTAGTGATAAGTTTGATCGGAATACGATAAATGAGATTGTTGAAAACGTTAAAGGGAATTTGTAATAGATGTATTTCGATAGTATAGGATCTCTTATTATGAAATTGTATGCCAGTTATTTGTCTAAGTTTAAATTGATTATTTTGACGGTATTTGTAATTAGTTGTAAAATAATGTTTGTTGATGAATTTTATAAAAAGTATGTTAGATGAAATTCATCTGTAGGGATGACATATAAATATTTTCTTAATGGGTATAAAATATGATAATTTAAATATATAAATAAAAAAGGAAATATATTAGGAGTACATAGTAGATTCATATTTTTAAAAATTAATGTGACAATAAAGGGAGGTTGAGATACATACACGGTGGGAGTGTGTATGTATTTATTATAATAATGAATAAGACAATCAAACAACAAGTAATCGCACTATCAACAAGTCTAGTGATTTTAGGGAGCGTACCTTTATCAGCATCAGCAGAAGAGATCAACAAATCTCAAACTGATCAACTTAATATTGCCCAAGGAGAACACGGAACGAGCGGATTAAATTATTCTAATTTCAAGTTGGAAGTTCCTGATCATGTACAAATTAACGAAGCAGAAGTATCTGGAAATGAAAAAATGCTTTTAGAAGAATATAAGCATAAACATGATGAAACAGAAGAATTAAACAAAATGCAAGATGCTAAGAAGGGACAAGTAGCAGAAAAGGAAGCTATTTCAAACATTGAAAAGGCATTTGAATCTGTAGATGGTCGAAATGATGGATCTGATCGTCAAATGAAACCTGTTGCAAAGCCAAGAGGTATTCAATATAGTGCACAGAGTACGAAGAAATATGGAACACTTGCAGGAGTTCCATTTGTGGAGTGGATTGTTCCAGCAGGAAATCCTGATATTCGTCCTGCGAATCCGATGAAAGCACGTTACATTACAATCCATGAGACCGCAAATACAGCCGCTGGTGCGAATGCTGAAAATCATGCGAAATATTTATACAAGCAAGCAACTGAAGGCACTTTCCGAACAGCTTCATGGCATTTTACTGTAGATGATAAACAAATTTATCAACACTTACCAACAAACGAAAATGGTTGGCATGCAGGAGATGGAGATGGTTCAGGAAACAGGGAGTCTATCGGTATCGAGATTGCGGTTAACCAAGACGGTGATTACAATAAAGCGTTAGAAAATGCAAAACGACTTGCAGGTTATTTAATGAACAAAGAAGGAATTGGTGCAGATCATATTTACAAGCATCAACAATGGAGCGGGAAAAAATGTCCTGACATTTTAATTTCACGTGGTAATTGGGCTGGTTTCGTACAAGGAATTCAGTGGTATGCAAATATAAATGCGCAGATTGATACGCCTTTACAAGATAAAAATGACTCATTTAATCCAAATGAAAATAATCCAGCTGAACCTAGCATGGAACTAGTGGTAAATGGTAGTGGCATCAATGTACGTAGTGATGCGGGTATTGAACATCGTGTTGTACGTAAAGCTTCAAACGGAGATCGTTACAAAGTATTAGCCGTTAAAAATGGTTGGTATAAAGTAGGTAATGGAGAATGGATTTTCTATGACCCAAGTTGGATTAAAATTAACTACAATGTACCAAAGGAAGAAGTACAAAAGCCTAAGGAAGAAGTACAAAAACCAAAAGATGATATTACAGGTGGCTGGTTTGAAGGGCATATTCGTAAATTAAACAGTCTAGGTATTATGCAAGGCGAAGGCAATGGTGTATTTGCTCCATATCGAAATGTAACGAGAGCGGAGTTTGCGAAATTAATCTCGAATGCTCTTAAACTACCAGAGGGAAATAAGTCATTTGTAGATATCAATGAGGCACATCCATCACTTCATGACGGTATTAAACGTTGTGCAAGTGCAGGAATTATTAATGGTCGTGGTGAAGGGATTTTTGATCCTAACTCACCAATTACTCGTGAAGAAGTATCTATTATGATTGACAAAGCATTACGATATAAAGGAATTACAGGTGAGTTAGTAGCATTACCATTTACAGATAAGCATTTAATAACATACAAAGAATCGGTTCAACGATTATACAGCTTAAAGGTAGTTAATGGTATTGGAAATAATGAGTTTGATCCTCGAGGCACAGCAACTCGTGGTCAGGCGGCTGCCTTTATTGTGAAGATGTTAGATTCAATGCAAAAATAAAAGGAAACTTTAATCAGTGAGGGCCACTCGCATTGCAATCAAGCAGTTTATTCACCAAATTTTGAAATGAGAGTTTTACTGCCCACAAATAGCAGAAGAAATTGTATGTAGAAGCTGACATTGGTAGAAGTAAAAAAATAAGAAGAATTTGAAAGGAGCTATCCAAAATAATAATTTGGAATAGCTCCTATTTAGTAGGAAGAACAATTGTATTTGATAGATTGTAATGTAGAATGCCCTTCCAAGCCCCTCATAAGCCCCTACCAAGTAATAAATCACTAAGAAAAAACAAAAGCAAAAACAACTACAAGAACAAAACAAGCGCGAAAAAATGAAACCGGCGTTGTAGTAGTAAAAAAATTGTAATTCGAATGCCAAAACCATTCCCGCATGCCTATCTTTATAATGAAGGATTAAAATTTTCCTATTTACTAGCAAAGAGTGGAGGGAAACATATGGCGGTATACCGTAATGTGCAGGTGAACTTTTGGCAAGATGAATTCATATTAGATTTAACGCCAGAGGAGCGTTATTTTTACATATATTTGTTAACTGGTACGAAAACGAAGCAATGTGGTATTTATATATTACCGAAGCGTGTGGCAGAGCTTGAAACAGGTTATAGTATGGAGACTGTTGAGAAGTTGCTAAACAGGTTTGTTGAGTATGGAAAGATTCTATATGATACGGAAACGAAAGAGGTATTCATAATAAACTGGTTACACTATAACCCTATTTCAAATACGAATGTGGAGAAGTGCGTATTACGTGAGTTAAAGACTATAAAAAGTAATGAGTTCATACATATATTTTTACATAAATGCCTTGAAGAAGAATACAAGATTCCATTATTATTGCAGCATTTTGGTATGCCAAAAGAAGAGGATAATAGTAGTTCACAAGTAGTTATTGAAGAGAAAGAAGAAGCGGAAGAGGAAGAGATAGAGGTGGAAACCATAGAAGAGGACGTTCCAAATAGTGAAGTTTATAAGTTTTATGAACAAAATATTAGTAGTTTATCCCCATATATTGTGAAGGAATTGAAGAATTGGATACAAAGACTTTCTGGAGAGAAAGTGTTAGAGGCACTTAAAATTGCGTTTGAAAATAATAAGAAAACGTTAGCTTATGTGAAGGGGATTTTGAGGAATTGGTGTAGCAAAAAGTTAAAGGATTTTAGTGGAGAGAAGTCTGTAATGGGAAGTTTAGAGAGAAGGAAATGTATGTTGAGTAGTGTATTTTAATTTACATTAATTTAATATAGAATGTACGTTCGTTTTTTGTGGGTTTTATGCTATACTACCATTAAATAAGGGTATTTTTATAATAGATAAAAAGATGCGGGGGGTACAAAGTTTGACTACTAGTACATCTGAGTTGTTTCAATATATTAATATGACAGAAGAACAGAAACAATTATCACAACGATATTTACAGACAAAAGAAGAAGAGATTTTAAAAAATATTCAACTAACGACAATTCGTGATCAAAAAAGAAGTGATTTTGCGGAGAGATTTATAAACGATTTTAGGAAAGTGCATAAACAAGATCCGGATTTTTTTCGATTATTTTACCATATACTCGAGGAGCAATTATTAAATGTTCTTGTAGTCCGTTTTGCGCATGTCAGTTTTTCTAAAATGAAGATTTATTTAGAAAAAAGTGCACTTCCTTTGGACAAACTTGTAGCAATCGCATGTAAATATTTATCCAGTATTTCAAGTTATGTAAATGAAGCAGATGTTTTTCTTAGAGAGTTAACAAAAGAGAGTCCGAACTATATAGAGGGACAATTACATACTTTACCAACTAAGCAACAATTAACATTACTTCTCATAATGTTTGATGTAGATTATGAAAAGTTTCGTACATATAGTTCTTTATTGAATGAAAGGTTAGAAGAACATACAGAATTTATATTGAAACTTCTAGGGGAAAAGGAAAAGGTTGAAGCAGTTAAACGGTATTTAAAAGGTGAAGATGATAGTGAAGTATTTATAGGTGGGAATTTACCGGAACATATTTGGCGGCTATTATTTTGTGTTCATAAATATTCGAATGTTGCGAGGCGATATATTGAAATATTGGCGAAGAAAAATGTTTGGGGTTTTATAAACTATGCAACACGTTATATGTGTCACACTCTCGGTCAGTCTCAAAACTACAAAAAAACTGGTAGTGTAAATAGAGAAACATATGAAGAAATTCAAAGTTTTTGTACACAGTTTTGGATTTCTAAGGAAAGATTTTTTGCGCATCGTCTAAGGCAACATGATTTAAATAGTGAGGATTTTTGTAAGACGTATGAATATGAATTGCTATGCTTTATGTTGGAGGAAGATCCTGAATTTATTCAAAATACTTTGCAATATGTAAGTAAAATGAATTATCTCATCATCGCACGAACGTTAGCTGAAAAAGGATATGAGCTAAATATAGGGAAAATGCGAGAAGAATTTTTTGTTGCTGCTTTGCAAATAAAATTGTCTACAGTGCGGGATACATATCGTGATTATTTACAAGGGAAATTGTCACTTGAGGATATGAAGCAAATACTTAAAAATCCGAAATATAGGAGTATGTATTGGGGTATGCCGGTGTTAGAGGTTGCGCTTCTTTGGGATATAGATGATGTAGCGAAGAGGGAAGCTGTACTTACACTACAGTTTGGAGATGATGATAGTGTTAATTTATACGAACTTCTTTACGAATGTTCTGTCAGAGGAGTAGAACCGAAACAAGTATTAGAAGATCTGCTTTCGTATGGGTTAAGTAAGGAAAAGCTTATGGCTTATGCAGTTGAAGAAGCTGCATGCTACAGTGAAGAGAGAAATAAGGCGAAGGAAGCGCTTGTTTGTGTAATTGTAAAAGAACAAGCGTACATCATTGAAAGATTTGATGAGTATTCTGCTGTGGCCAAAGCATATATTTTAGAAGAGTTAGCAAAGGATAACATGATTAAAATGCGTCCAATTTTAATTAAAAGCTTAGGAGATTCATCTAAAAAAATGCGTGAGTCTGTAGTTAAACTGCTTTCAAAAGATGTGGAAGCTGCAGCAGATGTAGCAGTTGAACTTCATAATAAAAAGAAGATTGTTCGTGAAAATGTGATGAAAATACTAATAGAGTATAAGCTTGAAAAATATACGAAAATTGTACAGGAAGCTTTGCAAGAAAGTAAAAATGAATCTTTCGCAGGAAAATTCTCATTTTTATTCCAAACGGAGGAAGAAAAAATAGAAGAACTATGTGCACGTATTTTAACTGAACAAACAAGAAATTCACTTCTGCAATTGATTGGGGATGAGCCACAAATCCGTTTACGTGACTCTGATGAAATTGCTGATGCTGCAATTCCGTTAGCCTATTTACAACAGTATATTTCAGATGCTGTTATTGAGAAGAAAGAAACGGCAGAAGTAATTGGTAGAGCTTTAAATGAAGAGGACTTAAAAGAATGTGTGCAAACAATATATCAAATATGGATTTCTCAAGACGCAGATGTGAAGAAGCGTGGAATTCTTTCGTTATACGGAATGTATAGTGACGACAAAATGGTCGACATACTTATAAAGCAAATTGATGAATGGGTGCTTCAAATGAGAGGAAAGATAGCAGCGGATGCCGTTCGTGCTTTAGGTTTGTCTTCATCTAAGCTTGCACTTATGTCTATTCATGCAATAGCATTTAAATATAAACATAAGCAAGTACGTAATGCAGCAAAAGAAGCGCTAAGTCTTGCTGCGAAAACACGTGGTATAACAGAGGAAGAGCTGGAAGATCAATTGGTGCCGGACCTCGGCTTTACTATACAGGGTGAAAAGATAATTGATTTCGGGAATCGAAGTTTTACTGCCATTTTAACTACAGAGTCAAAAATTGAATTAGAGACAGAAGAAGGAAAATGTATGAAGTCACTTCCAAAGCCGAATGCAAAAGATGATGTAGAAAAGGCTGAAGAGGCTAAAAAAGAATTAGCCTCTTTAAAGAAGGAACTCCGAACTACTCTTTCAATGCAAAAACAACGATTAGAAGCGGCACTTTCGTTAAAGCGTTATTGGTCACATAATGCATGGAAATCTGTATTTATGGATAATCCAATTATGAAGCAATTTTCTATTTCACTCATTTGGGGTGAGTATAAGGAAGGGAAGTTGCTGAAGGCATTCCGTTATGCAGAAGGTGGCGTGTTCTGTACAATTGACGGGAAGAGTTATGAACTTTCATCTGGCACTGTTATTGGTTTCGTTCATCCGTTAGAATTGTCTGGGGCGGAGAAGGAATTATGGAAAGAGCAATTAGAAAGTACGGGAATTGTTCAGCCGTTCCTACAAATTGAGCGTCCAGTGTTTGTAGTAGAAAAGAATGATGAGAGTGCTATTGAGAGATTTGGCGGTATTTTACTAAATGGTCGTTCGTTATTCGGTAAGATGACGAAGCTTGGATGGATCCGTGGGTCTGTTCAAGATGGCGGTGTATATTATACATTTTACAAAGAAGATACTCGTACCGGATTAGGCGTGCAATTGTCATTTAGCGGAGCTCCGATTGGTTATGAAGATGAAGAAGATGTATGTGTATTTGACATTCAATTTTATAAAGCAGGTACAGTGAAGCGTGGTTCATATGAATACGATGAGATTGATGATGAAAGACGCATTGTACCAAAAGAAGTAGATAAACGCTTCTTTAGTGAAATGTTATATAATGTCCAAGTAGCGACAGATTCAAATCTTGGGCATAATGAAAGTTGGCGTAGCGAACGATAAGAAAAACCCCCTTCATTGGTAGGAAAATGAAGGGGGTTTTTCAATGTCTTTAAAAGGTTCTTTCTCAAAAAGAAGCGAATAGTGTGAGAAAGGGGTGGTTATATGGAAGTCGTTATAAAGAAGAAACGAAAAAGGGGAAAAAGAATTTTTATTTGGGCTAGTAGTATCGTTCTTTTGTTAGTTATTTCCGCTGCGATTTTTTTGAACATATATACGCTGAAATCTATGCCAAAGATAGATGGAACGATAAAGCTAGAGGATTTACAACACGCTGTTACGGTGAAGCGGGATAGTAAAGGTGTCCCGCATATTAAATCGGAAAATGCACATGATTTATATTTTTCACAAGGATATGTACAAGCGCAAGATCGGTTGTTTCAAATGGATTTAAGTAGAAGACAAGCGTCTGGTATGTTAAGTGAAGTTGTTGGGGTAGCAGCTGTTGACCGAGATAAATTGTTTCGAACACTCGGTTTACGGCGAGCGGCCGAAGCTTCAGTTAGTCAATATAATGGAGAAGCGAAAGATGCCCTGCAGTCATTTGCTGATGGGGTGAACGCTTTTATACGTGAGGCGAAAAAGGAAAAGAAATTACCAGTTGAGTTTACTATATTAGGTTATGAACCTGCTGAGTGGTCAATTGTTGATACTTTAACGATTGGGAAGTATATGGCGTTTGACTTAGGAGGACATTGGCACGGACAGGCATTTCGATATTGGGCGCTGAAAAATCTTCCGAAAGAGCAAGCGAATGAGCTATTTCCTGCATATCCGAAAGATGCTCCTAGATTGCTAGCTGAACTGAAAAATACAAATGTGGACGTAGCACAAAGTTTTTCAAAAACGATAATTCCGCCGGAGTTTAACGGTAGTAATAACTGTGTTGTGAGCGGTGAGAAGAGTGCGTCAGGTAAGCCAATTTTAGCAGATGATCCTCATTTATCTCTTGCGACGCCTTCTATTTGGTATCAAACGAGACTTGAAATGAAAGGTTTAAATGTGAGTGGCGTTATTTTCGCTGGAGTACCAGGTGTTATATTAGGACACAATGACAAAATAGCGTGGGGTGTTACGAATACAGGGCCTGATGTGCAAGATTTATATATTGAGAAGAGAAATCCTAATAATGAAAATGAATTTCTGTATAACGATAAATGGGAGAAAGCTACCGTTGTAGACGAGTCTATTAAAGTAAAAGGCGGGAAGACAATTCTTTATAACGTTACGATTACGAGGCATGGACCAGTAATTTCAGAGTTTGCGGATAAGGGGAAGGAGAAAACGAAAACAGTATTCTCTTTAAAGTGGACAGCTTTAGAACCGTCAGCTGAGTTAAAAGCTGTATTAAATATGAACAAAGCAAAAGACTGGAATGAGTTTGAAACCGCTCTTCAAGATTTTCATACACCAACCCAAAACTTTGTGTTTGCATCAAACGACGGCACAATTGCTTATAAAGCGAATGGAAATATACCAGTGCGTAAAAAAGGTGATGGTAGCTTACCTGTTCCAGGATGGACAGATGAATATGAATGGGAAGGGTATATCCCGTTTGATCAACTTCCAAAAGTAATTAATCCAAAACAAGGGTTTATTTCAACTGCGAATAATAAAATTGTTGATGATGATTATCCGTATCATATTAGCAATACGTGGGCGCAGCCATATAGGCAAATGCGTATTCAAGAATTTTTGCAAGAGAAGGAAAAGTATACGGTGAAAGATTTAGAAGAGTTACAGATGGATCAAAAGAATTTATATGGGAAAGAGTTTACTCCTATATTTTTAAAAGAGTTAAATAAAGCATCTTTAAATGAGGTAGAGAAAGAAGGCGTAGACCAATTAACAAAGTGGAATTTTTACGATAGTAAAGATGAAGCGGCACCATTAATATTCCATTTGTTAATGAAAGAGATTTCAAATACGTTATTTTCAAAAGAAATACCGAAAGATGTAATGGAGTTATTTGAAGGGAAGTCACAAGTTGTTGATGAATTGATTCGAAAAGAAGTAGCGGGAGAAACTAGCGTTTGGTTTACGAAGTACGGAGGTTTCACAAAAGTTGTGCATACATCGTACGAGAATGTAATGAAGAAATTGCAGAAGGAATATGGACCCGATATTGGAGAGTGGAAGTGGGGCGATTACCATCAACTCGCTTTTACACATCCAATTTCGAAATCATCGAGTATGTTAGCATTACTCGCTTTTAATCGTGAGAAACCAGTTCCGATTGGTCGGAGCCAAGTTACCGTGCAAGCAGCGAGTTACGGCGAAAACGGCATTGTAAATCACGGGGCGTCTTGGAGATTCATTATTGATACGAAAGATATGTCAAACGGTTATCATATCGTAGGGCCAGGACAGTCGGGCCATTTTAGAAGCGATTGGTATCATGATCAAATAGATGATTGGGTAAATGGCACGTATCATACGACTACATTGAATACGGAGGGGATAGAGGGGAAGGTGCTAAATTTAGAACCGAAGTGATAGGGTGTTTTTGTTTGTGGAGGGAACTAGTAATACTCTTTTTGATAATGAAAGCTTATCATTTAGAACATAACCCAGTTCTTAAATAATTTTAACAGCCAGCCTACTATCATTTAATTTGATAGTAGGCTGTTTCCATCTTCGAAATACGCTGTAGCAACTTCTTCAGGATTACGATTATTTCCACATGCTGTAAGTGCTGTAACTAATAAAGTCATTACAACTATTAACATGATCATTCCAGTTTTGAGGGGAATTAGTTAACAAAGACTAGGTATTATTTGCAACAGAACTGTTCCTCTATCCCCCTTGTTTCATCATTTTTCTAGGCCAGCCAACTTGACAAATGTTTTTTTATCAAACTACAATGAAAATCATTATCAATAATATAGGGAGGATACTTTGGTCAATAAATGAAAAACAATATATTTATAGGTTAATAACCAGATCTTGTTAAGTTGTATGTACTATTTTTAGTTTAGCGTTTCCCAGAATGTACACCAATTAATCTCGCGAATTACAAGAAAACTATTATTGAAATGAGGCGTGTATTGTGAAGTTAGACGTGAATGAGTTAGCAGAGTATCTTGCCAATACTCCTTTCCGAGTAGAAGGAGTATATCGTTATGCTAAAAATCCAGGTGTGCCTTTTGCTGAGTCTACAGATTCTTTCCCAGGATTTGTATTTCCAATTACAGGGAAGACGCAATTTCAATTTAATGGTACGCCGTATACTCTTTCCCCAGGAAAAGTTATACATGGGGGTGCAAAAATGACATTAGCCCATAAAATGCTTGGTGAAATAAACTGGGAATATATTCTTGTTTTATATCGGATAAGCAATTCAGAACGAGAAGACTCTGGCTTTACTCATCAGCATTTTGAATTATTAACAGGACAATCTCCTCGTCTTGTCGAATTACTTATGCGTCTTTGGGATGTATATAATCAGCGTGGAGGCATTTCGATGTTTCAGACCGAAATGCTGTTTCGCGAAGCGTTGAATGAAGCTTTATTAAGTGTTTTCAATAGAGAAAGCAATTATGAGTCGCATACTTTATTCGAACGAATATCTAGTTACGTTCGTAAATACTATTATAAAGATATTACAATTCATACACTTACAGAACAAAATAATGTTAATCGAAATCGTCTTTCTTACGTGTTTAGAAAGCATGCAGGTATGGGGGCAGCAGAATATTTATTGAACTATCGTATAAAGATGGCTCAAAAAATGTTATGTACAAGTGATGTGCCTGTACAACAAATTGCGCAGGCTGTTGGAATCGCAGACCCTTTTTATTTTAGTAGAGTTTTCAAGAAGCGAGTTGGCATTTCGCCTACTAAATATCGCGAGAAGTTCATCAATAATCCATACTAATGTCAACAGGGGTCCATTCTTATTTGAAAATCACTGTTCTATACTTATGGAGAGTTAAAGGAAACATTGGATTGAAAGTACTTTCATTGAAATCACTCCTTTGTACTATCTGAATGAAAAGTTCTGGCCGGAGCATTTTCTTTTTAAGCGTAATAACGACTTTTTTACTTATATTACTGTAATATAGTGGAATTTGAAAGTGAGGAGGGATTATTATCCATTACCAACCTATTAAACTAAATGACGAGTTATCTAAAATTAACGATTATTGGTATCCACAAGTGATTGGTGAAATGAATGACGATCAAATTCAGCTTTTTAAAGCTAATGGAGATTTTATATGGCATGAGCATCCTAATACAGATAAGCTATTTATTGTGCTTGAAGGGGAGATGTTCATCGATTTTCGTGATGGACAGGTGAAAATTTCTAAAGGCGAGATGTTTATTGTCCCGAGAGGCGTTGAGCATAAACCTTTCACTGAAAAGGAATCCCATATCATGTTGGTAGAGCCTAAAAGGGAAATGGATTGATAATTGTAAAAAGATAAAAAAGGAGCGGAAATCCGTTCCTTTTTTATTTATCTTACTATTTTTAGGAGCTTAGTATGAGTAAGATGTGAATAAAGGATGAATAGCATTTTTATCAATAAAAATTTATTGGATTTTTTGTGGAATATATATGAAACGTTGTATAAAATAATCAAGAAAGCCAAAAATTATAGGGGGAAAGTTGTGAAGAAAAATAAGAGTTTAATAAGTTTTTTAGGAGTGTTTCTTATGTTGTTTTCTTTTTGTTTTCAAGGAAATGTACAGGCAGATGTAAATACTGTTCAATCTGGAAAAATCAAATCAGGAAACGTAACAGTATGGGAAGTTGGAAATGTAGCGAAAGTATTAGCGGATGTGGAGCGCTTAAATTTAAATACAGTAAATGTACCGATTCAAGTAGATATCCCAAATGTGACTTCTACGAACATGGTAATTAATCAAGCGCAAAAGCAACAAGCTATTATTTTAATTCAAGAATTATTAAAGCGTAATATTCAAGTTATAGTGGAACCGTTCCCGTATATTCAGCAGGGGAATGTTGGAGAGACAGAATGGAACCCAAGTAACATTAATGATTTCTTCTGGAATTGGAAGACGGTTATTCTGCAAGATATTTTTAATTCCATTACAAGTAAATACAATGTGTATGGACTAAAGATTGCTTCTAATTTCGTGAATATGGAGTATGCAGAAGGATACTGGAGCGATACAATTGATTTTGTTCGTAATCAGTATAAAGGAAATGTTTTGTATCAAATGAACTGGTGGTTAACAGCAAGCTGGGACCCTTCTTATGAAGCGAAGTTTAAAGAGAAAATCAATCGCCCGTATTTAAAAAAGGTGGATATTGTTAGCATAGACAGTTGGTTTGAAGTTTCAGGAAAAAGAAATCCAACATATGAAGAAGTGAAGCAAAGTTTATTTGCGACAACAGTATATAATCGTGGGCAAAATGTTGTTCAGCAATTGGAACAATTACATAATGCAACAGGAAAGCCAGTTTACTTCGGTGGATTTAACGTTCCAGCACGTGAACTTGGATTACAAAATCCATGGAATCCAGATGTTTCAAATGTGTTTTCGAAGGATGTGCAATTAAATGGATGGCGTGCTTACCGCGATGTATTAGAACCGAAACCATATTTTAAAGGTTTTTCAATTTGGTTTATTGGCTCTAATGATAGTACACATGCGTATCAAATACATAGTAAAGAAGCAGAGGCAGTTATTAACGGGTGGTACAGAAAATAAATTTTATAAAATAGGTAAGTTTTAAAGTTTACTACATATATTTCTAGTGAAAGGCCTTTCACCATCTTATCACCTAGGGGGCAATCATAATGAAATTTTTGTCTTACCTTACAGTAATTTTGGTGATTCTTGGCGGTTTGAATTGGTTATTTGTAGCGTTAGATTACAATGTAGTTGAGAAATGGTTTGGTTCTATGCCGGCGCTTGTGGACACTATTTATTGGCTCATTGGTCTCTCTGCTATTTATCAAATTTTTGATCGGTTCTTTACGAACGATTAGCTATTATTCTTTCATTATTAGAGTGTTAAGTACGATTATGTACTTAACACTTTTTTATATGTCCATAAAAAAGTCTGCACTTGCAAGCGATTCCATCGCGTCTTGCGCCCTAATAATAGAAAACAAATTGACCACATATTATATTTTAGGTTATAATTCAGAAAGTTTAAAAAATAATCCGATGAGAAATAGGGAGGTTATGAGGGTAATGGAGAGAGTCTATAATTTTTCAGCAGGACCATCAATACTCCCTTTGCCAGTTTTACAGAAAGTGCAAAAGGAGCTATTAAATTATAACGGGACAGGCATGTCTATTATGGAAATGAGTCATCGATCTTCTTATTTTCAAAGTATTATAGAGGAAGCGAGTAACTTACTTCGTGAATTAATGAGCATCCCTGATGAGTATGAAGTTTTATTTTTACAAGGCGGTGCGTCATTACAATTCTCTATGATACCGTTGAACTTAATGAATACGTATAAAAAAGCTGGATACGTACTAACTGGCTCATGGTCTAAAAAGGCATTGCAAGAAGCCGAAAAAGTTGGGGAAGTACAAGTGATTGCTTCTTCCGAGCAAGAGAAGTTTACTACGATTCCTAAACTGGACGGTTTATTAAGTGATGAAAAACTAGATTATGTACATATTACAACGAATAATACAATTGAGGGGACAAAATATGTGGACATTCCACATGTAGAAAAAGTGCCGCTCGTTGCGGATATGTCCTCAAATATTTTATCAGAGCGATATGATGTTTCGAAGTTTGGTCTTATATATGCGGGGGCGCAAAAGAATTTAGGACCTGCGGGCTTAACGATTGCTATTATAAAAAGAGATTTAATTGGGGGAGCAGATCGCTCTTGTCCGACAATGTTAAATTATGAAACTTACAGTAAAAATAACTCCTTATATAATACACCGCCGTCCTTTAGTATTTACGTAACGAAACTTGTACTAGAGTGGTTGAAAGAGCAAGGCGGAGTATCTGCGATTGAAGAACAAAATAGAATGAAATCTTCACTTCTTTATAATTTCTTAGATGAATCAAAATTGTTTACTTCACCAGTTGATCCTACGTATCGATCACTTATGAACATTCCGTTTACAACACCGTCAGAAGAGCTGAACAGTGAGTTTTTACAAAAAGCGAAGGAACGCGGTTTCGTTACGCTAAAAGGACATCGCTCAGTTGGCGGTATGCGTGCAAGTATTTACAATGCGATGCCAGCACACGGCGTACAACAATTAGTAGATTATATGAAGGAATTTGAGCTTGAGAATAGATAGGGAGATGGGGATATGTTTCGTATTCAAACGTTAAATCAAATTGCAGAAAAAGGTTTGCAAGTTTTTACTGAAGAATGTTATGAAGTAGGAGATAGAATCAATCATCCAGATGGAATTTTGCTTCGTAGCTACTCTTTACATCAAGAAGAATTTTCAAAAGACTTAAAGGCGATTGCAAGAGCTGGCGCTGGTGTAAATAATATTCCTGTCGAGCGATGTACAGAAAAAGGAATTGTAGTATTTAACACGCCGGGGGCAAATGCAAACGCCGTAAAGGAACTCATTATTGCCAGTCTTATTATGTCTTCACGTAACATTATTAATGGTGTAAGTTGGACGAAAAACTTAGAGGGTGAAGAAGTACCACAGCTTGTTGAATCAGGAAAAAAACAATTTGTTGGATCAGAAATTGCAGGGAAACGTCTAGGTGTTATCGGACTTGGCGCAATCGGTGCTTTAGTTGCGAACGATGCGTTAGCGTTAGGGATGGACGTTGTTGGATATGATCCTTACATTTCAGTTGAAACAGCTTGGCGTCTTTCTACACATGTGCAAAGAGCATTTAGCCTTGATGAAATTTTTGCAACGTGTGATTATATTACATTGCATATTCCTCTTACGAATCAAACGAAGGGGATTATTGGAGAACACGCTATAGAGAAGATGAAAAGAGGGATGCGTCTATTTAATTTCTCTAGAGGAGAACTTGTAGATGAAAAGGTTCTTCAAAAAGCATTAGAAGAAGATATTATTACACATTACGTAACGGACTTCCCAAATGAAAATGTAATAAAGATGAAAAATGTAACAGCAACGCCTCATCTTGGTGCATCTACGTCTGAATCAGAAGAAAATTGTGCAGTAATGGCAGCACGCCAATTACGTGAATATTTAGAGACAGGAAATATTCGTAATTCAGTAAACTATCCAAACGTAGAATTGCCGTATATCGGAAAGAAACGAATTACAATTATGCATCAAAACGTCCCGAATATGGTAGGGCAAATTACAGGATGCTTAGCGGAACATCATATTAATATTGCCGATATGATTAATCGTAGTAAACATTCTTGGGCATACACAATGATTGATATCGATAACGGAATTGATGATATAATAAAAGAGAATATTGTAGAAAATATAAGCAAAATTACAGGTGTTGTAGCCGTTCGAATGATTGTGTAAAGGAGAGAGGAATGTGGCAAAAATACGACCGTTTCGGGCCATTCGTCCAGTAGAGGAAAAAGCGGCACAAGTGGCAGCTTTACCGTATGACGTATTAAATAGTGAAGAGGCAAGGGAAGTTGTAAAAGGGAATCCATATTCTTTCTTGCATGTTGATAAAGCAGAAATTAATTTAGATCCTGAACTGTCACCGTACGATGATCGCGTGTATGAAAAAGCGGGAGACAATTTAAAGCAATTTATACGAGAAGAAGTGTTCATACAAGATGAAGAGCCAGCGCTATATATTTATGAACTGACGATGCAAGGAAGAACGCAGTCAGGCCTTGTCGTTTGTACATCTATTGATGAGTATGAAGATGATACAATTAAAAAACATGAAAGAACACGTCATGAAAAAGAGCTAGATCGTATTCGCCACGTAGATGTGTGTGACGCAAATACAGGTCCGATTTTTTTAACGTACCGTACAAAAGATGAAGTAAAGCATTTAATTAGAAGCTGGAAAGAAGAGCATGCGCCAATTTATACATTTACAGCAGAAGACGGTGTTAAGCATGTTGCGTGGAAGATTGCAGATGAAGATGTAATTACGACTTTAGTAAACGCATTTGAAGATATTCCTAATCTTTATATTGCAGATGGGCATCACCGTTCTGCATCAGCTGCAAAAGTAGGACTTATGCGAAGAGAACAATATCCAAATTACACAGGAGAAGAGGAATTTAATTTCTTCTTATCGGTTCTATTCCCTCATGATGAATTATCGATTTGGGACTATAACCGAGTTGTGAAAGATTTAAATGGCTTATCAGAGGAACAGTTTTTAAATCAAATTACGCAGTACTTTTATGTAGAAGGAGTACCTGTTTCTCCGTATAAACCAAATGAGCCAAAAACATTTGGTATGTATGTAAATGAGAAGTGGTATAAGCTCACAGTGAAAGAGGAAACGTTTGATGCGAATGATCTTGTTAGAGGTTTAGATGTATCTATTCTGCAAGACCATTTATTAAGCCAAGTGCTTGAAATACATGATCCGCGTTCTGATTCACGTATCGATTTTGTCGGAGGAATCCGCGGATTAGAAGAACTAGAACGCCTTGTGAACAGCGGCGAATACAAAGCAGCATTCGCATTATATCCGACATCTATGGAAGATTTATTAGCAATCGCAGATGCCGGAGAAGTCATGCCACCGAAATCAACGTGGTTTGAACCGAAACTTCGTAGTGGGTTGTTTGTTCATTCTTTAAAATAAATAGACTTCTTTAGTTAGAAAAACCGAAATGATTTTTAGTTTCGGTTTTTCTTATTTTAAAAGAGCTTTGAGGAGGGGTACCAATGAAATTAAATTACAAGTAGGCGAAAAAACCACCTTTGAACGAACTTTTACGAAAGAAGATATTGCTTTATTCACAGAGGTTTCTAGGGATGAGGGGGCGCACCATGTTACACCAGATGAGCAAGGGAGATTTGTTGTACAAGGACTGTTAACTTCAACACTTTCTACAAAAATCGGCGGTGATTATAACGTATTAGCTTGTAAGATGGATTTTGAATTTTTGCGTCCTGTTTTTAGTGGGGATACGATTCGTTGTGACGTAACAATTGAGCAATTTGAATCTGATGAAAAAAATCGTACAAAGATAATTGCTATGCTTACATATAGAAATCAACTTGAAGAGGAAGTAATGAAGGGGAGATAAGGCTAGGTAGCATAAAATGTATCACTATATGTGGAGTGATTAATGCAAACATGTGGGTTGAATGGTTTTAAATGATGAATTTGCGGTGATAGCGGTGATGGAGGGAAAAGAATATGTTGAGTATAAAGATAAAGTAGAAAATATAATGAATTGAACCCGAAAAGTAACGCAGTAATTGGAGGTGGTACACTAAACTAGACATTAAGTTAAGTGGGAAATTGCAACGACATATATTTCCTTGTGCTCTAGAACACCTAGCTAAAGAAAATATTGAGCAAAGGAGTTAGTTGTTTTATGTGTATGGTTTAACCCGAAATTGTAAGTATATAACTCACACCATTATGTAGTTACCTTGAAGCATCTACAGATATTCTTATCATCCCTCAAGAATCACTTAGCTCTCGAAGTTGAGTAATTTTATGCACAATTAAGTGAACGTTTTTCTACATAGATTAGTTGACATTTATATATAGTTCATCCATTTCTAAATGTATTTTTGCTATGCTGTTTTTCAAATATAACGGATAAAATTTTCATATTCACGAATTTAGTGCATAATGGTCGTTGGATAAATTGAAATACCACGTTCCTTTAGAATATCAGACATATTATCTTTCTCAAACTACTTTTCTTTAACAAATCTCATCTATTATGCTCCTTAGTTGGTTTTCCGGAGTTTATTATAGTTTGAAAAAAACTGCACGAGAACCTATATTTATACTGTTTTGGTGCAGGTTCGCTACAATATAAAATATACAACAGTAAGGATAAAACCTACTTTGTAATTGCAAATGAAACTTATGTATATGTGAAGTAAGGGGAAAGAGGGTCTGCACATAATCAATCACCCTTTTTTATAACGTTTCTTTGCAGAGGTACGTTATAAAAAAGGGTTGTTAATTGAAAGATGAAAAATAACTTCTATTAATCATTCATATTTTATTAAATTACATTGATCTAATTATAAGTCAGCTGAAACTGTACTTATTCCAACCTGGATAGTGCTAATAACGGTATATAATCTATGGTATGAGTTTATAGGAGTAGAAACTACTTTTCATTTGATATATTTATTTGATGATTGGTTATAGTACTATACTTCTTATTTATAACTATATAAATCCAACCAATAATTGATAAGATAACTGGATAGAAAATAGCCCAACCACTAAATGAGTATACAATAATACATATAATTAGAGATAGGAAGGCCATCCACCAACCAATATCACGCACTTTTAATAATTTAAGAGCAGCTAGCATTGTAAAAATATATGAGGTAATAAATATTACACTAGGACCTTTAAGAAGCATTTCTAAATTTGGTCGTGTCATACCATAAAAAATTAAAATACAACTAAAAATTCCTCCTAAAACTAGTAATATCCTAGTTGGAGTTTGAAATTGAGAATGTAACTTAGCAAAGAAGGAAGGGAAATGTCCTTCTCTAGCTTGAGCGTAAATCATCCTTGAAAAACCTGCAATGTTAGCATGTACAGCACTAAACGAAATGAAAATTGCTAAGATAGTTGTTATATAGGTACCTATTGGTCCTAATCCTTTTGATATTAGAATACTAAGGGAAGCTATCTGATTCTTATCACCATATGAGTGAGTACCTATTGTTACAAAAGATATAGCAATGTACATAATGGAGATACAAATTGCTCCTAAAAATAAACTAATGGAAATATCTTTAGCAGGTCTTTTAAATTCTTCAGCTAATGGGGTTATCATTTCCCACCCTACAAAGGAGAAAAAGATAATTACAGAAGAAGCGCCAACGGAAGACCACCCGTTTGGTACAAATGGTGTAAAAGAACTTAATTTTACATATGGTATAGAAACGATAACAGCGACAACTATTAAAAGTGAAATAATACAAATTACAAACACACTAACTTTTGACGATAGTTCTATCCCTTTTATATGTAGGAGCAAAGAGGTAATTAAAATTAATGCTGCAATTCCTATAACACTAAGATTGCTTATTGGAAAAACATATCCAATATAATGGGCACCTGTTAAAGCAATAATAGGTACTCCAATAGGAATAGAACCTAACATAATCCAGCCTAGGATGGCACTTGTATTTGCATTAAATGCCATTTGAACATAAGCTGTAATTCCTCCAGCACTAGGAATCATTTTAGCAAGACGCGCTAGAGTCGCTACAATAGGAAAAGCTAATATAGACATGATAACCCAAGATAAAATTGAAGCTGGTCCAGCGCTATTTGCAGTAATTGAAGGTAAAATAAGGATTCCACAACCTAACACAGCTCCGATGGTTAATGCGGTCCCCTGTACCCAAGTAATTGAACGTTTCAATGATTGTTGTGTCAAGATTCTCAGCCTCTCTTTCGTTAATTGATATTAATTATATAAAGTTTAAAAAAAAGATAACATGCTATAATTTATGTATTAATTATAATTTTCTTAAAGAATTTAAGAATTATTAAATATTTTCTTAATTAATCAAGGGGAGGCCAAGCAATGGATGATACAGATTTAAAGATTCTTTCTCATCTTCAGGAAAATGCACGTTTAAGTATGGTTGAAATAGGAAAACTGGTAGGTTTGAGTTCTCCTTCTGTTACAGAGCGAGTTAGAAGACTAGAAGAACAGGAGGTAATTATAAGTTATCGCACGATTGTTAATCCGAAAGAATTAAAAAAACATATTACTGCGTTTGTTTTGATGGAACCAAGGGATTGCAATAAATATAAAAAGTTTGCAATGGAACATTCGGATGTGGTTGAATGCCACCGTATTGCCGGTATGTATAGTTATCTAACAAAGGTAGTGACGGAATCTGTACATACACTCGAAGACTATATTAATTTGTGCTTAGAGTATGGAAAGCCTACAACCTTGATAGTGCTTTCTTCTCCAGTAGAACATAAATCATTTTTTACAGAGAGTGAAAAACTTTAATTACATATGAGTGATTATTCAAAATAAAAAGCGTTAAATTAATACCTAATAGGAAATAGAGTCCTATTAGGTATTAATTTTCAGAAAATCATCTAGAAAATTCAGATAAAAAATAATATTTTACATATTCTTACTACTGGTGGGATAATGGATATTGTATTTTAGAAAAATTAAATTCTTAGTTAATTGGAGGTAGGATTATTATGAAATATGCAGTGCTCACAAATGATTTACAGTATGATTTGGTTAATAAAAATGAGGATAGAATTGCAGCTGTGGAGGGTTTTTATTTATTAATTTTTTAAGTAATTATTGCTTAAATCCAATGATATCAACATCTAAAATATATCACGATTCAAAAGAAGAGGGAATATCAGCCGGTTTTCATATCTTATCAAATTGCGAAGTTCCTAAGGGTGGAGTAATCACAGAAGAAGGGATATTAGACAATACCATCTATACAAGCACAATGTGTATGGAGTCTGGTACATATTATTATCATACCTACGATTGTAGACAAATTACAGCCATTCATTTATTTGATGAAACCTTAGATTCAGAAGAGATTAAAACCTAGCCATTCCTGTGTAAACAGAATATATTTTATGAAAACTAATTAGAATAGGTAAACTGTATACAATACAAATTCAGGGTTCTTATGTGGTTTTAATCTATTTTTAAATGAAAAATGAATAACTAATAAACATTACAACCTGCAAAAAATCAAAAAGGAAGCGTGATTAGCTTGTTGATTAATCCTGTTTTAAAACTGATGCATACGGGGACGATCCCATATACAACAGTTTTAAAAAATTAGATACTTTATTTATTAAGTTAATACAAGTTACATCAGTATAGGAAACAGTGGAAATCTAAATCTTTGTTTATATGTTAATTACTTCAAACGTATCCCTTCGAATGCGTTTATAACCAAGTCATGTACATAGGAATCATCCAACTTCTCACCGGTTACTAGCAACCGATAAAAAATTGGCCCGTAAATGAGATCGATGCTTAATTCAACATCGAGGTTTTCTTTTAATTCTCCTCTGTTAATTCCCTTCTCCAGAAGTTGCTTTGCTTGCAGTCGACGTGGTTGGAAATATCGAGCACGATATTCCTCTGCTAGTTTCGAATCAAATTGCCCTTCACCAACTAACTCATTGATAATAGTTCCTTCTCGACTGATCAAAAAACTGGCTAAACTTGTAGCGTGAGTTAAAATATCATTCAATGCTGAACCTGTGTCAGGTACAGGCAATCTAGCAGCAGCAGCAGAAAGAAAACCATCCATTACCACAGCAGCCTTATTTGGCCACCATTTATAAATCGTAGCTTTGCTGACTTTAGCACGGTCTGCAATTTTATCGACTGTGACTGCTTTAAAGCCACTTTCCAATAATAACTCATAGGACGCAGAAAGTATGGCCTTTTGGGTTTCAATATTACGTGGTCGACCTCTTTTACCTTGCACATTAATCATTCCTTTCAAAACATAAACTATACGTTTAGTATACTTAATACGAACAAAAAACAAAATAGCCTATTTACAAAACTGAACGTTTAGTATATATTTTAGTTAATTAATAAACTGAACGTTTAGTTTATTAATTAACTAACTAACATCTTGTAATGTTATGGATATATTTAGGTTCCAAAAATCACAAATTAAATTGCTAAAACATTTAGATAAGGGGGATAAAAAAGAGAAGAAATTGGACCTTTTAAAAGCAGAATGGAAAGTAGCTCAAACTTAATTTATTACAATAAAAAATGGCATCGCAGTAGTACTTGCCAAGGTGATTTAGTAATTTTGAAATAAAAGTATGGGAGGAAATAGTTATGTCTAATTTTAAAAATAAAGCAATTGATAAGGATATTTCATCAGGCTTAGTCATTCTTTTAGCAACTGCATGTGGTATTATTGTGGCTAATCTTTATTATGCACAGCCTTTAATTGGGGTAATTAGTAATGAAATTGGGCTTTCTAATAGTAGCGCTGGATTAATTGTAACGCTAACTCAAATTGGATATGTTGTTGGCTTATTATTTCTTGTGCCTTTGGGGGATATTGTTGAGAATAAAAAATTGATACTTATATTGTTATTTTTAAGTGCATTTGCACTCATTTCTATGGTTTTTGTAAAAAGCGCAACCTTGTTGTTAATTGCTTCATTCTTTATTGGACTGGGTTCGGTCGCAGCGCAAGTACTCGTACCTCTTGTATCATATCTTTCATCGGAGAATGCACGCGGTCGCGTAGTTGGCAATGTCATGAGTGGTCTGTTATTAGGTATTATGCTTGCGCGACCGATATCTAGTCTAGTAGCCGATATGTGGGGATGGAATGCAATATTTGCTTTATCTGCTACTGTAATTATTGTTTTAGCGTTTGTATTATCGAAAGTACTCCCTACTAGGAAACCAAAGGCGAAAACAAATTATATAGCCTTACTTAATTCAATGTGGCAACTGCTACGTACTACTCCAATTTTACGCCGTCGCGCCATTTATCATGCTTGTGTATTTGGGGCTTTTAGTTTATTCTGGACCACTGTTCCATTATTATTATCTAGTCCTGCTTTTCATTTTTCTCAGACTGCCATAGCATTATATGCACTTGTCGGAATTACAGGTGCAATAGCCGCTCCAATAGGTGGTCGTCTAGCTGATCTTGGCTGGACACGACCCGCCACTGGGATAGCTCTCACTATTGTTATTATTTCTTTATTACTTCCACTTATTATTCAAAGTAGTTCGCCCATAGGAATAGCTGTTTTAGTAATTGCTGCAATTCTGTTGGATATGGGAGTATCTGCAAACCTTGTGCTTAGCCAACGTTTAATTTTCTCGTTGAGTCCAGAAATTCGTAGTCGATTAAATGGGCTATTTATGGCTATATTCTTTTTAGGAGGTGCTGTTGGATCCTTTATTGGAGGATGGGCATATGCCTTAGGAGGATGGAATCTAACATTATGGATAGGAATCGCTTTTCCGACCATAGCCTTGCTTTATTTTGCTAGAGAAAAATAGTTTTATAATCAAATTTAAACAGTCCGGATTCGTTTGAATGCTTCTTCATTGGTATGTCCGAGTTTTATAGATTAATTGCGGTTATTTTGAAGTTTTTACATCAGAACCAGACTTTTTTCTATATTGCTGTAATTGAAAAAGACTCACCTTGTTGAATATATTTGAAATGCAATAAAAAAGAGCTTGTGTCAAAACACAGACTCTCTTTAAGTTGAAATGAATATAGCCGACCCCTTTAGAGAAGGAAACGATAGAGCGACAAGAATATGGGGAGATTTAATCTTTAAAAATGAATTTCATCAGGTGGTCGACTGCAATAAAATTGATAAAGAAGATTATTTACTGTAATGGAACGCAGCCCAATTAAAGATATTGAGATTAAGCATTTACTCCAAAATGTATTAGTAGATGAAATAAATAGTCATGAAATATTCATGAAAAGTATTAATAGTAGTTACTATTATGAGGGATATACTGAATATAATATAGAGGATTTATAAAACAAAAAGGGCTGAGATAGCCCTTTTTATTTTACACTTTGACGAGTATTTTTTATAAAAAAATACGTTATTCTTTTTGTAAAATTATAAGAAAAGATCACGTTTTTGTATGTCTATTTCTGTATCCATTGAATTACAACTATTTGCTTAAGAAATCCAAAGCTTTTTATCACCAAATATCTTATGAAATCTTGCCAGAGAGTTTGGTTTCTTGCGATGAACCCGTAAATTTCAAACAAAAGATATACCCAATTCATGAGTAAGGATGAAAAAGAAAGAACTTCTATAATATTTTATTTAATATCAGTTTATAAGGAAATTCATGTAATAAAATATGAAATAATACATATTATAATGATTTATTAAGATAAAATGTTATATTTTTGGATGGAATATATAAATGGAGGAAATGTAATGAACAAGAATTTAAAATTTACCCAAATGATGATTGGGATTAGTACGATGGCATTATCATTTGGAAGTATTCAAACACAGGTATCAGCAGAAGAAACAGCACCCTATAATATCTTACAGATGAAACCAATGGGGACAGAAACTTCAAAAGATGAAATTGTACATGCTACAAAAACGGACGAAACTTTGACTTTTGAAGAACGTTTAAAAATAGGAGATTTTTCACAACGTCCTACTCTGGTTATGAAACGTGATGAAATTCAATTAAAGCAAAGCTATACTCTGGCAGAACTGAATAAAATGCCTAATAGCGAACTCATTGATACATTATCAAAAATTTCTTGGAATCAAATTACGGATTTATTTCAATTCAATCAAGATACGAAAGCATTTTATCAGAATAAAGAACGCATGAACGTTATCATTAATGAATTAGGACAACGAGGAAGGACGTTTACGAAAGAAAACTCAAAGGGCATTGAAACATTTGTTGAAGTATTACGTTCTGCTTTTTATGTAGGATATTATAATAATGAATTAAGTTATTTAAAAGAGAGAAGCTTCCATGACAAGTGTTTACCAGCATTGAAAGCGATTGCGAAAAATCCAAACTTCACATTAGGTACAGCTGAGCAAGATAGAGTAGTAGCTGCATATGGAAAATTAATTGGTAATGCCTCTAGTGATACTGAAACAATACAGTATGCAGTAAATGTTTTAAAACAATATAATGATAACCTTTCAACGTATGTAAGCAATTATGCGAAAGGACAAGCCATATATGAAATTATAAAAGGAATTGATTATGATATACAGTCTTATTTGCAGGATACGAATAAGCAACCTAATGAAACAATGTGGTATGGAAAGATTGATAACTTTATAAATGAGGTTAATAGAATTGCTCTCGTGGGGAATATAACAAATGAAAATGGTTGGCTAATTAATAATGGTATTTATTATGCAGGTCGTTTAGGGAAATTTCATAGTAATTCAAACAAAGGATTGGAAGTTATTACACAAGCGATGAGCTTGTATCCTCGTCTAAGTGGACCTTATTTTGTAGCAGTAGAACAAATTAAAACAAACTATGGTGGAAAAGATTATAGTGGAAATGCAGTAGATCTACAGAAAATACGTGAAGAAGGGAAACGACAATACCTACCTAAAACATATACATTTGATGACGGATCAATTGTCTTCAAGACGGGAGATAAAGTAACAGAAGAAAAAATTAAGAAATTATATTGGGCAGCCAAAGAAGTAAAGGCACAATATCATCGTGTAATTGGTAATGATAAAGCGCTAGAACCGGGTAACGCTGATGATGTACTAACAATAGTAATTTATAATAATCCAGATGAATATCAATTAAATAGACAATTATATGGATATGAAACAAACAACGGTGGAATTTATATTGAAGAGAAGGGGACTTTCTTTACATATGAGCGTACGCCAAAGCAGAGTATTTATAGTTTAGAAGAGTTGTTCCGTCATGAGTTCACTCACTATTTACAAGGAAGATATGAGGTTCCTGGTTTATTTGGAAGCGGAGAAATGTATCAAAATGAACGATTAACTTGGTTCCAAGAAGGGAATGCAGAATTTTTTGCAGGATCTACACGTACAAATAATGTTGTTCCGCGTAAAAGTATGATAAGTGGCTTATCATCTGATCCAGCAAGCCGTTATACAGCAAAGCAAACTTTGTTCTCAAAATATGGATCATGGGACTTTTATAAGTATTCCTTTGCACTACAGTCATATTTGTATAATCATCAATTTGAAACATTTGATAAGCTTCAAGATTTAATCCGTGCAAACGATGTGAAAAATTATGACTCATATCGTGAATCATTGAGCAACAATACACAATTGAATGCAGAATATCAAGCATATATGCAGCAGTTGATTGATAATCAAGATAAATATAATGTACCGCAAGTAACAAATGATTATTTAATTCAACACGCACCAAAGCCGCTAGCTGAAGTGAAAAACGAAATTGTGGATGTAGCAAATATAAAAGATGCCAAAATTACAAAATATGAGTCGCAATTCTTTAATACATTTACCGTGGAAGGCAAGTATACAGGTGGTACATCAAAAGGTGAGTCTGAAGATTGGAAAACGATGAGTAAACAAGTAAATCGAACTTTAGAGCAGTTATCCCAAAAAGGTTGGAGTGGTTATAAAACAGTTACAGCCTATTTTGTAAACTATCGTGTGAATGCAGCTAACGAGTTTGAATATGATATTGTTTTTCATGGTGTTGCAACTGAGGAAAAGGAAAAAACAAATACTATAGTAAATATGAATGGACCATACAGCGGGATAGTAAATGAAGAGATTCAATTTCATAGCGATGGTACAACAAGTGAAAATGGAAAAGTTACTTCTTATCTATGGAACTTTGGAGATGGTACAACAAGTACAGAAGCAAATCCTACCCATGTATATGGAGAAAAAGGAACATACACTGTGGAACTAACAGTGAAAGATAGTAGAGGAAAAAAAAGCAAAGAACAGACAAAAGTTACTATAAAACAAGATCCGCAAACAGGTGAATCTTATGAAGAGGAGAAGGTACTCCCGTTTAATACGCTTGTAAAAGGAAATCTGATTACTCCTGATCAAACAGATGTTTATACGTTTAATGTTACAGATCCAAAAGAAGTAGATATTTCTGTGGTAAATGAACAAAATATTGGGATGACATGGGTACTTTATCATGAATCAGACATGCAAAATTACGTAGCTTGTGGTGAAGATGAAGGAAATACTATAAAGGGGAAATTCGTAGCGAAACCAGGGAAATATTATTTGAATGTTTATAAGTTTGATGATAAAAATGGTGAATATTCATTATTGGTAAAATAAATTCATTTCCTATATGTATACAAGGGGTGTATTTCAGGAGGAGTCTGTCACGATAGGCTGCTCCTATTTTTTCTCAAGTATTAATTCTATAAATTGTTTAAATTCTTTCTTTGTGAAAAGTTTAGTTATCAAGAAAAAATAAATAGTTTGTCTCTGGTACAGGGTGTAACAGAGACACTTTTCTTATCCGAATTTGCTTAGCATGAGGTTTCTGAAATGTTATCGTTACCCCTAGCTAAAAATACATGCTATAACTTTTAATTTATTTAGATGGAGCAGAATACAAGCTATTTTGGACAACATGAAGCTGCACATTCTAATCATGCAAATAAGGGTGTATTAGAATTAAGTGTAAAAGTTATAAAAATAAAAGACTATGGTTTAATCGTATGAATGAATATTAAAGACTATTATATGAAACATATGTATTAAATAGTGAAGAGAATTTGAATGATTTTAGTGAAAATTTATCTTGAACAGAAGAAACTGTGTAGTAATGCTTATAAAAAAAACAGTTACTGTAACTAAAAAGGATAGTTGAATGAAATAAGACCGTTCCTAATTATAGGAACGGTTATAAACTTATCATGTGCTGGAGGGCAATCCGAATGGCATGGAATACCTTCTCTAAACAGTATAGACATGAAAATTAACGAGTATACGTAATGATGGCAAACAATAATAGTGGAAGCCGTAACGAATTATTAGTTGGTGGTGAAATCACAAAACGTCTAGTGGCAATGGCTGAACAACAATTTGGTGGAGGATTCACTCGCTAATTGTATAGTTTATGGATTAGAAGGGGAGATTATATATCTCTCTTTTTTTATTGGAAAATATATGAGTAGAGTAACTTTGTAGTATTTAAGTAAAACGTCAAACTCCTTTTGTAGATAGCACGAGCTAACCTAATAGTTAGGAATTCATCATTTTGGAACATACTTAATTAATAAAAAGCAGTTAGCAAAAGCTAACTACTCGGTAACCAATTTGTTCTAAAACAGGTTAGTTATATTTTAGACAAATTATTAAAAAATATATAATATAAAAGAGCAATAATCTATGTTAACCGCTATAACGAAGACCAAATCAAGGGAAGAATATTTATTTTGTAACTCTTAAATAAACTACTATTAAGTAATTACAATATTTAAAAATAAAAAATGACCTTTGTTAATTACAAAAATCATTTTTTATACCAATTTTATTTATTAATTGTTTATTACATTTAATAATATAAATAATTTTATTAAAATAAACGGGTCAAGGAAAATTAATCCAACTGTTGCACATGTTGAAGAGTAAATCAAAAGGGAGAAGTGTAGAAAAAAGAATGACAAACAAATTCTCAAAAATCATTATTACGTAGGGGGGAAATATGTAGATAAGATTATAATGTTAACTTGAAATTTTTTTCACTTTTAACGTATTATTCTCAAAATGATATAAATCCTCCAAATAAAAGGGGAAATCAAATATGAAATCATCGATAGATAGTATTCAAGAAAGTAAAAGATTAAAAAATCAACAAAAGGAAGAGAAAGCAACATGGAAATCAATGTCTATGTTTCTAGTTCCCTTGCTTTTAAGTAACATATTACAATCAGTTGGACAATTATTTGGTATGGTGGTAGTAGGGCGATGGATTGGTGTGAATGAATTAGCTGCCATTTCAGCATTTTTTCCATTATTCTTCTTACTGGTTTCGTTTGTAATTGGAATTGGGTCAGGTAGTTCGATTTTAATTGGTCAGGCATTTGGTGCCCGTAATGAAGAACGTTTAAAAGCCATTGTTGGTACGACGTTGACATTTACCTTTATAATAGGAGTTATTTTGGCAATAGTGGGAAATGTATTTGCTCTGAACATTATGCGTCTTATGGGTACGCCAGAAAATATAATTGATATGAGTGTGCATTATGCACGTATTTTATTTATTTCTATGCCAGTTTTATTTCTATATTTCTCCTATACAACGTTTATTAGGGGTACAGGAGATTCTAAGACACCGTTTTATTTCTTAATTGTTAGTACAGTCTTAAATATAATGCTATTACCTATTCTAATTTTTGGTTGGCTAGGAATACCAAAAATTGGTGTGTACGGAGCTGCTTATGCTTCTGTTATCTCAACCATTATAACATTTATTGTTATGATTATTTATTTAAAGAAGAAGAATCATCCATTGCAATTAGATGAGACAGTACGGAAATATCTTCGTATGGATTGGGGTTTGTTAAAACTATTATTACGCCTTGGAATTCCAGCCAGTATTAATATGATTCTTGTTTCATTATCTGAGATTGCGGTAATCGCATTTGTGAATCGTTTCGGTTCGGATGCGACTGCTGCATATGGGGTTGTAAACCAGGTTGCAAGTTATGTTCAGATGCCTGCAGTCAGTCTCGGAATTACAGTATCCATTTTCGCTGCGCAATCCATTGGTGCAAAGCAATTTAATCGATTACAGGAAGTTATTCGTGCTGGAATCGTTATGAACTATATAATTGGTGGTATATTAATCGCTTTTATTTACTTGTTTTCAAGAGAAATCTTATCGTTATTCTTAACGAGTCCGAATACAATCGAAATTGCACATAGTTTGGTAATGATTACGCTTTGGAGTTACTTAATTTTCGGTCATGCTCAAATTATTGGTGCGACAATGCGAGCAAGTGGAACTGTATTATGGCCCACTATAATTGGTGTCGTATCAATATGGCTTGTAGAAGTCCCAGTTGCTTATTACCTTTCTTATCATACAAATCTTGGTATAAAAGGAATATGGATTGGATATCCAGCTGCATTTATTGTAAGTTTACTTTTGCAATATGGATATTATAAACTTTCATGGAAGAAGAAACGAATTTCACGACTTGTTAGTTAGAATAGAAGATGAAAAATGACATTCACTCATAATTTTTCAGTTCAAGGGGTATAGCTACAACATTATCAAGCTAATAAAACCGAATTAGCCTCAGGAGGGAGTATATAATTCCCGATATTTGTTCTTTTCTTTTAATATGATATCTCGGAATAAAAGAGTGTGTTTTGAAAAAGGTAAATCAAAACACGCTCTTAATATTCTCAGTTGGTTTATTCTTTTATAAAAAAGTTTAATCATTTCCTATCTATATTACTATACTATCAAACTCTTTTCTTTAATTAGTCTAAAAGTGAATGTACAGAATTCAATTGCTTATAAGGAATACTTAGCTAACTGTTCACCCCAAGATGATAATTCAGTTTCAGTAAATCCTGCTTTTTTATATGCAAATTTAGCTGTAAGGTTTTCAGGGGCATATCCAATCATTATTCTAGAAATGTTTGCGTTATTATTTCTTCTTATCTCATCAATTACCAGATATATAGCTTGTTTACCTATACCTTTTCCTTGAAAATTTTCATCAATCATAAGTCTATAAATCCAATAATTATTATCCTCAGGATCTATCCCAAACATAGTAAATCCAATCATTTTTTCTTCAAGGTAAATACCTTTTGTATAGAAATTATCTAGAAATTGAACTTCTGCGATAGAATAAAGGTTGGATGCTATAAATGTTTGTTGTTCTTCTTTAACCGAAAGTTTAATTGCTTCTTCCCAATTATTTTTGTCAATAGCCTTTAAATAAATCTTATTCAATCTGATACTCTCCTTCCAATATTGAAGAGGAAGCACGTAGTTTATGTGCTAGTGATACGTTATCCTCTTGTTTTTTTGCCCAATCAAATAGAAATATTTTCTCATCGACAACGCCTCCTTAAATGTACAATTCAAAACACATTATTATAATCAATATAAATATATTCTTTCCACTATAAATTATTTTCCTGTTGAAAAGACCCTATTTTTCTATCTAATTTATCCAAGGTATATGATACCAAATATCCGGAGAATCTCTTTGCAAACAATTGTATTTCAGCTTGAAAAAAGAAGCGCGTTTTTTGAAGAAGAAAATGATTGTTAACTTGTTAGCAGTGTGGCGGTACACTATTGTCATCAACCTATTATTCTATGATTTTTGTTTCTATTTACTTATATTTTTATTGTTACTGAACTCTACTTCATTAAAAGTTTGTTTATACCCCAGATTACCTCGTGTGAAAATAAGAATAAGTAAAGCGACAAATCCCAATCCTATCACTACAAATATATCCGTATTTTTTAAAACAGGGTTGGTGGAATGAGTTTGTGCTAAACTAAACGTATTTACACTCGCATGAATTAGCATGATTATAAATAAGTTACCGTGGTTGCAGTTATAGACCCAAGTAAGAATGATTGAGATTGGCAAACATAGTAAAATAAAAATTGGCAAATGAATATATAGGAGAGAAAGGTCAGAACCCGGGCCACCCCTTTGTGCAGCTGTTAAGAAATGTGGAAGATGCCAAAAAGTCCACAAAACACTAAGTAGTAATGTAGCTTTTAACGGTCCAAATTTCAATTGTAATCGAGGCAGAGCGAAACCACGCCATCCGATTTCCTCGGGTAAAGGCCCACCGAGAAAGAAAATTGCTACAAAAGAGAAGAGATAGGTTATAAAAAATTCAAAATTAAGGTCACGGAAAGTTGGTATCTCTCCATTTACTATAACCATCCCCAGAAACATTGTAGTTGGGATAACGATGAGAGTAAACAAGTACCACTTCAAACCGATCTTAGTAGTTAGAATGCTTTTTCTAACTTTTTTCCATGACTCTTTGCCTTCAAGAGTTCGAAACATGATATATGCTGCTAACATAGGGCCTGCAAATGCATTGGCAAAAAAGAAAATATGAAATGCTTTTGTTTTAGGGAAAATACCCCATTGGGATAAGATAAATGGAATTAATACAACCCATGAGAATAAATATGCCATCACGAAAAATGAAGTTAACGGATAGGATTCAAAATACCCTCTCAGACCTGCTGATGAGTTTTTTGATTTTGTTAAATACTTCAACACAATCACCTCTTCATTTATAAAAAACTGTATATGTGCTAATTCTACATGTTTGGATAAAGAACCTTTTTGATAAAAATACACAAAAATCCCGAATCATGGGGCTTTTTTAAGTGTCCATGATTTGGGGGACAGTTCAAATTGTCAGTTCTTTTTGTATTTTAAATAAGTAATTATTGAGGATGTAATGAGAAGAAAAAGAACCCTATTGGGTTCTTTTTCAAGGCATATTAACAGTAAGGAGAATCATGAAATGCTACTTCAAATCTTTATTAGGGGAAAGATTTTGAAAAAGCTTAACATACATCTATTTTTACATAAATGTAATATATAGTAAATTGATAATATTTATACTTACTATTACTAATATTCAATTAAGATAGTTAACACTATATGTATAGTATTAACTGATGTTTAGTGTAGTATACATTTAGGAATCTAGTATTAGATTACCATTGTCAAAAAAGCTAATAGATTTATCATTTCAAATACTAACTAACATTTAAACGATTTTAATTGAAATGGGATGTGTATTAACTCTTATAAACTAATGAAAGTAAATAAAATAAACAAAGACCCTGTAAAAATACAGGGTCGGATACAGGGTTAAGGGAACATATAGTTTCTTAAAAACATAATAGCATATATGTTTTTGATAGCTATATGAGGATTTTGACAAAATTAAGAACAAGACAGAAAATCTTTAAAAAAGAAAAATGTTTTTTAAATTAAAAGAAGAAAAGACACCTTTTGAGTGTCTTTTCTTTTGGGATACAGCTCACATATTGCTGAATTAGATATGAAATCATAATTCAACTATGAAATAAACAACTTAAGAAATTTTAACATAATCTGAACTGGAAAAAATATGTGATAGTGCATTTTTATTTTTTAACTGTTTTATTGGTATAGAAAAGCAGTATAAATAAAAAGGGCATGCAGTCGTATCTGCCGCCCCTTTAGGAGGAATTCAAGACACCAATAGGACACGTATTGGTAAAAAGGCTCAAAAATAGTATATGTAAAAAGAAAAAGTCCTATTCCAAAAGTGGGCTGAGCTGTATCTTTTTTACTTATTCAAAAATCAAATACCGTTCTTTTCAAAAGCAGTACAGCAAACATATGGTTTGGAATGGAATAAGAAAAAGTATACATGAAAATGGCAGACAACAATTTTGTCGCCTGCCAGTGCCAATGGACTGAATGAGTTAGTCAATTACTATAAATTTACTACCCCATTACCAGAAGAGTGAAGCCGCTAGTTCAAACGGCTTAAAACTAGTTTGCCTAAGAAAGAAAAAATTATGAGTGGAAATTTTGTTTGCTCTATATGAAAAGATAATGAGATATTCATCAGACAAGAATAATACAGCATACCTTGAATAGGGTGTAGGAACGAATTAAGGAAAAGAATGTGATTAAGGAAGGGACTGAATCAGGAGTGGGAATTTCGGACAGGATTTGGAGAACCGTGGTTGCCTTGGGCATTGCGAGTAATATCGTTGCTTGTATAATGGCAGTATACATTCAAAAATATGAGCTAACGATAAACTACCTTACAAATATTTTATTTTTAATAATTATAGCGATAACGTATATTAAGATGAAAATTAACAAGTGGGTGGCGTTAGGATTTACGTTAGTTGTAATGGAAAAAGGTATTAAGGCAGGCTATGACTTCTACACACATGATTACTATGGTGTCAGTTGGAGTTTAGCTATCATTGTCTATTGCATATACGAGATGAAAAATTATTATGTTGAAACAAATAAATAACCGCAAAAAATAAGGGTTAGTAGGTGGAATTCTTGTTGAAGTATACAATTTTTTTAACAATGATATTACGGTCCTATTTTTTTACTTCAATAGCAAAAAAAAGACGCCATAAGGCGCCCGAAAATTGGGTAAACGAGGTTTTAGTTTTCCAATCTAAAGAAATTATGTATCAGCTCACAATGAGAGCATATCATAATATGCAATCAAAAAAATATGCATTATTACATATATGAGTTTAACAAAAGTAAGATGGGAATAAATCAAAATAATATAAAAAAGACACTACAAGAGTGTCTTTTTTGAGAAAATACTCTATAATTAACTTTGGGGAAGGTAATGTTAGAGTATATATTTAGCATTATCTTTATATTTGATAAACCATGAAATCAAAAGATTTTGTGGTTTATTTTTTGAACAATAGCTATTATAGTATTGGTAGTGAGCTATTGTTCATTATAAGCATTAGGAGAGAAGGGATTAAAAGTCTAACATCGAATAACGGTTCCGGAATATAGCGTTGCGAAATGATCTCCCATATCCCAAACGGTACTTGCTTGTATATAGCCTTTAAAGCCTTCTGAAGAATAATAAATCTCTTTTGGTATACTTTCTTTAGTTTGGAAATGTGCTTTAGAATATTTTACATAATGGTTTTTAATAACTTTTGATTCTGGAACAATATTGTTTTTTTGTTCCAATGTTTGCCTAGCACTAGAAGGTGGTATGAATTTTTGAGTGTCTTGGTAATTATGATCTAAGGTGTCAGCCTGTACACTGTGTGACGACACAAAGAAGCTTAAACTACTTCCCACAATTAATGTTGTAAATACTAACTTTGAGACTTTTGTTAATCTAATCATTTTATAATCTCCTTTTCATTATTTTGTAAGGTACCTCCTTACACCTCACAGTCTATATCCACTACATAAGGGTGTACATACATATTGATAGACAAAATTCTACAAAATACCTTGTGTTTTTTGATTTGTGTATAATAATTCAATATTTGATAATTTATCAGAAGTAAAAATGCAGGCCTTATATAAAGGAAAATGAATAATTTATGCAGAGCTTGTATATAAAATTATTGTTCAAATATTCTAAAATGAGTTGATAAAGATGGTGTGGTATTATTAGACAATAATTGATTCGATAGGTTGGATTTGAAAAGTGAATTCTCTTTTTGAGCTTTTATTATTTAAAATAACTAAAGAATAAGTACAAGCACATAATTTAAATAAAAAAAGTGAGAAAAATGATAAACATTCTTCTCACTTTCATCAATTAGGGTGGCATATACATAAATATGCGTTTGAGAGGATTTTTGGATGAAAAATCCACATACATAGTATAACAAAATATTTAAGGCACTTCGCATGTAATATTGCATATAAAGAGTTGATAGATATAATAGTTAGTCTATTTCTATTATTTAACGGATTTTCCGAAAGAATGATCCTGCCTTAAGAGAGTGCAGGGTGATAGGCGAGAGAAGAATTTTGATTTGGCGTAGCCAAAAAGAACAATACATATTTTGATATGTAAAGACCCTTCAAATGAAGGGTCTTTACATACACTTATATTAAGTTTGTTGTGGTGCACTACCATGATCGCCAACACTATATGTAGGAACAGGGTAATGTCCATGAGTAGCAAACTGATCCGCTTTAGAAAGTGGAGAAATTCCCACCGTTAGAATCCCAATAAAAGCAATACCCGATAATAATAGGCTGATTTTTTTCATTATTTTAACACTCCTTTTTCAATTGATTTTCGTCTTGCTTGATAACAAATATGGAAATAATCACTTACCTTTTGGTGGTTCTCTAATTGTCTACATTTTGTGGCAAATAATTCGGCGTATTCGACAACATATTCCCATAATTCTTCTTGTTCAAAGTATAAGATTCCTTCTTGAATGATTTTTTCTAATTCTTCCAGTGGAATATTTTCATTTAATCTTTTTAAAATAGAGAAGTGGTGTGAGTATTCTTCGTTATGAATTCCTCTGCAGATCTGTAATCCCCTATCAATGAGTTTGCTAGCTGCTAATTGTTCTCCTAATTTATAATGTTCCTTAGCCTGTAGGAAGATAGCTTTGAAGTGTGTAGGGATTTTTTCTGTTACTTCTGAAAGGTGACGAATAGCTAACGTAGACATACTTTGATCAGAATACAGCCACCCCATAGTACTTTTTACGTATAACAAGGAATCTTCTTCCTTATTCTTCTGTAGTAATTCAATTGCACAATGTAGATATTCTTCTGCCTGTTCGTACTGCTTTAAATAGATACAGCAACCCCCTAACAAACTATTACAAAAGGCTGTTTTTACTTCATAACCTTCATACTTCGAAAAGATTGCTCTCGATTTATTTGCGTATTCGATAGCAGTGAGCATGTTATAGGTATGATGATAAAAAGTAGCAATTCTATAGTAGAATTCAGCATGTTCAATCTCATCTGGAATGTTTACTAGTATCTTTTCTGCCAGTTTATAATGTTCCTCTGCCTCAGTAAAACTTGATATAAAAGTGGAATGAATGGATTTGAAAAAGTGATAGTAGAAGCGTAGAAAATGGTCTGTAGGCATATCATAATCACTAATAGCATCAAAACTATTTTGTTGAATACCGAGGCTATCTGTTAAGACTGTGTAACGAAATTCAAGTAGTGAGTAATATAGTAACAAATTTTGATCCTGACGTTCTTGATTTGACTCAATGCTTAACTTAGTAATTTTTTCATCAATTTTCTTTTTTAGATTAGTAGCTTTTACAACTTGTTGAGATAGCATAGATCGATACCAGTCGTTCAATAGAGAGGTTAATTGCTCATTTCCCTTTACTGAAACACTCACTATATACTCCCCCATCCTATAGAAATATCTTAATCCTATTTAATTGTAACTATCATAGCAAAATAGAAGGGGAAATGGAGGCGTTTTACAATTTTTTCAATAAAATTCATAAAAACTAATCAATTTATGTCGAATGTACGTAGAATTTAATACCTAAAATGATAAAAAGAGGACGCATTATTATTTACGACCTCTTTTTATTAATCACATCAGTTTAAGCAAAAACTTTAATTTAATTATGTAGATTCACGAATAATTAAGTTTGTAGGGTATTCAATAATTTTACGTTTAATAGATTCATCTGTATTTATATATAGTAGTATCTCGTTAACGGTACGTTTACTCAGTTCAACAATTGGAATATCAATAGTACTAATTGTTGGGGTTGTAACTGTACAAATTAATTGATTATCATAACCACAAACAGCTAAGTCAGTTGGGATAGAATACCCCCTAATAGTAGCTCCTTTAATGACTCCAGCAGCAACTTGATCATTTCCAGTAAATAATGCAGTAGGTTTATCTTTAAATTTATCTAGCTTCTCAAAAATTTTAAATCCATCATTAATAGTAATTGCATCTCCAAATAGCCAATTTTTATTGAATGGTAATTGTTTTTCTTTTAAGGCATGCAGATAACCTTGTTGGCGTTTTAATTGTGCTTGACTATTAAGAGAGTCAAAACAAAAGCCAATTTTTTTATAACCTTTGCTTATTAAATGTTTAACAGCTTTGTATCCCGCTTCAAATTCATCGTAACAAATTATCGGAATAGGTGCATTTTCCTCATACTCATTACAAAGTATTATAGGCCCATAAGCTAAATAATGCTCTATATTTTCCCAACTATTTTCTAGAGATGCGAGAATTACACCATCTACAGCTTTATTCTTTAGTAATGAAAGTAATTCAAGCTCTATTTTTTTCTCATAAAAAGTCTGATAAATTAGCAATTTGTAATTGTGTTTTAATAATTCTTTAGAAATTTCTCTAGCTAATTTCCCGAAAAAGGGATGATCTATATTTGGAATTGATAGAGCAATGGTTTGTGTCTTATTTACCCTAAGATTCCTAGCTAAAGAACTAGGAGTATAGTTGAATTCTTTCATTACTTTTATTATTTTCTCACGTTTTTCTGAATTTACATAAGGATGATTATTTAGAACTCTTGAAACAGTAGCATTTGATACATTACATAATTTAGCTATTTCATTAATTGTTACCATAGAGAAACCCTCCGTAAAAAATATGTTGACATGTAATCGATAACATAAAGTATAGTCTACTCATGATTTTCAAAATAATTTCTTAGAGGTAATTTAACGTGAAAACTCTTACTATAATTTCTTGACATAGTAAAGCCAATTTAGCTTTATTAAAGTGCTTACAGGGGGGGGACAAAAGAAAAAGAATTTGAAATTAGTAATATATTACCGAATCACAAGATGAAAGAGAAATTATTTAGGGAAAACAAATTGAAAATGGATATTGATATAGAAAAAGATATGTTCAATTATAGCAGAAAAATATACAGAAAATATAATTTATGCCAGTTAATCGGTTGATTTCTCAAGATGAGGTTGAAAAAATTATAGCAGTTTTAAAAAATATTTTACCGACAGGTCAATTCACAAGTGGACCATTTTCAAAAAAACTAGAAGAAGTAATCGGAAGTTATTTAAATAAAAAGTCTGTAATTGCAACAAGCAGTGGTACAGATGCCCTTATGGTGTCATTGTTATCTATTGGTATTCAGCCGGGAGATGAAGTAATTATGCCAGCTAATAGTTTTGCTACTACTGAAAATGTTGTGTTAGCGGTCGGAGCAAAACCTATATTTGCAGATATAGATCAGAAGAGTTATTGTATTGATCCATCTAAAATAGAAGAAGCTATCACCAAAAAAACTAAATGCATTTTACCTGTGCATTTGTATGGTAAGCAGTGTGAAATGAAAAAAATTTGTGAAATCGCGGATATATATCAATTAAGAGTTATTGAAGAAGCATGTCAAGCTATTGGTTCTTCAAATCTTGGAGAATATGGAGATATTATTGTCCTTAGTTTTAATCCATACAAGAATTTTGGTGTATGTGGTAAAGCTGGTGCAATAGTTACTAATAATGAAAATCTTGCAATACGTTGTAATCAATATAGTTATCATGGATTTGAAATTGATAAAAAAATAAAAAGGTATTAGACTTTGGATTCAATTCTAAAATTGATAATTTGCAAGCAGCTATTGGTTTGGAAAGGATTAAGTATTTATCATGCAACAATTTAAAAAGAGCGTATTTAGCTCAACGATATATTCGTGAGTTGAAGGATTTAGAGGATAGAGAATTAATAAAGCTACCTATGATGACAGAAGATAATGTCTGGCACCTTTTTCCGATTAGAATTGAAAATGGAAGAAGAGACGAGTTGAAAAATAAATTGTACCAATTGTATAACATTGAAACAGATATTTATTATCCAGTATTATCTCATATGCAAAATACCAAGTGGGTAAAGGGAAATAATCTGTTAAATATAGAGCAAGTTCATAAAGAAATATTACATCTACCTTTACATCCAAATATGATGTTAGAAAAGCAAAATTTCGTTTTGGAGGGATTATTCAATGTCAATAAATAATGAAGTTTTAAAGTCTTTAAATTTTGAAAGACTACCACTGGTTAAAAAGCCTAAATATGTAGTGTTCTGTGATTTTGATGAAACTTATTATCCTCATAACATGGATGATTCTAAAAGAAGCAATATGAAATTGTTAGAAAAGTATTTGTATGAACAAGGAAGTAAAGGGGATTTAGTAATTGGTTGGGTAACGGGAAGTAGTTTAGAATCAATTGTTGAAAAAATGAAAAAGGGTGGTATACAGTATTTTCCTCATTTTGTGGCGAGTGGATTAGGTACAGAAATAACGTACTTTGATAGCAACGGGACTACTATAGATGATCAAATTTGGGAAGAGAGAATTATAGAGGGTGGTTTTGATTCTTCGAAGATTGAAAGAATTATTAAATTGCTAGAATCAAAATATGAAATTTTTTTAAGACCTCAGACACAATTAGGAAGTTCTAAGTACAAATTTAATTTTTATTATGAAGAGCAAAATGAATTTATTGATGCAAAGAATTTAGAAAAGATAGGAGAAATCGGAGAGATATTCCAAGTTGGAGTTAATATTAACAAATGTAATCCATTAGCTGGTGATCCAGAAAATTGCTATGATGTAGATTTTATTCCACTTGGAACAGGTAAAGATGAGATAGTGAAATTTATTTTAGACAAGTACGAACTAGATAAAACAAAAGCAATTGCTTTTGGAGATAGTGGGAATGATTTAAGGATGCTACAAGCTGTAAGGCATGGCTATTTAGTAGAAAATGCAACAGAAGAGGCCAAAAAAACACACTCAATGCTAGCTCAAGGTGAATACTCGATTGGAATTTTAAATACTTTAAAGCACATTATTAATTAAAAGGGGATGTTCATATAATGAATATTTGGATTATAGGTGCAGGAAGTATTGCAAGAGCTCATTCTAGAGCATTATCAACTATTGATAATTGTAAATTAGTTGGAGTGTATGATGTTAATTCTGAGAATGCCGATAAATTGGTAGGGGATTTTGGTGGGAAGGTTTTTAATAGCTATGAAGAGTTACTAGAAGTAGTTGATGAGGTAATAATATCTTCTCCGAATTTTTGTCATAAATCTCAAGCTGTTCAAGCATTATTAAAAAACAAACATGTTTTATGTGAAAAGCCTATGGTGATTTCTTGTGAGGAAGCAAAGTACATGATGACAATAGCAAAAAATACTAATCTAGTCGCTTCAATGGGGGTTAACTATCGCTACTTATCCTATGTTAAGGCTTTAAAGCAATTAATTCAAAATGAAGAATTAGGGGAAATGGTAGTAATAAGATTGCATTTTGAAAAAAATAGCGCTTTTAGGAGAACTTCGTTTACTTGGCGAGATGATTTTCAAAGTAATAGAACTAGTGGAGCCTTGGGAGATTTGGGAATTCATCTAATAGATTTACTATGGTTTTTATTTGAGAGTGATTTTAGAGAGGATACCGTTCGAACTAAAATCAAAACAAATGTTAAGGAAAAAGAAAGCAAACCAGTTTTTGTTGATGACTATGCTGAGGTTTATGGCCAAAAATGTTTTTTTACCCTTTAGAAATGCATAATAGCAGTTTTGTTATGATTAATTTTATTAAAGAAAAACTTGCAACAGGATATGATGCTAAAGGTAATGCCATTCCATTTTATCAAACTAGACCAACCGATATGCCACAAGGGAGTATGTTTTCTACAGGGATTGATGTAGCCAATTTCATGATTGCTCAATTGAATGATGGTAAATTTAAAAATAACCAAATACTACAAAAAGAAACTGTAGAAGATATGCAAAAAACAAAATTTGTTTTACATCCTTGAATACCTATGAAAAGAATAAATTTTCGTTCTGGGAGAACTTCAAAATGTTAGCTTGATAGCAATGTGAATGGAACACTCACTGATTAAAGTTTCACTTTATTCCACACCACTCTCCAAAATAGAGAAAGATCCATTCTCACAATCAATTTCTGCCATTGCACCGTAAGGTAAAATAAACTTCGGTTCAGTATGGCCAAAATTTAAATTATAAAGAATCGGCAAAGCTTCTAAATTATGTTCCTTCATAGCTTTCAGTATTTCGTGTTTATATTCTTCATAATACTTTTCGTCTTTCGGTTTACCAAAAATGATTCCTTTTGCTTTTTGTAGAATGCCTTGTGCTGCATAATTTCGTAACCAATATTTTATATAACTTGGTTCTGGATGATCTTCAGAAGTTTCAAAGAAGAGAATACTATTCTCCCAATGTTTTTTCTCAGGCCAAAGTTCCGTTCCTTTTGCAAATTCCAATACTTCAATACATCCACCAATTAAGCGCCCCTGTACAGTGGTAGAGCCTTGAAGTAGCTCATATCCATTGTTTTGCTGCATCGTACGTCTTGTATCTTTATTTATTGTAATCCATTCTAAATGCTCACTTGTCCATTCATGAGCTGGTTGAATCTCGCCAATCGTTTCATTTGAAAAGAGAGTACGATTTACCATTTCAATTGTGTATGGATCCATCTCTACATTTTCGGCAAAATCGGTCAAAATTGCTGGACCATATAAAGAGGAAAGGCCTGCTTTATGACAAAATAAATGTGAAATAGTAACGTCAGAGTAACCCATAAAAATTTTCGGATTTTCGCGTATCACATTAAAATCTATATAGGGAAGTAACCGGATGCTATCTTCACCGCCAACATTCGCGATAATTGCTTTCACGCGTGTATCTTGAAATGCTGTCATTAAGTCTTCTGCACGAGCCTGTGGGTTGTTATAAATGAATTCGCTACCTTTTAAACTATTTGGCATTGGAATAACAGTAAGACCGAAAACTTCTTCTAATCTTTTAACTCCTTGCTCATATCGCCATCTTATTTCAGAATCACCTGCGCCTCCCCATGAAGGACTTACTGTCGCCGCGATATCTCCTGCTTGTAACCTCTTTGGTTTTATTAACATATGAATCCCGCTCCTACATAATGTAATGAACTACGGCTATACAAACCGTAGAGTTGAAGAACATTGTACATGACATTAGTTTCTCCGCCTCCAATAAGTTCACCTGCTGTAATTTGAGAATTTAGTATTAGTGCTGAATATAGGAATAATCTACAAACATTTTTTGTTAAAATTTATATTTGAAAATCACAGTATGCATCATTGCATGAGGAAAACGGTTGTTATTTTCACAACCTGTAACTATAATGATTACAGGTTGGTCGATACCAATCAAAAAAATAAAATCATCATGAATGGAGATGTTACATATGGGTATGAAAAAAATAATTTTAGCAGGTGCTTTAGGGATCGCAGCATTATCAGGAACAAATGTACCAGGATTAGAACTAACAAAAGCAAGTGCAGCTTCTATTGAATCGAACTTCTCGACGTTAGAAGGACGAGTAGTAGAAGTAGATAACGGTGTAATTGTTGTAAAATCTAAGCAATATGAGGAACCTGTTAGTGTGTATATTGATTCACTTTCAAACGTGAAAGTAGGAGATGAAGTAAAAGCTACTGGATCTATGATGCGTAATTTTACAGAATATATGGTTGCAACTGCAGTTGAAAATACAACAAACAAGTTAGGTATGCACATGAAAGAAGATGGCTCACCTAATTATGTAATTGGAGAAGTATCAAAAGTAGGAACGATGGAAGATGAGGGAGACGGTGCTACTAAATATGTTGTAGTTGAGTATCCATCGCTAAATGGGAAGAAAGATATTATTGATGTTTTCTTAACAAAGGGACAAGTATTTAATGTGGGTGAGAAAGTGAAAATTGATATGGAGTATGTGGGCTGGGGTGGTATTTCTATTAACTGGAACACAGTTGATCATATTGAAAAAGTTCATGAAGCAAAGACGAACGCTGAAAATAATGATGATGTATGGATTTGGTCTTAATAAGGCGAGTATAGGTCGTTATTTGCAATTTTCTCCAAACAATACATGTGAAAACTAAATGTATCATGCAGTACCCATCTCATTGCGTATGACAATGAGATGGGTACTTTTTTATTTGAAATTTGTGCAAGTCAATGTTTAGCATTTCTTTTTAAGAGTAAATTACGGGTGAAATCAAAACTTTATTTGCAGTACATAATAAATAATGTTGATTTTTTATCTTATATTAAAATAAAAACAAACCACTGTTCGATTTGAATATTCCACGATATAATAGTGAGAGTTTATGGCAGAATAAATATTTACATAAGAAGTGAGGTACTGTATGAAAAAAAGAACGACAGACATTATTTTTATTATTATCGGTGCATTTCTTTTTGCGTTAGGTGTCAATTTATTTGTTATTCCGAATGAGTTTGGTGAGGGCGGGGTAACAGGTATCACGATTATTACGTACTATTTATTTGAGTGGTCACCAGGTTTAGTGAACTTAATTTTAAATGCGATTTTGTTAATAGTCGGTTATAAATTTTTAAATAAGATTACAACAATTTATACGATTATCGCTGTAGTTACGAACTCACTATTTCTTCATTTAACAGAAGGATGGACAATTGCTTCTGATGAAATGCTCGTAAATGCCATTTTCGGTGGAATATTTATCGGGTGTGGTATTGGTCTCATCATTCGCGTTGGTGGAACAACTGCAGGTACTACGATTTTAGCGAGGATGACACATAAATACTTAGGCTGGAGTATTAGCTATGGTCTACTGTTCTTCGATTTAATCGTTGCGTTTTCATCTTATTTCATCATTGGTGCAGAAAAACTGATGCTGACAATTATTATGTTATATGTAGGAACGAAAGTAATGGAATTTGTAATTGAAGGTTTAAATCCGAAAAAGGCCATTACGATTATTTCTGATAAACCAGATGAAATTGCCGGGAAGGTGACTACTTTAATGGGCAGAGGGGTTACTGTATATTCAGGGCATGGCTATTACACGAAAACGCCGAAGGAAATTCTTTATGTTGTTATTAATAAGCAAGAAGTAGTGAAGCTAAAGCGGATTGTTCAAACTACAGATCCGGCTGCCTTCATCGCTATACACGATGTTCGTGACGTATTCGGAGAAGGATTTGTTGATATTTCGAAGGCTTAAAAATTGTTTTTGATTAAAATAATCTTAATACTAAAACGTGAGAATCTATTTTGAATAGTCTTTTTTCAAAATAGATTCTTTTTTAATTAAACGCCAGTCACTTTCAGTTCAATCTTTTACGTTCTAAAGAAAACCGCCGATAAAGCGCTCCAGTCTGTTCTTTAATTTTAAAATGTGAGAGTTGAATAACAATGGGTTATATGCGATTTTTTAATCTACTCCCCATGAGTTCCGCCATTTGTTTTGCATCTGGATTTTCTTCATCGTACAATTTCTCAATAATGTTAATATAATCCGTCTCATTTCGATTTTGACTTAATTTATATGCAGCCTGGATGTCTCCCACCTTAACCTTAAATCCAACTATACCTTTCAGTTCATTTTCTAAGAGAGTAGGGGAAAGTTTATCCCATAATACTGGATTTTCACGATGCTCTTCATATTTTTTCAGCATTGTTGTTAATTCATCTATTAATTCCTCTTTATCTAAAATACTTGCTTTACCATATATATGGACAGCTTGATAATTCCATGTTGGAACTTCTTCATGTTCATACCAAGAAGAAGAGATGTAAGAGTGTGGTCCTTGAAATATTACAAGAACGTCTTCACAAGTTTCAAATGTTCTCCACTGAGGATTCCCATAAGCCATATGTCCAGTAATAAAATAGTCATCACCTTGTTTAGTTAATTCAAAGGGCAAATGAGTTGCGATTAGTTTTTCTTTTTTTGTTGTGACGATTGTTCCAAAAGAGTTTTTTTGAACAAAATCCCAAATTTCATCAAGATTTGTGACTTTAAAATACTTTGGAATATACATAATAGCCCACCTTTCAAAAAAAGTTATATGAGTGTTTTGATCATTATAAGGTCAACTTGTTCGTCATCGCCCATGTAAAAGGAATGAGAGCCAGCTTGTACAAAACCTAAGTTCTTATAAAAAGCAATAGCATTTTCATTTTTCTCCCATACGCCTAGCCAAATATTCTTTTTATTATGTTCTATTGCAATTTCAATAGCATTATTTAGTAGATATTTACCAAGACCATGTTTTTGAAAGGAGCTCTTTATATAAATTCTCTCTACTTCAAGTGATTCATTGCCCATTTCTTCAGACTGAGCATCATCAATATTGACCTTTAAATATCCAGCAATTTCATCGTTAAAGTAGACAAAAAAGAATTGAGAAGAGATATTGGATAATTCTTTTTCTAATTGCTTTAAGTTAAATGCCTTTTCCAAATAATGATGCATATTTTCGGGTGAATTCTGATGTTTAAAAGTCTCATTAAATGTTTCATAACTAATTTCTTGAAGTCTGTGTATATCTTTAAGGGTGCACTTTTCTGTATGTGTAGTCATTTGAATAGTTCGCTCCTTTATATAATCAATAATTTCTCTTATTTCCCTTTTTTACAAATTCCCAATCTTTTTCTATATTTTTTCTTACTCTTTGAAGAAGGTTAGAAATAGTTTCCGCTTCTGTTTCCGAAAATCCCTCTAATGCAACAGTATTTGAATAATCGTTTTCTCTTTTAATAAAAGGATAGACGTTTTTCCCTTTTTCTGTTGGGAAAAGTTTTTTGATTTTCTTGTTAGATTCATCTTCTTTCTTTTCGATAAATCCATTGAGTTCAAGCTTTTTGATAGCACGGGCTGCGGTTGTACGATCTACTTTTATCATCTCAGATAGCTTTTCTTGAATGATTCCTGGGTTTTCACATATTCGCACAAGGTACAAATACTGACCTTTTGTAAGCTCATATTCTTTAAATTCTATATTACTAATAGAATCTAATGCCCTTGCAATCATGCCAATTTCACGAAGAATTTCTTTCATAATGAACTCCTTATCTTTTATTTTTATTGCAAATGCAACAATTTGAAATTACATTTAATATAAAATATTTTTATTGTAAATGCAACAAAAATAACGATGAAGAGGTTGATTAAAATGAAGTATGTTTTTTATGTATTAGGAATTTTAATATTAACCCTTGGTATTTCTTTCACAATACAATCAGATTTTGGCACTTCACCTTTTGATGCACTTTTAGTAGGACTTTCTTTAAATGTGGGGCTTACTGTGGGAAGCTGGGAAATAATAATAGCTTTATTATTAATATATTGTAATTCGATATTAAAAAGAAAAAAACCAGAGGTACTAGGGTTGTTAACAGCATTCATAACGGGTATTGGTATTGATGTGTGGCTATTTTTATTACGCAATTTAATTACACGTGAAATATGGTACAGTAAAATGATTTATTTTGGAATCGGATTAGTTATTACAGGATTAGGAACTGCAATATATTTACAAACAAATTTTGCTCCCATTCCAATTGACCGATTAACTTTAATCATACAAGAATTAACTAGAACGAATATCTTTATAGCACGAACATGTATTTACCTTATATTCTTAATAATGGCAACGATTTTACATGGACCAATTGGTGTTGGGACTATATTAACTGTTTGTTTAGGTGGGCTATTACTGAATTTCTTTATGCCACTTACTAAAAAAGTAATAGATCACTTATTCGTACACCAGAGTACAACATCACCAAGTTATAAGAGTAATAAAGCAGCTGACCACAATGATAACAAGAGTATCTTCTAAGGAATCCTTTTCTTTTTCTTGCAAAAAATCTAATTGTTTCTTAATGTAGTGATGTAGAAGGATGAACGAGAGAGGGTTTAATGAAGATGATACATATTTTATTAGCTGATGACGATAAACATATTAGAGAGTTATTGCATTATCATTTACAAAAAGAGGGATTTAAAGTTTTTGAGGCGGAAGATGGAAAGGTAGCGCAAGAAGTATTAGAGAAGGAAAATATTCATCTTGCGATCGTAGACATTATGATGCCTTTCGTTGATGGTTATACGTTATGTGAAGAAATACGGAAGTATCATGATATACCTGTTATTTTATTAACGGCGAAAGATCAGTTAGTCGATAAAGAGAAAGGATTCATTTCTGGTACGGACGATTATATTGTAAAACCATTTGAACCAGCTGAAGTCATTTTCCGTATGAAAGCTTTATTACGCCGTTATCAAATGCTGAGCGCTGACATAATTACACTCCATGGAACGACAATTGATCGTAAAGGTGTTGAAGTAAAGTGTAACGGCCAGACGATTTTACTTCCTTTAAAGGAATTTGAATTATTATCACAACTAGCTAGTTATCCTGGGAGAACATTTTCAAGAGAAGAATTAATTGAATTAGTATGGGGAATGGATTTTGAAGGAGATGAACGAACAGTTGATGTTCATGTGAAGCGACTACGAGATCGTTTCTCAAAACGAACGGATGATTTTCAAATTACAACGGTGCGCGGCCTCGGGTATAAGTTGGAGTTGAAATAAGATGAAATCACTATATTCTAGATTTGTATTTATGACGGTCGGCATTATGCTACTTAGTAGTATTATCGGCTTTTTATTAACGAACGTATATTATCAAGTGAAGTTAAAACCGTATAATAGTGAAAAGATTTTAAAGTATGCGGAAGAAGTTAAATCGTTATATGAAAAGCAAAGTGAAGAAAATCAAGAGACGTATTTGCATTCTATTGCAAAGTTAGGGTATGAAATTTATATTGTCGATGATCAAAAGAATGGAAAGCGTATCGGCAATGCGTTTCGTAAGACGACGATAAGTGATGATACAGTCCATAAAGTATTGCAAGGTGAAACATTTAATGGTGTTTCTACATATCCGACTCGCCTATTTATTACCGGTTTTTTCGATAATGAATTAATAAATAGTGTCGGTGTACCGGTAAAGCACGGTGATAAACAGTACGCGTTATTTATTCGCCCCGACATTCAGAACCAATTTGGCGAAATGCGAATTTTCTTAGCGGTATTACTTGGGTTTATCGTACTATTAAGCATTATCTTTATAGCGATTGCAGCAGGTTATATCGTTCGCCCAATCCGTAAATTTACGAAGGCTACGCAAAAAATTGCGAGTGGGGAATATAAAATTGAATTAGACGTAAAACGAAAAGATGAAATAGGAACGTTATCTACAAGCTTCCAAAAGATGACGAAAAGTATTAAAGAACTAGATGAAATGAGACAAGAATTCGTTTCGAACGTTTCACATGAATTTCAATCACCACTTTCTTCCATACAAGGTTTTTCAAAAACGTTGCAAACAGAAAAGATGAGTGAGGAAGAAAGAAATCATTACTTACAAATTATTGAAGGTGAAAGTAAGCGAATGTCTAGTTTATGTAAACAGTTGCTTACGCTCGCTTCATTAGATAAGGAGGAGAAAGTTCTACAAATAAAAGAATTCAATTTGCAGAAGCAAATTAAAGACGTTATTTTTATGCTCGAATGGAAATGGCGTGAGAAAGATATCGCCGTTGAATTTGATGTACCAGACATTACAATACAAGGTGATGAAAACTTACTTCATCAAGTATGGAGTAACATTTTCACGAATAGCATTAAGTTTTCAAACGATGGTGGAACGATTGAGTTTTTCGTGGAAGAGTTAGAGTCTAGCGTTATAATTTCTATATCAGACAACGGAATCGGTATGGAAAAAGAAGAAATGGATCGTATTTTTGACCGTTTTTACAAAGTAGATACAGCAAGGGCAAGAAACGTAGAAGGTAGCGGTTTAGGATTATCAATCGTGCAGAAGATTGTTGAACTGCATAAAGGGACCGTTTCGGTATATAGCACGAAAGGGGAAGGGACGACTGTTCGGGTTGAACTTCCTAAATAGATGAAAGAGGCTGTTTCGGAACGGCCTCTTCTTTTTGTCGTTTTTTGTCGGTAAGTCGATATAATCGGAAAATCGCTGATATAATTTGAGTTGCGCCGATATATTGTGAAAACCGCCGATATAATTCCAGTTGCGCTGATATATTTGAAAAATCGCTGATATAAATTTCACGTACTCCCATTTCCGCTATAAAGCCGCACCTTTCCCGCGCTCAAAAAGTATCCGCTGTAATTTAATTTTCCCTCTGTAATCTTCTGTTCATATTCCGTTCATATTTCTTTTTTATGATAAGTGCATAGAAAGAAAGAGGAAGGAGCGAGCGAAATGTTTTTAGCTCTGCGTGAATTAAAACAATCAAAATTAAGATACGGATTAATCGGATTGATTATGGTGTTATTATCATTTTTAGTCCTTGTTATTTCAGGATTAGCAAATGGATTATCATATGATAATGCTTCATCGATTCAAAATATGGAGGCAAATAAGTTCGTTTTAGCAGATGATGCGGAAAATAAATTACTTCGTTCACAAATTAAGAAAGACGATGTAGATAACGTAGTAAATCAAGTAGGTGACAAAGAGGCAGTTCCGTTTCGTGTGAAAGTTTCAACATATGAAAAGAAGGATAGTTCGAAAAAGGTTGATATCGCTATTTTCTCAAGCGAACGAGATTCATTTTTAGAACCGAACATTGTAAAAGGTGAGAAATTAGGTACAGCAAACAACGAGATGGTTGCTGATGAATCGATTAAAGAGAAGGGAATCGATATTGGAGATACAATTATCGATCCTGTTTCAAAGAAAGAATTTACAATCGTCGGATTTACGAAAGATCAAATGTTTAGCCATACACCAGTCGTTTATGTAAATGAAGACGTATGGGGATCTATTTCACAACCAAACCAAAAAGATTATAGTGCAATTGCACTTAACACAGATAAAGAAATTAAAAATGCTCACGTTATTGATAAAAAAGAAGTACTGCAAAGTATTCCAGGATTTAAAGAAGAGCAAGGAACATTAACGATGATCATTGCGTTCTTACTTGTGATCGCTGCGTTATTAATTGGTGTATTCTTCTATGTTATTACACTACAAAAAACACAGCAATTAGGTGTATTAAAAGCAATTGGTACAAAGAACTCATATTTAGCAAATAGCTTAGTCGTACAGGCGTTATTCTTATCAGTCGTTGCGATGGTAATTAGTATCGTTCTTGTACAAGGGTTAGAACAAATTTTACCAGCGGGTATGCCGTTCTTATTAACAACACCGATGATTGCACAATACGCAGCAATCTTTATCGTAATTAGTATTTTAGGAACACTTATTTCGTTATACCAAGTATTAAAAGTTGATGCATTAGAAGCAATTGGAGGCGGGATGTAATGACTTCATTATTGAAATTAGACAAAGTAAGTAAAGTGTACGGAGAAGGGAATACGGAAGTAACGGCCCTTCATCCGATGTCGCTTGATGTGAAAGCTGGAGAGTTTATCGGAATCGTCGGTCCTTCTGGATCAGGGAAAAGTACATTATTATCAATCGCGGGTGCACTATTATCACCGTCAAAAGGGGATATTTACATTCGTGAGCAAAATATTACGAAGCTATCAGAAAAGGAAATGACAGACATTCGTTTGAAAAAAATCGGCTTCATTTTCCAGTTCGCAAATCTTGTTCCATATTTAAATGTGAAAGAACAATTACTTTACATTGCTAAGTTAAAAAAAGAAAGTAAACAAGAATCAGAAAAGCGTGCGGATCATTTATTAGCGGCATTTGGATTAGGAGAAAGAAAGAATCATTATCCAAATCAACTATCTGGCGGGGAAAAACAAAGGGTAGCAATCGCTCGTGCGTTCATGAACAACCCAGATTTAATATTAGCGGATGAGCCAACGGCAAGCTTAGACTCAAAACGCGCACGTGAAGTTGTAGAAATGATGAAACGTGAAGTGAAAGAGAGCCAAAAAGCAGCAATTATGATTACACATGATGAAAGAATGCTTGATGTATGTGATCGTATATTGACGCTTCGAGATGGACAGTTAATATAAAAAAAGGAAAACCGTACATGTATGTGCGGTTTTCCTTTTTTTAATGGATTTATTTAGAGAATAACGTTTTAATTTTATTACGAGTAAGTAATAAAACACCGCCTAATACAGATAGCATTCCTAGAGCCATATTGTTTGATTGCTCGCTACCAGCGTTAGGAAGTTCTTTAGCGTTATTGTTTTTAGTACCATTATCTGCTTGCGTTTGTTTGGACTGTGATACTTCATTAATCTTGTTATCAACATTTTGCTTCGTTGTATGTAACTCAGCTAATTTGTCGTCAATTTTTTTCTCAGTATGCTTAAAGTCGTTGATTTTAATATCTAAGTCTTGTTTTTTCTTTGTTAAATCGTCTGAAACAGTTTGTTTCGATTGTTTAATTTCGTTAATTTTATTTAGTAAATCTTCTCTAGCCTTTTGTAATTCAGCTAGTTTGTTTTTTACATCTTGTTTAGCTAGTTCTAAGTTAGCGGAAAGACTGTCTAAATTGCCTTTAATTTTCTTAAGTTCCTCTAACGTGTTACCAGTATGCGGCTTGTTTTCTTTTAGTTCAGCGAGTTTGTCTTCAGCAGTTTGTTTCGCTTTCTTTAACTCAGCTAATTTTTCATCTACTTGTTTTTTAACTTCCTTAAGTTCATTAACCTTTTGATCAATGTTCTCTTTATGTTGCTTCATTTCATTCACTTTTTCATCGACAGTTTGTTTATGTTCTTTAATCTCATTCACTTTGTTATCGATATTTTGTTTATGCTCTTTTACTTCAGCAACTTTATCTTCTACTTGTTTTTTATGCTCTTTAATTTCAGCGATTTTATCTTCGGCGATTTGTTTGTCTTGCTGAAGTTTTGCATCTAACTCTTGTTTATGTTGTTTAATCTCGTTAATTTTTTCATCAGCAACTTGTTTACGTTCATGTAGTTCATTCACCTTAGTATCAACATTTTCCTTAACTTTGTTAAGTTCATTTAATGTTTGATCCACGTTTTCTTTGTGTTGCTGCAATTTCGCATCTAACTCTTGTTTATGTTGCTTAATTTCAGCTAATCGATCTCCCGTACTTTGCTGAGGAGTAGCATCATTTACTTCCGCATGAGCAGAGTTCGCGCCAGCAATCATTGCTAAAGCTAGTGTAGACGCAGCGATTGTTTGTTTTGTTTTCATATTTTTGTACCTCTTTTCTTTCATATGCATGAGCTGTTTTGTGTAAAATTGAGCATATAGAAGTAGATTCTTCCATCATTATATACCATCTGCGCCGTCTAGAGGAAGTATTTGCATAATAATCTATGATTATGTAATTTTTATAATCTCTTATTTGGGGTAGGGGAGTACTCTTTAGCAAATGTAGTTTTTCCAACTGTAATGATAACTAATCTTTTCATGACGCCCTCCATTTGTATTGTTATGAACTGGAATATTCGGTGTAGATCGAAATCTTCCTGCTAGAGATTACACAAATTATTGGAGCGTTAGTAGGCTGGGAGCTTGACAAAAAAACTTATTTATGCTATAATTTACCAATATAAAAATAAGGTGTATAATAGGGTTCTCCTGGCCAGGGGAACCCTATTTTTGTTGTGAAAATGAAGGAGAGTGTATGTGCGTGAAACAAGGTGAAGCAAGTGTAACGTCGTTAGTATCAGCTTTCGGAAGGGCGTATCATAGTGAATTTGATAATCCTAAAATCTTTGATGATTATGTAGCTAAAGATTTCATTTCACAAAAAGAACGTAACAATATTGAAACGAACATGGTTCAAGGGATTCACTTTTTCAATACAGACATTGCAGAGCAGTTTCAAGACAATCCAAAAGAAATATTAAATTGGATTACGCAAGTTCAGTTATCACCAACACCTTTAGCACGTGCTGCATATTGTGAAAGAGTATTACTACATGAAATTACATTAGGAGCGAAACAATACGTCATACTCGGTGCAGGCTTAGATACGTTCAGTTTTAGACACCGAGAATTAGAAAATAAAATAGAAATATTTGAAGTGGATCATCCTTCTACACAGGCGTTTAAGAAGGAAAGAATAAAAGAAGTAGAACTTGAAGTTCCAAATAACCTTCATTTTGTTTCAATGGATTTTACGAAAGGATTTTCCTATGAACAGTTACGCAATGAAGGATTTGAACATAAAAAGACTTTCTTTAGCCTTTTAGGTGTTACGTACTATTTAACGAAAGAGGAACTTGCTAGTTTATTAGAATGTTTATTCGAGATGGTTCCGGCAGGTAGTTCTATCGTTTTTGATTATCCCGATGAAAATTTGTTTACGGAAAAGGGACTGTCCAATCGAGTTGAAAATATGGTGAAAATGGCTGCGGTAGGCGGAGAACCGATGAAATCATGTTATTCTTATGCTGAAATGGAAGCACTGTTAGAGAAGGCGGGCTTACTCATTTATGAGCATTTATCACCAGAGGATATTAATGCATTATATTTTGAAGGACGAAACGATTATTTAGAAGCTTTTGAGACGGTGCATTATGTGCATGCGGTGAAGAAGTAAGGAATTAGTAGGCATGGGGAGGAATCTCTGTGTCTTTTTTGTATTAAATTTCCTGCCCTCGAATAAAGAACAGTAAAACCCCTAAGCATGTAGATCTTTGATTTTTATTACAATTTTGTAAGGTTAAGTAATGAAAATCGATAGAACTAGATATGTGAATAGGATACTCTGATTAACGGATAGAATATTCCGAAAAAAGGGGCGGAGCAAATGAAGAATAGACAAAAAGCATCGATAATATGCAAAAGTATTTTATGTTTAATTATTTGCATATTTATTACGAATGAAGCATGGTTTACAAATGTGGTGAGGGCAGAATCGGGCACGCTGACTGATAGGAGTATAGAGGATTTCAAAAAAAAGCTGGATGAACAGGTACCAAAATGGCAGGAGGATTATGAGGTACCCGGGGTTGCAATAGGAATTGTGCATGAGGGACGTATTGCTTATACACTTAACTACGGTTATGTAGATAAAAAGACAAAAAAAGCGGTGAGTGATGATACTTTGTTTCAGGCTGGTTCCATATCTAAAAGTCTTACAGCGTGGGGAATCTTGCACCTTGTAGATGAAGGGCGTTTATTACTAGATGATCCCGTTGGAAAATATCTGACCAAATGGAAATTATCTAATTCAGAGTTTAATAATAATGAAGTTACGATAAGAAGATTGTTAAGTCATACAGCAGGGCTGTCTCCACATAAAGGATATCTCGGGGTTGCACCAGGGAAACATCTTGACTCTATTGAGGAGTCTCTGTCTGGAAAAGGATGGCTTAATGAACCAGTGGAAGTTACCAATAAACCAGGTTCAGAAACAATTTACTCTGGTGGCGGATATACAATTTTACAACTTGTAATTGAAGAAGTTACCGGAATACCGTTTGATCGTTATATGGAAGAACAAATTATGAAACCTTTAGGAATGAAATCTAGTTCATTTTTACAACGTCCTGAAAACCATAACCTTTCAAAAGCTTATGGTTATTTTGGAGAGGAGCTCCCTAGTTACCAATTTACCGAACAGGCTGCTGCAGGTCTTAAGACAAATGTTACCGATATGATGGCATTGATACTTGCAAGCATGGATGCAAATAATAAAGGGAATGGTGTCATCAAAAGTGAACGTGTTGAGGAAATGCAAAAGCCGATATTAGGGGAGAATGGTTTAGGTATATTTGAAAAAAAACTATCTAATCAATGGAAATTACTTTATCATTCTGGTGACAATCGTGGCTGGCATTCTTTTTATGGTTTCATTCCTAATACAAAGGATGGATTGGTAATCCTTACAAATGGTGAAGGTGGTATAGACTTACGACAGGATATTTACCACGCATGGATTGAATATGAAACTGGAAAATTACCTGAAAGTTACTTCGCTCTAGCTGAGCAGAGAAAAACTAACTTCATTACATCAATTGTTATTGGCGCCACATTTAGTATATATTTGCTACTGTTTGTGATTAGTTTGTACAAAGGTAGAAGAACGTTCATTTTTAAGCAAGAGAAGAAATCTTACATCGGATTAGTAGTTAGGACATTTTTACTTATTATTACTGCTGTTCTCGTTTTTTGTGCTGCCGATTTGTGGAGAGTGTTTAGCTTGAATTCCGGTAATAAAATAAATTTCATTCTAATAATGGTATGGATTATAACATTATTAATTAGTGGATTTTTCCCGAAAATTAAAAGTAATAAAAACAACGTATGAAACGAAAAGATTTAACATCAAAATTTACATGTATGTAATGTAAAAGACTAGAAAGTTAGATTGGCGTGAATCGCGAATTGTGGAGTGCAAAAAACGACAAAATCTCTTAAAAAACACTTAACTTTTAACTCCATCTATCTTTACAATCCCTCCTTATAATGTGAATTGGACAAGCACCTAAGAGAAAGCAGAACATGTCAGTTTGTACATTCTATTATTAGGGGGAGAATTTGTATGAAAAAGACAGTTGCTTCGTTAGCAGTTATGGCGGCATTATTACCGACGTTTTCAGTGCATGCGGAAGGGAAAGAGCAAGCCCGAAAATCAGCTACAACTTTTAATGTTATTAGTGATATTCAAGGTGATTTAGGGGATTTTGATCATGTGCTAAAAGATATGAACAAAGTGACGCCACTTTCTAGAGCGCTTATTATGAATGGGGATATAACGCCGACTGGACAACAGTCACAATATGATGATGTAAAGCGTGTGTTAAATAAAAATAAGCATCCAGAAAATGTATGGTCTACTGTTGGGAATCATGAGTTTTATGCTGGTAAATGGACAGCAGATGGAAAACTCTCTCAAAGTACATGGCCAAATGGTGTAAATGAGGAAACTTTATTTAACCGCTATCTGAAATTTAGTGGACAAGAAAAGGTATATCATAAAAAAGAATTAGATGGGTATCCACTTTTATTTTTAGGAACGGAAAAATATATGAAATACCACGATTCAAAAATGTGGGACGAAGTATATATGAGTGATGAGCAATTAGGTTGGTTAAAACAAAATTTAGAAGAGTACAGTCAAAAAGATAAAAATAAGCCAATCTTTATTTTCTCTCATCACGTTTTACCTGATACAGTATCTGGATCAAGACAATCACCATATTTACAAGATTATTTAAACGTGGATAAATTGTACGATATATTAAAAGACTATCCGCAAGTTGTTTTCTTTACGAGTCATACGCATTGGGATTTAAACTTACCGGACTGGGCTGGTAAAAAGAAAATTAAAGGCGGAGATGAAAAAGGTTTCACTGTTGTAAATACGGGCGGGATTGAAACAGGCTGGATGTCAGCAGGACCAAATGGAGGAGAGAAAACTGCTCCAGATGGCTATTCATTTAAACAAGGGTTACAAGTGAAAGCATATGGTAACGATGTAATTGTGACAGCTTACGATTACAAACGTGATAAGGATATAAAGAAGTTATTAATTAGTGATTCAAAAATTGCGCAGATGGCACCAAATGTAACGGCAGATGATAGTAAAAATATAATTGTCGGTGCAACTGAATATATGGAGTACACTATAGAAGGAACGAATGAGTGGCATACGTATAGTAAAGCAAATCCTCCGAAATTTGATGGAGATAAAGTCGTATACGTACGCCATAAAGGTGAAATGAATTTAGAGCCGGGATTAACGCAGTTACTTCGTTTTTCGGTAAATAAGTGATTGGAGGGAGTCTGCATTTGAATGTGTGGGCTCTTTTTTTTGTTGATGAGAAAGGGGTTGCCTGTCTGTCGTTTTTTGTCGATAGATCGATATATTAAGAAAATCGTTGATATACTGCAAGTTACGATCGATATATTTGAAAAATCGTTGATATATTGTAAGTAATGAACGATATATTTAAAAAATCGTTGATATAAATTTCATGTACCGTAATTGAGTTAAAATCATTAATACGGTTTTACTTATCAAAATGAAATTCTAATACATTTTTAACCCAGAAAGATGACTTCACCATTTTTACGTGTAATAATAGTAACGTTACATATATTGTGAAAGAAGTACAAAAGGAGCGTTACAATGAATTTAGCTAAATTCCCGAGAAAAAAATATACAGAATCATATACACCAATTGAAAAGTTAAACAATTTTTCTGAAGCACTTGGTGGTCCGACTATTTATTTTAAACGAGATGATTTACTTGGTTTAACAGCCGGTGGCAATAAGACGAGAAAATTAGAATTTCTAGTTGCAGATGCACAGGAAAAGGGTGCAGATACGTTAATTACAGCTGGTGGTATTCAGTCAAATCATTGCCGCCTGACACTGGCAGCTGCGGTAAAAGAAAAAATGAAATGTATTCTTGTATTAGAGGAAGGGCTTGAGCCAGAAGAGAAGAGAGACTTTAACGGAAACTATTTCTTATATCACTTATTAGGTGCTGAGAATGTCATTGTTGTACCGAACGGAGCAGACCTGATGGAAGAAATGCATAAAGTAGCAAAAGAAGTAAGTGAAAAAGGTAGTACACCATATGTAATTCCAGTTGGTGGATCAAACCCTACGGGCGCAATGGGATACGTTGCTTGTGCCCAAGAAATTATGGCGCAATCATTTGAGCAAGGAATTGATTTCAGTTCAGTTGTTTGTGTAAGTGGTAGCGGCGGTATGCATGCTGGTTTAATTACTGGTTTTTCTGGAACGCAAAGTCATATTCCTGTAATTGGAATTAATGTAAGTAGAGGAAAAGCTGAGCAAGAAGAGAAAGTAGCAAAACTTGTAGATGAAACTTCAGCACACGTTGGTATTCCAAACTTTATCCCGGGCGACGCTGTTACGTGCTTTGATGAATATGTAGGGCCAGGCTATGCGTTACCAACGCCAGAAATGGTAGAGGCAGTTCAGTTACTTGCGAAAACAGAAGGTATTTTACTTGATCCAGTGTATACAGGTAAGGCGGTAGCGGGATTAATCGACTTAATTAGAAAAGGTAAATTTAATAAGGAAGACAATATTTTATTCGTACATTCAGGTGGTTCACCAGCTTTATATGCGAATACGTCTCTATTTGCGTAAGTGTAAAAAGCATTGGGTAACCAATGCTTTTTTGTTATATACTGGAATTATTGAGAGGTAGGAGGATGATATGAATTCAAATTTAAAATGGATTATATATACGGTACTCGGCATTTCTATTCTATTAATCTTATTTGTGGCTTATGGGGTGTATTCTTATTTTACATTTTAAAAGCGTAATGGAAGTGAACCATAATGTAATGTATGTTATAGTTTGATATGTTAATTACTTACAATACTTTCCACAAGGAGAATACATAATGAGAGCAAAGAAACTAGTAACGTTAGCAGTTCCATTTATGCTGTTAGTCGGATGCGAGGTAGGAGATAAAGATTCTACTCATAAGACTGAGCAAACTAGTAAAGCAATAACAATACTTTCCGAACAACAGTATCCGTACTACATATGTGAGCAAGTGGTAGAGTTCCAATTTAAGAAGGATGAACTATTACTAAACTTAGGAGAATCCTTAAAGGATAAAGAAAAAGCAAAAGCAAAAGCTGTTTTAAAAACATCAAACGAGATAGATAAAATTTTAGATAATATGGAACACATAAAAGTACCTGATACATACAAAGACATTCACAAATCCATACAAGAAGGGGTAACAGAGGCAAGAAAAGCAACGAAGTTAATTAAGGATGCTGGTAAAGAAGATAAACAGAAGATTCAAGAAGCTGCAATGAAAGGTACTGAATTTTTATCAGGTGTAGACGGAGAGCATTGGAAAAAAGCAGTTTATGAGTTATCACAGGAAAACAAAGATGCTTATAGTAAGGCACTTGATAAGAAAGTAAAGGAGCACTCAAAGTAAAACAGTAACTTGTAACAATACATATCCACCTAAAATTTCCGCGAATGCTATGCTAGGAAGTTAGGTGGGAGATTACTGTCCTTAAATGTGGCTGATTAAAGCTACAGCCACATTCTCCTGTTCTAATTAACTAAAAGAAGAACTTCCCCATCCCGATTAAACTACTGATCATTCCTATTCCACTCATGGTGCCTTTTCCTGCTGTAAGTAAGTTTCCAAGCATTCCTAGCTGACCGTTACCTCCGTTATTTCCCCATCCCATTGGGGCCCACGGACTACCCCATCCTGGAGGGTTTCCAAAAACACCCGAGTTATTGGTATTGAAATGAAAAGGCTTGGCTGGCGGCGATAGTAAAGCGGCAAGATGACCTTGTGCGAACATCCCTGTATGATTGAATGGTTGGGCCCAGGGGAAGGGAGGTTTTTGAAAATTAAAACCTGCATGACTTGGTAATGGAGTCCAATTAGTAGGGTGACCTTGTGGTATTATCCCTGCATAATTGATTGGCTGCTGCCCCCAAGAGAAGGGAGGGGGTTGGGGATTGAATCCCGTATAATTGGCTGATGAATCCCAACTAACTGGATAGACTCGATAACTCCAATTCTCAGGAATCTTCAAATCATTCATTACCTCAGATTTAGTTATTTCGGGCTGTGAATATAATGAAATTTGGTTAGTATATTGTTCCCCGTTTCCCTTTGAATTCAAATACCAATATTGGTCCATACGCTTATTCTCCTCACTTTAAAAATGTAATGTTAGACTTAGCCTATGTAATATTCCTTTTTATGGATGGTTACATAACTAGATCTACAAGCCTGTATTTAAAGGAATGGGTGCGTGGTCTTTTTGATTTTTCTCGCTGCCTGTAAAATTCCCATTGATTTAAAGTTTCACTTTATTTTAGAAGGGGATTTTCAGTTGCTTATTTTGTGTATTTCAGCCTAATTTAAATTCCGTTAACAAACGTTTTTATAAAGGTTTCATCAAGAAAAAGATTTTAAAATGTTATGTTGGGCAAGTGGAATTGCTAAAAAGAGAATATCCATTCGAAGAGTTTGGCAAAATACTGCAAGGGTAATGTTTTCTTGTGCAAATATGTAAACGATTTAAACGAATCAATGAAATTTATAATGAAGGGGCAATTAAATATATGAGTGAAACATTACATAAAAGAAAACCACCATATGTAATGCTTGTAATCCTTTTTATTGGGGCATTTGTTTCATTTCTAAATAACTCCCTTTTAAATGTAGCCTTGCCATCAATAATGAAAGATTTAAACATTCAAGATTATTCAACGATCCAGTGGCTTTCTACAGGGTATATGCTTGTAAGTGGTATATTAATTCCGGCATCAGCATTTTTAATAACGCGTTTTTCAAATAGGAGCCTATTTATTACATCTATGGTGATTTTTATTCTTGGTACTGCCTTAGCGGCTGTAGCGCCGAATTTTGGTTTATTACTTACTGGTCGGATGGTTCAAGCGGCAGGCTCTTCAGTTATGGGACCTTTGTTAATGAATATTATGCTAGTAAGCTTTCCGAGAGAAAAAAGGGGAACAGCAATGGGGATTTTTGGACTAGTTATGATTACAGCTCCAGCAATTGGGCCGACACTATCAGGTTATATTGTAGAGTATTATGACTGGCGTTTGCTTTTTGAAATGATTTTACCTTTAGCAATCATTAGCTTACTGTTAGGGATTTGGAAATCTGAGAATGTCATGAAACAAAACAAAAATGCAAAACTTGATTATCTCTCATTACTATTATCTTCTGTCGGTTTTGGCGGTTTGTTATATGGATTCAGTACTGCAAGCTCCGATGGCTGGACGAATAAAGTTGTCTTAACAGCCTTAATCATAGGCGCTATTGCCTTAATTGCTTTCATTATCCGTCAATTAAAAATGGATGAGCCGTTATTGGATTTACGTGTTTACAAGTACCCAATGTTTGCACTTGCGTCTGTAATTGCAATTGTCAACGCGGTGGCCATGTTTTCGGGTATGATTTTAACACCAGCTTATGTACAAAACGTCCGTGGTATTTCGCCGCTGAGCTCTGGGTTGATGATGCTTCCAGGTGCGGTAATAATGGGGATTATGTCACCAATTACAGGTAAACTATTTGATAAATATGGTCCTCGGATTCTTGGCATAGTAGGGCTTTCCATTACAGCTGTTTCAACTTATATGTTGGCAAGTCTGCAAATTGACTCTAGTCATACACATATTATTCTTATTTATACACTGCGGATGTTTGGGATGGCGATGGTGATGATGCCACTTATGACAAATGGTCTTAATCAATTGCCAACTCGCTTAAATCCGCACGGTACAGCTGTTAATAATACAGCTCAACAAGTGTCCGGTTCGATTGGTACTGCTATTCTTGTTACGATTATGAATTCTGTAACAAAAACAAAAGCTGAAAGTTTAATGGCTAATGTAGATCCAGCAAACTTCACAGAAGCTACGAAGGCAATGTTAACGCAGAAGGCTTTATTATCCGGAATTCAATATTCATTCTATGTAGCGCTTGGCATGAATGTTGTTGCACTACTATTAGTTTTTTTCGTTAAACGTGTAGATACAAGTGCGGAAGCCGTCGAGAAGTTAAATCGGTAGAGAAGAATAAAACGCTAGATAATGATTCCTACAAGTTGTTTGCTGATTAGATAGACTATAAAGAAATGCAAATTTTTACTGCTAAGGCGCCGGTATTTAAAGCTGGAAAAGAACTGAAAGAAGCAGTGACATAATTATATAGTGAAAGAGGACCTGATGTTCATATCAGGTCCTCTTTCATTAGTAGCACGGTATACTTGCTTATCGTATTGGTTTAACTAAACTACTGATTTTTCGAATACTACAATCTTAAGCTCGTCAACTTCTCTATTTTGGGGTGTTTTAGAAGAAAATGAATCAAAATAATCATTTTTATGAACAAATACAAGAGATGAGATCCGTTTGCAATTTCTTATAAACATTACAAGTTTAGATTATCTTTTAATACCAACATTAAAAGGCTCCAACTATATTTATTCGCTTCATTTTAATTTAGTATTTTTCTACAAGTTATAAATCTAATTGCCAAGCTTATACGCAATATCATAATCATGAATAGTTAGGGAAAAGATAAAATAAGGTAATCAATTACATATCTTTATTTCATGCTTTTTTGAAAGGGTGTTTTAAATGGAAAAAAAAGTATCTGATATTCCTCAGCCGAAAACATATGGACCGCTGGGTAATCTCCCATTAATCGATAAAGATAAACCGACCCTATCCTTTATCAAGATAGCGGAAGAGTATGGTCCCATTTTTCAAATTCAAACTTTAAGTGATACCATCATTGTCGTTTCTGGACATGAATTGGTAGCAGAAGTCTGTGACGAAACACGGTTCGATAAAAGTATAGAGGGTGCTTTAGCAAAAGTTCGTGCCTTTGCTGGAGACGGATTATTTACTAGCGAGACTCACGAGCCTAACTGGAAAAAAGCTCATAATATTTTGATGCCTACATTTAGCCAACGGGCAATGAAAGATTACCATGCCATGATGGTCGATCTTGCTGTACAACTCGTTCAAAAATGGGCACGGCTTAATCCGAATGAAAACGTAGATGTTCCGGAGGATATGACTCGCCTTACGTTAGATACAATTGGTCTATGTGGTTTTAATTACCGATTTAATAGCTTTTATCGTGAGACCCCTCATCCTTTTATCACTAGTATGACCCGTGCTCTAGATGAGGCAATGCACCAATTGCAGCGGCTGGATATAGAAGACAAACTCATGTGGAGAACGAAACGTCAATTTCAGCATGATATCCAATCTATGTTTTCTTTAGTAGATAATATTATTGCTGAACGTAAAAGTAGTGGAGATCAGGAAGAAAATGATTTACTTTCCCGTATGTTAAATGTGCAGGATCCGGAAACTGGTGAAAAATTAGATGATGAAAACATTCGTTTCCAAATTATTACCTTTTTAATAGCTGGTCATGAGACAACAAGTGGATTGTTATCTTTTGCAATTTACTTTTTATTAAAGAATCCGGATAAATTGAAAAAAGCCTATGAAGAAGTAGACCGTGTTTTGACAGATCCTACTCCAACATATCAACAAGTTATGAAACTGAAGTATATACGGATGATTTTAAATGAATCGCTACGTCTATGGCCTACCGCTCCAGCATTCAGTCTCTATGCAAAAGAAGATACAGTGATTGGTGGGAAATACCCAATTAAGAAAGGAGAAGATCGTATTTCTGTTCTTATTCCACAGCTGCATAGGGATAAAGATGCATGGGGAGACAATGTGGAAGAATTCCAACCTGAACGATTTGAAGAGCTAGATAAGGTTCCTCATCATGCTTATAAGCCATTTGGAAATGGCCAGAGAGCATGTATCGGTATGCAATTTGCACTTCATGAAGCCACTCTTGTAATGGGAATGCTTCTTCAACATTTTGAATTAATCGATTATCAAAACTATCAGCTGGATGTAAAACAAACATTAACGCTAAAGCCCGGTGATTTTAAGATTAGGATTCTACCCCGAAAACAAACTATTAGTCATCCTACTGTTCTTGCACCTACAGAGGACAAGCTGAAAAACGATGAAATTAAGCAGCACGTTCAGAAGACACCTTCTATTATTGGGGCCGATAATCTTTCACTTCTTGTTCTGTACGGCTCGGATACAGGTGTGGCAGAAGGTATTGCAAGAGAATTAGCAGATACAGCTAGTTTAGAAGGGGTTCAAACGGAAGTGGTAGCTCTTAACGATCGAATTGGAAGTTTGCCAAAAGAAGGAGCGGTACTTATTGTGACTTCTTCTTATAATGGAAAACCGCCAAGTAATGCAGGGCAGTTTGTGCAATGGTTGGAGGAACTAAAACCAGATGAGCTAAAAGGTGTTCAATACGCAGTTTTTGGTTGTGGAGATCATAATTGGGCTAGTACCTATCAACGGATTCCAAGATACATTGATGAGCAGATGGCTCAAAAAGGAGCAACAAGATTTTCTAAACGCGGAGAAGCAGATGCAAGTGGTGATTTCGAGGAACAGCTTGAGCAATGGAAACAAAGTATGTGGTCTGATGCGATGAAGGCATTTGGATTGGAACTCAACAAAAATATGGAAAAAGAGCGCAGTACTTTGAGTCTACAATTTGTCAGTCGTCTTGGAGGATCTCCTCTTGCACGAACATATGAAGCAGTTTATGCATCTATACTAGAAAATCGTGAACTCCAATCACCCAGCAGTGATAGAAGTACACGACATATCGAGGTATCTTTGCCAGAAGGCGCTACATATAAAGAAGGAGACCACCTTGGAGTGTTGCCAGTTAATAGCGAGAAAAATATCAACCGAATTTTAAAACGTTTTGGGTTAAATGGGAAGGATCAAGTTATACTGAGTGCAAGTGGACGAAGTATAAATCACATACCTTTAGACAGTCCTGTTAGTTTATTGGACCTTCTTAGTTATAGTGTTGAAGTTCAAGAAGCTGCCACTCGAGCACAAATACGAGAAATGGTAACATTCACAGCATGTCCTCCTCATAAAAAAGAATTGGAAGCATTATTAGAAGAAGGAGTTTACCATGAACAAATACTAAAGAAACGGATTTCAATGTTGGACCTTCTTGAAAAGTATGAGGCTTGTGAAATCCGATTTGAACGCTTTTTAGAACTTCTTCCTGCGCTCAAACCGCGTTACTATTCTATTTCAAGCTCTCCACTCGTTGCACACAATCGTCTGAGCATTACGGTCGGTGTTGTTAATGCGCCTGCATGGAGTGGGGAAGGGACATATGAAGGAGTCGCTTCTAATTACTTAGCTCAGCGTCATAATAAAGATGAGATTATCTGTTTCATTCGAACGCCACAATCAAACTTTGAATTACCTAAAGATCCAGAAACACCAATTATTATGGTTGGGCCAGGTACTGGAATTGCACCATTCCGTGGATTCTTGCAAGCGCGTCGTGTTCAAAAGCAACAAGGTATGAACTTAGGACAAGCGCATCTATATTTTGGTTGTCGTCATCCTGAAAAAGATTATCTCTATCGTACAGAACTAGAAAATGATGAAAGAGATGGATTAATCTCTTTACACACAGCTTTTTCTCGTCTAGAGGGACATCCAAAAACATATGTACAGCATTTAATAAAACAAGATAGAATCAATTTAATTTCGTTATTAGATACTGGAGCTCATCTTTATATATGTGGTGATGGAAGTAAAATGGCTCCGGATGTAGAAGATACCCTTTGTCAAGCATATCAAGAAATTCATGAAGTCAGTGAACAAGAAGCAAGAAATTGGTTGGATCGTGTGCAAGATGAAGGGCGATATGGAAAAGATGTTTGGGCTGGTATATGAATGTTTCTTAATTAGATACATATTAACTAATGAACTTCTTTCGAATAAATTTCACTTTATTAGTATAGTGTATTTAGATGAATAGTGATTAACCAGATTATTTAGTATCTACTAAATAAAAAACAGGACCTGATATACATCTATCAGGTCCTGTTTCACATAGACATTATACATCGATATTTTCCACACATTATCAATGTTTGTAATGTAGTTAGCCTTTTGAGTCAGCTATAAAATCAGATATTATTTTTTCGATATCGAAAGGAGTAATCCCTTTATTCAAAGAGAAAATAGTTTCTGCTTCTTCGATGTCTTGAACGAGTTCACCTCTAGCTTCAATATGTAATCGGAACAAGTCATATAAATTCGGTTTAACTAAATTAGTTAAAGCCTTTCCAACTAGTATCATACCTTTTTGATTAGCTTCGATGGTATTATCATAAGTTAGATCTCTTGTAAGAGACAAATCTGTCCAAATCAATTTTCGTTCCTTTAAGTCTAAAATAACTGGAATAGAGATTTGGGTGTCGGCAGTAATATCCACTTTATCTTGAACAGTAGAAGGTTCAAATATTTCACCTGAACCAGGATATTGACGAACCATCCAACCAGTAAAGCATTCTGGTAAATCTTTATATGGTTGGTCTGTGTAAGAAAGCAAAGTCATAACTACATAGCGTCCACCATATTTCAGCACAGACGGAATATCGAAATCAATGAATTCAGATGCTCCCTTTGGTGCAGAAGTAATATCTCCGCTATGGTAGGCTTTGAAATTTTTTGAACGTAAGTTCGTGAAGGATACATGTTCTTTGTATTGCCAATCTTCGTCGTACATTGCAGCAGACAAATCAATGTCAACACGTCCTGTATGTTGTCCATTCACATAGCCTTCTTTCCACCATAGGAAAAAACGAATCGTATCTCCTTCTGGCAAATCTACTTTACTTCCTCGAGATAATGTGCGAAGCGCTTTGCTGGCTGAACGTTGAGAGAAGGGAACTAAGTGATTTTTTAACTGTTCATCCAAAAATACTTTTCCGAGACTTGGAAGTTCTGCGAAGCGATTTTTTAAAGTATCTTCACACATTTTTACAATCATTAAACAAATATCCTCTGAGATAAATGGAAGTGTATTTTCAATACCTATAGCTTTTGCTACATTTCCCTTTGGAAAAAATGTACGAAATTCATTTTTATCATTTCGATGCTTAAAATGAGCCGTGAGTTGAAGTAATACAGGAGTAGAAACGTTTCCGATTATACTTAGAAACTCTTCGAGAATATTGAAAATATCTGTTGACTTATTACTACATAAACGGATTAAATGATCCAAGCGTCTGGCAAATTCCCCAGGGCGAGTTTTTAAAAGGTTTTTTGCTGTCATGATATCACGATTCAACAAAGCTGCTTCTATTTTTCCATTAAATGTTTCAACTTTAATGTTGTTGCGAAGAATCTCAAACGCTCGGTGGGTTTTTGGGAAACGAGTATGATATTCTGCTGGATGAAGAATTTCACCTAAACGAATCCAACGTTTTTTGTATCGAAGCATATCTTCTGTAATGTTTCCGCATTGCTCTAACAATCCTAAAAGGAAGCGTCTTTCTGCTCGGTTAAACTTCTTGAATCGACCGGAGGATGCTAAACTCACATCGCCTTCAGATAAAGCAACTGCAAGGCGAAGAACATCAGTTGCCGTTTTAAAATACTTTGCAGCAGCATCGGCTGATATTTTTCTGTTTATTAATAAAACCCCAATTATAAAAGACATATTTTCCTTATGAGGAATTACATTAGGTAGAAAACAGGAAACATCTTCAGTGTGTGTAATAGCCCATTCTACATCTGTCTTATCAGTTGAGGAAATAGAGCTGTTTGCACGAATCAATTGAGAAATCATTTGATTGAAATCTTCTTCACTTCCTAAGTCAATAACTTTCAAATCAACGCTATCTAAAAGAGGAAGTCGTTCTTCTACTTTTGATACAGGTAGGCGCAACGTCACATAATGAATAACGGCATTGATGTATAAATCAGCGTCACTTAAATCCATCATTTGTTGCGGAAAGTTTGGATACATAGGAGTAAACTGAATATGTGCACCAACCATTTCTTTTAAATGTTTTACCAACTCTTTGTAAAACGATGTGAATGTATCAACCGAAAGTGTTTGCAACTCTTCTATTAAAGGCTCAGAAAAAGTAAATCCTAAACTTTCCAAGTTTTTTAAAGCAGTGGCTAAATACATGTTCGGTAGTTTATTTTCTTCTCTTTTTATAATTACTTTTAAACTTCTTCTTATGTAAATAGAATTTTTCATGAGAACGCCAGCTATTCACTCCTTATAAAAGAGGGGAATAGTCTGACTGTCCTCCTTTCAGTGGTAGATTTTTATTTTTACATGCATAAACACACTAATTGTAGAGAAATGCACTGAGGGTATAAAGCTATTTTTTAGTGAAAAATTAGGGGTATAACATTTAGTTGTTAAGTGGTAATTTGTTAATTAAGAAAAGAAAACCTCTACATCAATGGTTGATAAACTAAAGTTTATTCAAACCCAAAGAAGAAAGAGGTTTTATAGTCTAATTATTTTCATAGGAAATTGACAACTCTAAAACAATTTGAAATTTCTACAAAGAAGGAAGAATTGTCATAGCCTATGTGTTTAGCAGGAAAGTAACATCCCTATTTCGCCAAAGAAGTTAGAAGGAAGGAACGTCATAGCCTGCTTTATTAGTATATTCTCTTGCGGAGAGCAATTCAAGTATACTGTCTGATTTTTTATATTTTTCTTAAAGAGGAATTTTCATGTTTATCAATTAAATATGTTGAAGTATCCAAATATGAATACAAACTGTTATTCATGAGAATTTAGTTCGTTTGCAGCGTTTTGGGAGCAACTTATTCTGTTAGATTGATAGATATAAGGAAGCAACACTTTTGAATGATTTATTACTTGTAAGTGACTGTTCAATGCATCGTACTATTAAAAAATCTAAATTAAATCATTAAATTGCGATAAAATGTGGTCGGAAATAATGAAATTTTAGGAAAAATAAGGTACACTAGTCTATGATTTTAGTTGAAAATCGTTTGACGTTAATGCATACGGGGGAAAGATTGATGAACAACAATACAACAAATGAATCAGTTGAAGAAATTGATCAAAAACGAGTAAGATCAAAAAAACGTTATACAAATTGGAAGTTTATCGCAGCGGGTATTGGTGTAATTGCACTTCTTATTGGGGGAATGAGTTATTATCAGGCAACTCACTTCAATTCGAATGTTACAATTAATGACACAAAAGTTGGTGGTCTGAGCGCTGATCAGGCAATACAGAAATTAAAGACATCTGGACTAGCAAACAAAGTCTATGTTGATCAACAACAAATTTTAGATGAAAAAGATACAAAAACGGAACTTACGGAAAAAGATTTGCCTCAAGTTAAGAAACTATTAAAAAGTCAGTGGACATTTTTCCCTTCCTCAAAGGGAGAAAATTATTCATTACTACCAGAGAAGGCAGATCAGTATCGTAGTGAAACGATGAAAAAACTTGTAGAAGAAACGCTCATCTCTATGAATGAAAAATTAAAAGCGCCTCAAGATGCTATGGCGAAGCTAGAACAAGGAAAAATTGTTATTTCGAAAAGTGTTGAAGGAAAACAGTATGACGTTACTAGTCTACTGAAAGATTACGATAAGCAAAAATATAAAAGCGAAATTCATCTGAAGTCTGCATACATAAAACCTATTAAAGAAGACGATCCGATTGTCAAAAAAGAGGAGAAAGCACTACAGAATCTTCTTGGGCAGTCTGTTGAGTATAAAGTGCAGAATGAAGTTTATACTTTAAAAGCGAAAGATTTAATTCAAAATGCTTCTATGTCAAAGGATATGAAAGTTACAATTGACGCGAGCGACATTAAGAAAAAAATTACTGAAATTAATAATGCCAAATCAACATTAAATAAAGATTTCTCATTTAAAACGCATTCTGGTTCAGTCATATCAGTAAAAGGGCAAGGCTACGGCTGGGCACTAGATGTTGAAAAAGAAACTAAACAAGTTCAACAAGCCTTTGAGAAAGGCGAAAAATCGCTTTCTGCTTCTAATATTCACGGAAATGGTTGGGAGAAGGAAGGTATCGGTTATAAAACAACAGCGAATAATGGCATCGGAGACACGTATGCGGAAGTTTCAATTGCAGAGCAACAAATTTGGATTTACAAAGATGGAAAATTAGTTGTTACAACAAATGTAGTAACTGGTAAACATAGTACTGGTGAAGATACATCACCAGGTGTGTGGTACGTTCTATATAAACGAACACCATACACGCTAAGAGGTAGCGCAGTAGGGAAAGCTGATTATGCGGTTAAAGTAGATTACTGGGTTCCATTCACAAATAGTGGTCAAGGATTCCACGATGCCGGCTGGCGAAAAGACTGGGGAAATAACGCTTATTTAACAGGAGGATCAGGTGGGTGTGTGAACCTTCTTCCTAATGTTGCAAAAACTGTCTATGATAGTTTGAACACGTATGATCCAGTTATCGTGTACTAAAAAATAGCTACGTATCAAGAAATAAACAAAACTGGAAATCTTACCTGATGGTATATGAAAAAACACCTCTTGCATTCGCATACTAAGTGTGCAAATGTAATGGAGGTGTTTTTGTTTGAATACAAAAGTGTATTGTTAATAAGAAACAAAGTAGAAAGAGATTAAGAATAAGTATTCAAATAATCAATAAAATTGACAATGAATATCATTTTCACTTAATATAGAATCGTCGCATTTAATTAGACATGAATTTTTTGTTAATATAATAGATTTCTATTAAGTTGTCATATTTACGAACTATCATTAAATATTTTAAGAATTTAAACGTAGGAAAGGGTAATATAAAATGAACTGGAAAAAAGGCGGGTTATGGGTTATTATTTTTTTCGTTGTAAAAGGCACGATTTCTACACTTTTAATCGTTACAGGTGCTAAATATTTTGATTTATCATTTATGCAACTTATCTTATTAATTCTGACCTTATTAGTGATTTCTCTAATAAGTCGTAAATTGCTCTATAGACATAAACAAAACAAAAAGCAAAAAGAGCTAAATATATAATGAAGCCCCAGAGACCATTGGATTTCTGGGGTTTTATTTTGATAGTTTTTTCGCATGTATATCAATTTAACAGAATAGTTTGTCCAAAATGATAAAATCGATGATGTTTAAAATGCGTCAGTTATTTTTACATAAGGATTGTAGAGAGCCTTTGAATATCAATCTTTATTTTGAAGCGACAGACGCGCATAAATTATGCTCTTTTTTCAATTGGTAGTTTAAATGTAAAAGTACTGCCTTCTCCTAATTCACTTTCAACTGCAATTTCTCCTCCGTGTAGTTCGACAATCCATTTTACCATAGACAATCCTAAACCTGTGTTTCCGTTGTTTGAAGACGTGCGTGCTGCGTCAACTCGATAGAAGCGGTCCCATATTTTAGTAATATGTTGCTCGCTGATGCCGATGCCATTATCGGAGACTTTACCTATTATGTTGGTTTCATCACGGAATAGTTGCATATTCACAGTTCCGCTCGCTTTACTATAAGCAATCGCATTCGTTAGTAAATTCATTAATAAACGCATCATCAATGTTTGATCTGCTTTAATAAACAGGTCTTCCTCTATATTAGTTGTTATTTCAATCGAATTTTCTTGAACCATTAATGAAAGTTCTTCTACAACGATTTCCGTTAATTCACTCATATTGATACATTCAAATTGGAAAGTATTATGATTTCCTTGGTCAGCTCTTGCTAATAATAAGAGTTGTGAGATTAGAGCGGACATTTTACGTGATTGTTTTAAAATTACTTCTAACGATTCTTCCATTTCTTTCGGGTTATTCCTCTGCGATAAAGCGTATTCGCATTGTGAAATAATAACAGATGTTGGTGTTCTTAATTCATGAGATGCGTCAGATGTAAATTGTTTTTCACTTTCAAATGATGTCTCCAATCGCTCAAACATTTTGTCAAAGGTTTGTGCTAAATGATACATTTCGTCTTTCGGTGAACCTTGTAAATTAATTCTCTTCGAAAGGTCTTTACCATCACCAATTTTACTAGCTGAATCACTCATTTGTTGCACAGGTCGAAACGCTCTTTGCGTAATAAAATATCCCCCGACTGCCGCAATGAGAATAAGTAATGGGAATGAGATGATTGTTACCACAATAAGCGTATTCATCGTTGAGGATAATTGGTTCATAGTCATTATTCCACGAACCCAGACTTGCTGATCGCCGCCTGTATTATGGAGAAAATCATATACTATCCATTCTTTATTACCGTCTTTAATAGTTTGTATTTCATCAGATTTAAGCGATATCTGTTTATTAAAGCTTGTTGGACTATTTCCTGCTAGCAGCTCACCTTGTTTACTATAAATACTAATATTTACTCCATCTTCTAAGGCTTCAAAATCATCGTCCATCTTTAATTGTCCATGCTTATATTCGATATCTTCCATGCTTTCTTTTACTGTGTTCTTCAATTGATCTTTCATATTAAAAAGCAAAACTTTATCTGAAGAAGTTAAAATAAAAGCTAACACGAGTGCCATAATAATTACAATTAGCCCCGTATACCACAGAGTTACTCTCATTTTTATTGATAGTCTTTTCATGATTCTACTCGCAATACGTAACCAGTTCCTCGTACTGTATGAATTAACTTCGTTTCAAACTGGCTATCAATTTTTTTGCGAAGATAGCGGACGTAAACATCAATAATATTCGAGCCACCTTCATAATCGTAATTCCACACATGTTGCTCAATTTTATCTCGTGTCAACACAACTTCTTTATTACGAATCATATATTCTAAAATAGCAAATTCTTTACTGGAAAGAGTGATAACTTGGTCTCCTCTTGTTACTTTATGCATATTGCAATCTACCACTAGGTCAGCGATTTCAAACACATTAGATGTATTTCCTGTTTTTCTTCGCATTAACACTCGAATTCTTGCTAACAGTTCATCAAAAGCAAAAGGCTTTACTAAATAATCATCTGCACCTAAGTCGAGTCCTGTTACACGATCATCAATTGTATCTTTAGCTGTAAGAAGCAAGACAGGAGTTGCATTATTGTCCGCGCGTAATCTTTGTAATACGCGTAAACCATCTATTCCGGGAATCATAATGTCAAGGACAATCAAATCGTAGGTAGCCATGTTTATATAATCCAGGGCATCTTCTCCATTCCCACATGCATCGACACTATAATGTTCTGCATTTAATCGTTTCACCAATATATTTTGTAAGTCTTGTTCATCTTCGACGATAAGAACTCGCATTAACATTCTCCTTTTCTTCTTATTAGTATGTATCACTATAATTCAAAAATATTAAAGAAAGATTAGAAACTAGTTAATTATATCATTTTATCCCGCATTAACGGGCAGTAAGACTTCACACTAAAAATTTGGCGAATGCGAGGGAGTTAGGTAGAGATTAACTGCCTGTAAAAGCCTTCACTTTATTTTTTGTACATTAATCTTCCTTTAATGTTTGTTCAGTAATATAAAGGCAAGGATAAGGTGCATATGTAAAGGGAGGAAAACAGAATGGGAAAATGGATGCTGATTGGAGCAATGTCCTGTTTATTCTTAACAGCTTGTTCTACTCAAGTTGATAACAATACAGAAGTACAACAACTGAAAGTGGAAAATGATAAATTACAAAAAGAAGTCGCTCAACTACAACAAGAACCAAACAAAACACAAGCTGCTACAAATGATAAGAAACAAATACAAGATTTCAAAAACGAAGTCTCATCTATTGTAGAAAAGGCAAATAACACGAAACCAGTTGGAGCAAAAGAAGATAACTTAAATACGTACTTAGCAGCCAAAAAAGAAATTGACCAATTGGATGACAAGATAGATCTATCTGATAATCAGCTAGAAGCAGATTATCACGCTGGAACGATAACTGTTGAGCAATATCAAACGCAAGAAAAAGAACACGATATACTGGAAGATCAATTAGAGCAAGCAGAAAATGCACTTGAAGCAAGATTTGGAATAGATGATTAATAATTAAGGAGTGGATGAAAATGTTAAAACATAAAAAGAAAATAATGATAAGTGTAATTGCTATTTTAGTAAGTGGTATTGCTATTGTTGGTGGATATTATGGTATGGGTTACAATTATGCAAAGAAGAATGAAAACTACACAGAGAAACAAGTTCGTGAAATTTCTTTAGCTCATACAAATGGAGAAATTATTAATGTGAAAAAAGAATTCGAATTAGAAGATGACAACTTAGCACAATCAAAATTTGAATATGAAGTGGAAATCAAGACACCTGATAATCTGTTAAATATTTTAAAAGTTAGTGCTAGAACAGGTATAATAGAACTCAATAATGAAGATTAAATAAATATCGCGTATTTGAAAAAACTCCGAACAAAATTTGTTAGGAGTTTTTTCATGTTTATACTTTACTATTTTGAAAGGGGAGTGCTACATCGCTATTAAACTAACAAAACAAAATAACACCTAATATGAAAAAATACGCTGTTCTTTCTGAAGAATCCTAGGAAAGGGTAACTTGATATATCACCGCTATAAAAGTATCGTTCCAATCCAAGTGTATATTTGTGACGAGTTGAATTCAAACTTGATACCTTAGATTCACAGATTGTTCTTTTTCTCAAATCGTGCAGATTTGATTACGTATAATTACATAAAAACTTGTCATCGTAACTTTGATATCTTGCTGTTACATTCCAAAATGCGTACAACAGCGTGCCTTCAAGGTTATACTGATGCTGGAGGTGATTCAAAGTGACATAAAATCGGAAAATGAGCTTTTTAATAGCCAAGAGAGCTTTAAAGATCAAGTCTTCATTTTGAAACTAAAATCGCTTTTATATTAGGCTTCGAATTTTTATGTGGTACAGACATTAGTTGAAAGATAGGCTTTTCCTGTTCTTATTTATATCGTTAACTTGATAATTTATAAATATGAATTTAGTGGGGGGATATTATGAAAGATAGCAAACGTTTTAATTTTCACAAGCTTTGGCTAGGACAGTCTATAAGTTTGTTAGGTACCCAGCTTACAATGGTAGCTTTGCCTCTTTTTGCATTAGAGGTGCTACAAACAAGCGAGGCAAATGCTGCCATGCTTCGTGGGATTATATTTGTACCCTACCTAATTTTCGGGTTAGTAGCCGGTGCTTTAATAGACATTTTTCATAGGAAAAATGTCTTGCTAATTTGTAGTTTATGTCAAGGAGTATTGTTTTTATCAGTATTCATACTGACTGTAACAAATATTATAACGTTCCCTTTACTGGTATTTATCATGTTTTTAAATGGGATATTCACCACGTTTTACAACATTGCCATTCCTTCTTTCTTACCTGAAATAGTAACAGATAAAGACTATTTAAAAAAAGGAAATGCTCAACTAGCACTTTCGGAGTCTCTTTCTGTAGTAATTGGTCCTATGCTAGCAGGAATCATCATTACTCTATTTGGATTAACAGGCTCTTTTACTATTGACGCAGTAACGTATTTTGTTTGTTTTGCATTTGTATTATTTATTTCCAAGTTTAAACCGCATACAGAGGGCTCTTTAAAAGACGTAAATATAAAATCCATATACCAAAACATATATGAAGGCTTGGTATATTTTAAAAAACACCCTGTATTAGAACCAATTGTAACCTGTGGCGCTGTTTACGGTTTTTTTAAATACATACTAAATAGTATTTTAGTAATATTCCTGTATAAGGTAATGGGTCTATCTGAACTTGAAATAGGGTTTGTTGTAGGCTCAGCAGCGGTGGGATTTTTAATAGGTAACACGATACTCATGAAAAAAAGTCAACAAATTAATAATACAAAAATGCTTATTTATAGCGCTACTGTATCAGTTACTGGTTTGGCCTTTATACCGATAATGGGATATATGGGAACCATTATCGGTATAGTAGCTGCAAGTATCATACATGGTATGGGAGAAGGTGTATTTGGCCCTTACGCTGCAACCATACGACAACTTGCCTCACCAAGTCACATGCTAGGCCGAGTAAATGCTGTACAACGTACGCTGAATTGGGGGGCTTGGGCATTAGGAAGTTTTGCTAGTGCATTTTTAGTTTCTATATTTGGGCTTCAAACTACGTTATTCATAGGGGGATTCGGAACAACATTGTGTTTAGTGGCGTTGTTAAGACGTGGCGTATCAAAAGGAAATGATATTGAATATACGAGTTCATTTTAGAGGAGATGATTGTGATGCATAAGGTATTAAAAGGAACTGACATAGAAAATAAACCCCACATTTTATTTATAGGGGGATGGACAAAGCCTATACAAGATGCATTAGACAGTGGCTATATTGTTTCGTACATAGGATCGTACGCTAAACACATATATTTTGATGGGACTATCTTAGAAAAATGTTTCTATAAAAAAGAATTAGACACGACAAATATACCCTTGTCTATATACTATGCTGAAGAATTATTCAAAGAGAAACCATTTGATGTGGTTGTATCTTTCAACGAAACAGCATTAGATACGGCTTGCATAATTGCAAAGATTTTTAATGTTAAAGGGCCTTCTTACAATGCTAATATGATAACCCGCAATAAAGACATGATGCGTGAAATGCTAGCAGGTAAAGACTTTTCGATAGATTCGACAGTTTGCAATAACATTAAAGATATTAATGAATTTTTGAACAAAAAAGATAGTATTATAATAAAGCCCCCGATTGGCGCAGGTGGTAAAGGTGTATCTAAGCTAGACACGGGAGATGACGTAGAGGTATTTTTTGAAGAAAATGGTATTCAACTACCTGTTTTAGTGGAAGAGTACATTGAAGGTGATGTAGTTTATACGGTCGAAGCCGTTTCTTATAACAAAAAACATTCTATACTAGCGATATCAGCTGAAGTATTTAAAGAAGGTACGTTTATAATAAACTATACTATTATGCCAGCACCTATAGATGAATCTCAAAAACAATTAATTATGGAAAAAGTAATGCTATTTTTGGACGACATGCAAATGGAAAACGGCATTACTCATACAGAAGTAAAGATAGACAAAAAAAATAAGCCGATAATTATAGAATCTCAAGTTAGAATAGGTGGTGGTAATATCTGGGATATGGTGGAACTAACAACCGGCATATCCCAATTTGGATACTATTATGATGCATTAGCTACTGAGACTATAGATGAATTTAGATGTGTATCTTCAAAATGTCATGCTATGTCTTTAAGCTTGATTCCAAAACCAGGTTGCTTAAAAGAAATCAAGTATAAGGAGTTAAGTAACATATCCGAGGTCGTATTAATTGATCTATTACTAAAAGAGGGAGACATCATACCACCTATTGTAGATAGCACTCAACGCAAAGGATCTATATTATTTACGACTAGTGATATGAAACGTATGTACGAAGTTGTAGAGGAAATATGTAACAATATAACGTTTGTTTATCAGGATTTAACAGAATGGAAACCTTCTTTTAAAAAATATAAGTAAACAGAAATGTGGCAAATGAATGGTCTATATAAAAAAGAGAAATTTTCGAATTCCCTGATAGTGCTAAACCTAAGCAAAATAATGAACTATCCTATGGAAGAAAGTTGAGGGAGCTAATCGCATATGTTTTATTGAAAGGATGTGATTGAATTATGGAACGGCCAAATTGGGAATTGGAGGATTAGTATTCGTTGGCTGTATGTTTCTTGGTGGAGGAGTGGGATCTATGTTAGGTAATGCCCAAACTGGATGGCTAATAGGAATAGGCATTGGATTTCTTGGGATGGCTTTAACGAGACTGTTCAGAAAATAATGTAACTGAGATTCTTCTCCTGGTAAATAAGGAAATAAGTAAGTAATTCATGGCATAAGATCTCTATAAATTATAGTTAGAATCTTCTCTTTTGTATTTGTCTTTTCTAAATTTCTCCATACATAGATACGATTCTCAAGTCGGAGGATAGCGCCTTAGGGTGTCTTTTTTATGCTTTTTAAAAATGTCTTATCATATAATAGCTGAGTTTTGCTTTCAGTCTCCGATGCCCATTAAACATAAAATGAAAATTCTGCACCATTTAAACTCTGATAACAATTCATACGATCAAGAATAATTGAGCTAATAGCTCTCGGTAGATTGTCATCATTTTTTTATAATACATTAGATTCATTACCGTTTCAGACCTATGTATTCATTCATAACCTAACAGTAAAAGGGGGAATGATTAAAGGTATGGCGTTTAATGATGAATTAATTTGTCAACAGTTTGCAAGAATCATAGGTGGACAAGAAGGATTCGCCGGTGGGAAATGCGTGGCAACAATAAACAGGGATGAAATACGAGCAACAATCTTGGGAAAACGTTTTAGAGTAACAACTTCCTTTTCATTCGAATCACGAGACAATAAAACTGGACGAGCATTATGCCTAGGCCGAGTAGCACTCTTACAAAAAGAAGTCACTGAATTTGTGGCGACAATTATTAAACAAGGAATAATTGTTTCGTCTATACACAATGAGTGGTTATGTGATGATCCAAATTTGATTTACGTTAATATCGAAGACGTTGATGATCCACTAAATTTTGCAAGAAAAGTGAGAAGAGCATTGTGCAATTAACTAAGTTTTTTAGTTAAATGAGTGATTACGTTAAATAGAAGATTTCAGCGTGTTGAATGTTATATTTGTAAAATAGATTTAAGTGGATGGTTTTATAAAACGAAAGAAGGTGTTTCATATTTGGAATGCCTTTTCTTTATGTTTTCGTTGCTAATGTGGGTGGTTAACGGATTATATGCTGTTTATCTTGCAACAGCAAGAACTGGACGAGGTATCTTTAAAGGTGTTTGACTATTTATCGATACCATATTTTATCAAATGTTATTAGAATATCATAAAACGATAAGGGAGAAATCGTCAGAGAAATACGTCAAATTAGTCATTCCTTCTATAATCTAAGGAGGCGATTTTGTTTTTGCAAAATAATAGGTAAATCATTTGACAATTAAAATAATCTACTTTAATATATGTGCCATAGCATATATGTGGTGAAACAAATACATTCATTGTGAATGATTGACTGGTATGCTGTATCCTTTTATATCTTAATTTATAGAGGTGATATATGAACTTACATGATTTAATAGGCTATCTTGTTCATCGTACTGATGTGAAAATGACCAATTATTTTACGAAGAAATTAAAGCCGTATGGAGTGACGCCAGAGCAGTGGGGGATTATTAGTGTTCTTTGTAGCCAAAGGAGCACTACTCAAAAAGAGTTGGCGGAAGCTATTGATAAAGATCAAACTACTGTTGTTAGAATGATACAGTCAATGGAGAGAAAAGGGATTGTAAGGAAGGCTTTGAATGACCAAGATAGGCGTTCACATAACCTTTTTTTAACTGAAAAAGGTGACGAGTTAAAGAAAACAATCTTGCCTGTAGTGAAAGACGCTCACCATTTCGTTACGAGTAATTTGAGCGAGGAAGAAATTAAAGTATTACAATCGTTATTAAACAAATTGTATGATACACACTATTAATATTTGTTCCTTATTGATGCTATGCTATTCATAAGGAACAAACTTTGTTTTAGATATTATATGTGCTATAGCATGTAATTTTGTTTGGACGAATGGGAAGATAACTTTATTTTGTATCATATCTGATTCAGGTTCATTTTTTTGCTTAGTGCCAGTCAAATTTTCAAATTATATATGCTATAGCATATATAATTTTTGGCCCTTTAATATTGAGAAGGGTAATGTAAATGGAAGTGACTTCCATACGGGGAATCTCAGGAAATAGGGTAAAGGTAGTGACTACTACCTGAACAATACTGAGTTTTTATCAAATAATAAGAAAGGTGTGATTACTATTTTAATTTTCATCAATATTGTAGAAGTAGTGTTGTTTCTGTTCTTTTTAATGACAGGAACGAAAATTATATCGGGGAAAATGGCAGATGAATTCAAACGATTTGGTTTACCTTCGTTTTTTAATTTCTTAACTGGAGCTTTTGAGATTGTAGGAGCGATTGGAATGTTGATAGGAATTTGGATTCCAACAGTAGCTTTATGGGCAGGATTGTTATTAGGCGGTACGATGCTTGCAGCCGCATTAACTCTAATTGTATTAGCGAGAGATCCTTTTAAGAAAGCAATACCTGCGCTTGTTTTGTTTGTCCTTAGTTTAGGGGTAAGTTTGTATCATATTTTTTAAACATAACTGAAAACTATTAAACTTTCACTTTATGCGTTCAAGTTACTATCGTTTTGTGATTATGTTACAAATAGGGGGATTCTCCAATTAGTGCTTGAATAATAATAGCAATACGAATTTAGACATTACGATCATTCGGATCATAATCAGTAAAAGAATGGCAAGAATTTTATATTAAAAATAGGAGTGATTGAAAATGGCATATTTATTACAAGTTGATTTTCCGTTTGAAGGTCCTTTTGGTGAAGAAATGGAAAAAGGATTTTGGGATTTAGCAAATAGTATTAACGAAGAAGAAGGATTCCACTGGAAAATATGGACTGAGAATGAAGAAACAAAAGAAGCTGGAGGCATTTATGTATTTGAAGAAAAACAAGATGCTGAAAAATACGCGGAAATGCACAAGAACAGACTTGAAACAGCTGGTGTTAAAGATATTAGAGTAAGAATTTTTAACATCAATGAAAAGTTAACTAAGTTGAATCGTGGTTTTATTAAATAATTCCGACAGTCGGAGCAAGCGTAAAAAGGAGGGGGATAATCCCCTTCTTTTTTTAATTCTTAAATTGATGGTGAGGGGATTTGTGTATCGGTATATTGTTCCTTGAAAAAGGATGTATGAAGTGTAATATATGAGAGTTCTTACATTTGTGAAAGTGACGTAAAAGTACTTTAAAGAAATTTTATTGAAATAAATTCTTCTCCTTTAATTCTTTCAGTTTGCTTTTTCTTAACGTCTCATGCCCATCAAGCTAAGAAAACAGATGAACCCAAAAACAAAAAAATCCTTCGCAAAATTTGTGAGAGAAAAGGAGAGATAAAGGTATTTTAACCTTATCTCTCTTTTTCTATATTCATTTATTTTCAGGTAAGGAGTTGATTAGTTATTACTGGTTATAAGAACGTGAAGAAGTGTTGATGCCAGTTGGAACTATTGTAAAGGTTGAGGGGGGCATCCAAGGAAATAGCAGAGATGTGTATGATGATTTGGCGCAGGGTTATGAATCCATCTTCTATGAAATTGTCGGATTATATAAGCATTTATTATCCTGGAGATTTTAAAATAAAATCTACCTAATTATAGAATTGATTTGAACGTAAGGAAATTGTAAGAAATGCATAAGAAAAAAGAAATTTTTATTATGTATGATACAAATATAGAGAAGCACAAAAGAGGGAGGATAAACAGGATTTATTTATAGGAAAACCAAACTAGTAATAAGCACATTCTAAATAAAAAAATCATTTATGGTACTAATATACATGCGAAAAAGAGAGGTTTTACCGTTTGTTACGACAGTAGGGATAAAGCCAGAATAGTAGTTTATGTGATGTTTGTAATTGAACAAATAAAAGATGAAATTCATCATTTATCTAAGGAGGCATTTTTTTATGGAAAATAAATTATCTGGGGTGTTAGCCGCTACTTTGGCTCTAACGATGAGCCTACCAACAGGAGCGATAGCGTCTTCTAGCAGTAAGGCTCCGGTTGTATCTAGCCAAGAAGTTGCTAGCAAAGATTTGGAGAAGATTGCTGCAGAGAACGCTGAACTACTCACGAAGTCCTATGAGACGGCTAGCGTACAGTATGCGCTGATTGATAATGGTAAACTTATTTTGTCGGGGCAGACAGGTAAGAACGACATAGAAGGGAAAGAACCACTAACTAAAGATACTCTATACGGAATTGGTTCAACCAGTAAAGTATATACGGCTGCGGCTGTTATGAAACTAGTAGACGAAGGAAAAGTTGATTTGGATGCTCCTGTTGCCCGCTATATTCCTGATTTCAAAATGAAAGATAAACGATATAAGCGCATTACACCGCGTATGCTGTTGAATCACTCCTCGGGTTTGCAAGGTTCGACGTTCAATAATGCATTTTTATTTAAAGATAATGATGCTTATGCCCATGATATCTTGTTGCAACAATTGTCCAACCAAAACTTGAAGGCAGACCCTGGTGCGTTCTCAGTATACTGTAATGACGGTTTTACACTGGCTGAGATCTTGGTAGAAAGAGTCAGCGGTATGAGTTTTACTGAATTTCTACATCAAAAGTTTACAGAGCCATTAAAACTGAATCATACGATAACATCGCAAGACAAATGGGAAGACGAAAAGCGGGCTGGACTGTATACTCCGACATACCAGGGACAGCTACCAAGTGAAATGGTGAATCTAATTGGTACGGGAGGAATCTCTTCTACTGCAGAAGATGTGGTGCGATTCTCACAAATATTTATGGGACAGGGAAAAGAAATTCTCTCTAATAAAGCAGTCAAGGCGATGGAACAAGAAGAATATAAAAAAGGAATGTGGCCGGGAGATAGCGGAAATATGTTCAACTATGGACTTGGCTGGGATAGTGTGAAACTATACCCATTCAGTGAATATGGGATAAAAGCGTTGACTAAGGGTGGGGATACGATACTGCAACATGCTACATTGGTCGTGCTTCCAGAACAGAAGATGGCAGCAGCTGTATTGTCCTCCGGCGGGAGCAGCATGACAAATCAACTGTTGGCAAATAAATTACTGCTAGCTAGGCTTAAAGAGAAAGGGGCAATTAAGGATATAAAACCAGATAAATCCTTCGGCAAGCCAGTCAAGGCTAAAGTGCCCCAAGACGTGGTAAAAAAAGCAGGATTGTATGGAAATAGCTACAGCGATTTCAAAATAGAAATTACGAAGAAGGGAGAACTGTTTTTACCAACTAAACCAGAAGAAAAATATGTATATACGGCGGATGGAAGCTTTATAAATGAGAAGGGTACTTCCAAGCTTAACTTCGTCACTGAGAAGAATGGAAAAGTTTATTTGAGAGAGAGCACATATGAATTATCACCGGGATTGGGGCAAAATGTGCTGACTCACTATTTAGCCCAGAAATTAGAAAACAATGTGTTACCGAAGAAAACAGCTGCTGCATGGGCGAAGCGCGAGGGTGGCAAATTCTACCTCGTTAACGAAAAATTTAATTCTATGAACTATCTAGGACAACTAATGCCTCTTAACACACAAATTACGATCAAGGATGGGTATTGGGACGGCAAAAAAATTACAGGTCCGAATACGGCGACGCATCAAATTCAGATTCCCGTGATGAATGGGCGGGATACAAAGGAAGCCCATTTCTATACAGAGGATGGTACTGAATATATGGAGATGGCCAGCTTTTTATATGTCAGTGAATCTAACGTAAAATCCCTTGATACAGGTCAATTATCGAAAGTTACACTGCAAAAAAATGGGCATGCGAAATGGTTTACGATCCCACAAGAGGCAGCAGGGAAAACAATGAATGTGGAGTTGCCATCAGGAAGTTCATTCGCGGTGTATGATGAGAATGGAGTATGCGTCAATTTTACCGTCGTTAGTGACAATAACAAAGTGAAACTACCAGAGAACGGAACGGTTGTATTTGCTGGTGCACCGAACTCCGAATTTACCGTATCATTGAACTAGCTACAACTCGGGATAGACTTCAATAAAACAATGCGACATGGAAAAGATATTTTATTTGTATCTTAAGTATTTCCTTAAATGATATTACACTTAAATTTTTAGTTTAATAGCAATGGGATAGCACCACATGTCTACTAACCTAAGAAAATAAATCAAACCCATGTCCATCAAGCTAGTAAAAATAAATACCCCAAAAATAGTAAAATTGACATTCTCAGAGTAAAAATGTAAAAAATTATTGTTTAGGGGCAGCGTAAAACATTAGTTTGATAGCGATATGGCGCTACTCATAAAAAAAGAAATAGGATAGAATATCCTATTTCTTTTTATTGATATAATAAAATGTAAAGAATAGATCCAAAGTAATGATAATAATTAGAAGTAACAAGTGTATAAGTGCATCAGTTCTTCCGTTTAGTAAAGACTTTACAAAGAAATCCCATTCTGTTTCATAGGGAGGTTCTACCCAATTTCGTTGCAGTCCTAACATCATTCCATTTATGAAATAGACAATGCTTAATAGAACCCTTCCAACAAATAAGGCAGCTGTTTTTATATTCCAATCCTTTATCTTGATTACATAAAGGATTGGAAATAGTATCAGTATCCAAAAAACAATAATAAAGACTGTATTTCCCATTCTCTCCTCCTAACAAAATGATTGTGTTTTTAATCTTGGTAAATTCTTAGGTTGGAGGTATGTTTCATTGTTACTGGTTAAAAACAAGGGGCGGAATTCCGGCTCCTTTTCTATCCGCAAAATAAAGGTTTGCTTTATCTCTCCGTCTCAAAAAACTCAATCCACTCCCCATCAGGACCAGCGAAGAATATGTAACGTGTTCCATCTGGTAATGTTTCGATTTCTTCTCCTAGTAAAAAGGTTACTGCGTGTTTCTTTAGTCTTTCGATTTCATCCTCTAATAAATCCACTTTAAAGCAAATGTGATGTACTTTTCCTTCTGCCGGAAGAGAGGAGTTGTAACCTTCAATGAGTTCCAGTATCGTTTCCTTCGATTCTTCCACACCTAAAAAAGCGAGTTTTAAGTTTGGATTCGGGTGCCCCATACGTTTAATGAGCTGTAAGCCAACTACTTTTTCATAAAAAGTAATAGATGTTTCTAAGTTTGCAACCATAAGTCCAACGTGTTCAATTCTTCTAACAGGCATGTAGATTCCTTCTTTCTGAAAATTATATACAATATAATATTGAAAATTAAGAAAATAAGCAAGATAAAAACCTTACAAATTTTAGCGTATTATATGGTATAGTGAGAAAGTATGTTTGGGGAGAAGGAAGGAGATTATACGATGAATACACCTACTCAAACTCCTTCATTATCGGAAACGATGAAAGAGTGGCATTATGCATTAGCATATGAAATTAAACATTGGAAAACGATAGGTGGTAGTAAAATTTCTATCATGAACGGTCGTTTTTTATATACAGATTATGAAAACACAGTATATGTATTTCAGCTTATTTCGGAAGTAAGCTTACCTGAAGGTTCACCGATTCGAATTGAGTTCGATGGTGAGGAAGCGACAGGAGAAGTCTTATCTGTACATGGATTAGAAATAGAACTGAAATTAAATGATTATATACAAGGTGAAATACGAGAAGCTGTTTTATACAGTGAACCGTGGCAGCTTTTAGAGCAACTACAAGAGAGGTTGAAGGAAGCGCGTAAAGATAAGCTAAAACGTAATCGTATAAAGCGTCTTGTTGATGGGACGAGCAGTCCGAAACATATCGAGAAGATGAAAAACCCGAAAAATGAATTGGCGTATCGCGCGTTTTATAATCCGACAACGTACGTATGGGGACCACCTGGAACAGGGAAGTCTTACAATTTATCACGCATTATTTCGGCTCATTATCAAAAAGGAAAGTCGGTACTTGTGTTAGCTCATAGTAACGCCGCAGTGGACGTATTAATGAGTGAAGTAACGAAGCAAATTGAAAAGAAAAAGAAATGGACACCTGGCGAAATTGTTCGTTACGGTTATAGTCAACATGAACATATACGAAATCATGAAACGTTACTTGCGTCGAAGTTAGTTGAAACGACGAACGGATCTTGGGGCGAGGAAAGACTCTATTTAGAAGAAACACGCCAAGAGCTTCGTGAAAAAATCTTATCGTATAAAGCAACATCTGCTGATAAGAAGCGTATGCAGGAGATTGAAAGTGATCTTCGAAAACAGAGAGCGAAAATTAAAGAAGTAGAAAAAGAATACATTGAAAATGCGAAAGTAATCGGCGCAACTTTATCAAAATGCGCCATTGATTCACTTATTTATGAGCGTACATTTGATTTAGTTGTCGTAGATGAAGTGAGTATGGCGTTCGTTCCGCAAATCGCATTAGCTGCTTCACTTGGAAAACGTATCGTCGTTTGTGGTGACTTTTTACAGTTACCTCCAATTGCGATGGCCAACCATGAACTCGTTCGAAAATGGCTCGGCGAAGATATGTTTTACCATGCCGGAATTGTTGAGTCGGTCAATAAATCAGAAGCACATCCGAACCTATTTATGCTGCAGGAACAAAGACGTATGCATGCGGATATATCGAAATTTACAAACTCATTTATTTATAAAAATAGGGTATATGATCATCCATCAGTTTCAGAACGGAAAGAACTTGCGCAATTGCAGCCATTCGCAAATGAAGCTAGTGTTTTATTTGATACGAGCCAAATGGGGGCCTTTTCGTTAAAAGATGCTGCTTCAGGATCTCGTTTTAACATTATGTCTGGTTTAGTAGCAATGCAAATGATGTTAATCGGACTGTTAGATGGTGTGCAATCAATTGGTGTTGTGACGCCTTACAGAGCGCAGTCTCGCTTTTTATCAACGTGTATTAGAGAGATGTTACAGAGAACGAAATATCAAAACATACCAGTTTTAGCGGCGACAGTTCATAAATTCCAAGGATCTGAAAGAGATATGATGATCTTTGATACGGTTGACAGTTATCCACAAGAACGACCTGGCGTTTTATTTTTTGACCATAAAAATCATCGTCTCGTCAACGTTGCTGTGACAAGGGCGAGAGGGAAGTTCATTCAATTATCAGATTGTCATTATATGCGTAAAAACCTTTCTAGAAAACAAGCGTTGTCACAATTAACGGCTCATATAGAACGCCACGGAGATGTGTATGATCGCACGACATCAAGACAATTGTGGGAACGAAAAATATCGAAACGATTACGCTGGTTTATGGAAATGAATCTTGAGGAAACGAAAGGGCTATTAAAAGATATTTTAGCCGCAAAACGAAAAATTATTATTTCACTTCCAAGTACAAAACAAGTGGATAAGCGAGTATGGCAAGCGTTAATGCGTACAAATGCGCAAATAACGGTGTATAGTGATGGACCAGTTCCGTTAAAAAATGTAAAGTTACAAAGACAAAATAAAGCTTTCCCGTTTATCGTAATTGATGATGAAATCTTCTGGGCAGGCGCACCGCTCACGTCTCAAATGATATTTGAAGGTAGTACAGAATTTCCGTACGTATGTGCAAGACTGCAAGCACCAGAAACAATTGGTGTATTAAAAGGATTTTTAGATATTCGGTAAATTCGGATAGGAATTCCTTGACTTTTATTTGGAATGAACTTAGAATGAATGTAATTTAATATAATTTTATGAAAATTCTTATCACGAGAGGTGGAGGGACTGGCCCTATGATACCTCGGCAGCGGATTCGTTATGAATACTGTGCCAATTCCAGCAAGGTAACTTGAAAGATAAGAAAGAAGCTCATTTTGACTGTATATACAGAAGCCTCTTTCTATCTTTTAGAAAGAGGCTTTTTTACGTGAAAATAAAAGGAGGAAGAAAAATGGGAGCGACAGGAGTAGCGTCACAAAGAAAAACAATTGAAGAGAGTATCGAAAGAAATAAGGAAAAGTACATAGAAACAAGTCATGATATTCATGCGAATCCGGAGATTGGTAATCAAGAGTTTTATGCATCTAGAACGTTAAGTTTATTACTAGGTAGTGCAGGATTTCAGTTGCAGCACAATATAGCTGGACACGAAACAGGATTTATCGCGCGAAAAAGTTCAGGAAAACAAGGACCAGCAATCGCATTTTTAGCTGAGTATGACGCTTTACCAGGACTCGGTCATGCGTGTGGTCACAATTTAATTGGCACCATTAGCGTTGCAGCAGCAATCGCTTTATCAGAAGCGCTCGAAGAAATCGGCGGAGAAGTTGTCGTATTTGGTACACCAGCAGAAGAAGGCGGGCCAAATGGTAGCGCAAAATCGAGTTATGTAAAAGCAGGTTTATTTAAAAATATTGATGCGGCGCTTATGATTCATCCGAGCGGAAAAACAGCGACAACGAGCCCTTCACTAGCAGTCGATCCACTTGATTTTCATTTTTACGGAAAAACAGCTCACGCGGCAGCGTCACCTGAAGAAGGAATTAATGCATTAGATGCGGTGATTCAGCTGTACAACAGCATTAACGCACTTCGCCAACAACTTCCGTCAGACGTGAAAATTCATGGCGTTATTACAGAAGGCGGAAAAGCACCTAACATTATTCCTGACTACGCCGCAGCAAGATTCTTCATCCGCGCAGCAACGCGAAAAAGATGTGCGGAAGTAACAGAAAAAGTAAAAAATATTGCACAGGGAGCAGCGCTAGCAACAGGTGCAAAAGTAAAAATCCATCAATTCCAAAATGAAATCGATGAACTGCTCGTAACAAAAACATATAACGACGTCGTAGCTGAAGAACTAGAATTACTCGGGGAAGACGTAAATCGTAAAGAAAGATTTGGTATTGGTTCAACCGATGCAGGAAACGTTAGCCAAGTTGTACCGACAATCCACCCGTACATTAAAATCGGCCCAGATGATTTAATTGCACATACGAATGAATTTAGAGAAGCAGCACGTTCAGAATTAGGAGACAAAGCTCTAATTACATCAGCAAAAGCACTAGCAAATACCGCGTATCGATTAATTACGGAAGAAGGGTTGTTAGAGAAGGTGAAGGAAGAGTTTAGAGAGGCGCAGAGAAATCAGGGGTAGGTGGTTAAAGGGAGTGGATAATCCACTCCTTTTTCTTTTTTGGAAAGCTGGTGCCTATCACTTTATTAGAACGACAATTTCTCCTCAAACTCACTCTTTAAAACAATTAAAGGAGATGATAATCCGAATTGCATTAAAGAGTCTAAAAATGCAGCGAGGGAATCCATCGAATCGCTCATGACCTTCATCATATAATTAAACTCCCCACTAATTCGATATAAATCAGTTACTTCAGGAGCGGCATTACAATATTGGATAAAATCAGAGCATTGGCTTGTTTTAAACATGATGAATGCTTGAATGTTTTTATTAATTTTGGAAAGCTCAAATTTCGTTCGGTAAGCCGCTATAACGCCTTGATCCTCAAGTTTATTCATACGCTCTTTTACAGCAGGCTGCGTCATGGATATAATCCGTCCTATTTCTGAAACAGAAATTCTCGCATTTTCATACAACAAGTTCATAATTTTATGATCGATTTCATCTAATTTTACTGCGTTTTGCATTGTGTAGCCTCCTTATTGTGTTTTCTAAAGTGAATTACGAATTATAACTATAATATCATAAGTGAACGAACTCAATTACCTATAAATCTATATTTAAAATGATTGGTGTTTATATGAAAATATAAGTATAGGTTTTTATCAAACAGAAATTTAGGAAGGATGGAAAAAATGAAGAATCTTGATGGGAAAGTAGCGTTAGTAACAGGGGCGAGTCGCGGTATTGGTCGTGCGATTGCGATGAGATTGGCAAACGACGGTGCATTAGTTGCGATTCATTACGGCCGAAATAAGCAAGCTGCAGATGAAACAATTAGGGAGATTGAATCTAATGAAGGAAAGGCATTTTTAATTGAAGCTGATCTTAATTCAATCGATGGTGTTAAAAAGCTAGTAGAACAATTAAAGAATGAATTACAAATAAGAGTTGGTACATCAGAGATTGATATTTTAGTAAACAATGCAGGGATAGGTATACAAGGGACGATTGAAAATACAACAGAAGAAGTTTTTGATGAAATTATGTCCGTAAATATTAAGGCGCCGTTCTTCTTAATTCAGCAAACATTACCGTTACTACGAGCAGAGGGGCGCGTTATTAACATTTCATCAGCTGAAGTAAGACTTGGTTTTACAGGATCCATTGCATACGGTTTAAGTAAAGGTGCACTCAATACGATGACACTGCCTCTAGCTAAACATCTTGGAGAAAGAGGTATAACAGTGAATACAATTATGCCTGGATATACGAAGACAGATATCAATGCAAAATTGCTAGATGATCCGGAAATACGAAATTTTGCTACAAACTCATCTGTGTTCGGGCGAATAGGGCAAGTTGAAGATATTGCAGATGCAGTAGCATTCCTTGCTTCTTCTGATAGCCGCTGGGTAACGGGGCAGATTTTAGATGTTTCTGGCGGGTTTTGTTTATAGGGGCACTACTTCATAACTAGTAATTTATAGAAAGGTAGGGATGATAAAGAAGTCTATTAAAACGTGATTTTTTAGCTAGGCAATTTGAATAAGGGGGCATTTCTTTTTCTTAAGTTGATGGGCATGTATGGTGCCCCCTATTAGACGATAGTGAATGAACAATTTCGGGGTTCAGTTCAACTTTTTTCTAAATTAACATAAATACTTGCAATATTTAAATTAGTACTATATAGTTCTAGTTATGACAAAGGTAAAATTAATGAATCAAAAACGTGTGATTGAAGTAGCTGCAACATTATTTTTAGAAAAAGGGTTTGCTTATACAAGTATGGATGAATTAGTACGTGTAAGCAAAGTTTCAAAGTCTAATGTGTATTATCACTTTTCTAATAAGGAACAATTATTAGAAGGGGTCGTTGATTATTGGATTGAAATGTATCAATCTGCAATTGATGACGTACTTTCTCAGAACCAATTTTTAGTTGAAGATCGTATCCAACTGTTTTTAAAGCAATTATCACAAGGAGTTCAGTCGAGAGAGTATAAGGGGAGCTGTCCATTTATTACTCTTTATATTCAAAGTCCTACACAGGCCACGCAAATAAAAGAAAAAATAGGTCTTTTTTTTACAGGATTACAAGAGAAAGTTTCTCTATTACTTAAACAAGGGATAGAGAATGGAGAATTCAGAAATACGATTAATATTGATGAGGTTGCATCACTTTTTATTACAAATCTTGAGGGAGCGTTATTTATTTCAGAAACATTGAAAGATGCAACTGTAATCACGAAAACAGCAGATCATTTTTTAAAATTGCTTCGATAAAAGAAGCATTTTTTTTACATCAAATTAGTACTGAGTAGTACTACAAAGGGGATTTTATATGAGAACAGTATTTTTAACTGGTGGAACAGGCTTTATTGGAAAGCAATTAGTGAAAGAATTAGTCAAAGAGGATGTTAAAATGCTTCTTTTAGTAAGGTCGAAAAGTAAAGCAATACGCCTTTTTCAAGAAAGAGGCATCTTAAAAAAGGAAGTTATGCACTTTATTGAAGGTGATTTGACGAAAATAGATTTAGGTCTAAGTGCTGAAGATAAGGAGAGGGTATTGAAAACGGATGTGATTATTCACGCAGGAGGCCCCATGGATATTCAAGCGACAAGTAAAGAGGCAACTTCCGTATTTTTAAATGGCGCCAAACATATTAGTGAATTAGCTAAAAGTATTCATCAATTGAAGGGCTTGCAACAATTTATTCATGTTGTAGGTTATATGAGTCCCTTTGATGATAAAAATAGCAAGGTTGCAATTGATGTGTTTAAAGAAGGAAACAATTATTTAAAAATAAAAAATCCGTATGAGAGAACAAAATTTTTAGCAGATCTCTATATCCGTCAGCAGGCATCAGCAGTAGGTTATCCGCTTTCTGTAATTAATCCGCCAACTGTAGTCGGTAGTAGTAAAACAGGGAGTACAGAGCAGATAGCAGGATTAGGTTTGCTTGTGATGAGTATACGAAGAGGGCTCATGCCAGTGATTCCTGGAGGTAAGGGATATAGGTTACCACTTATTTCAAACGATGAGCTTGCGAAGTTTATTGTGCAGGTTTTCAGATTGGAGCAACCGACTATTCAAACATATACACTTGTTGAAGACAAACAGTACGATCAGAACATTGCTGAATTATTAAGTATTATGTCGGAAAGTATGAATATGAGGGCACCAAAAATCTCTGTTCCAATGCCACTTATGAAAGCAATTATGAATAGTGGAGTAAGTAAAATAACAAAAATTCCTTCTGATGGATTGAATTTTATTACAAAACAAAATTTCCTAAATGTTTCAGCGAAAAAAATTATGGGAGGAGATTGGTTTAAGAAGACGAGTGTAATGAAATTTTTGCCTGCCGTAGTAGCTGATCTGGATTATCGAATGATGTATCAAAATGGCCAGCATAATCATTTATTTAAACGAACATTATGCGATAACACTACCCTTTACCAATTACAAGGAGAGGGTAAACCGTTTATTTTATTACATGGTTTATTGAGTGATGGAGAAGATTTATTTCCTTTAGCACAAGAGCTTCATGAAAAAACTGGTCAACCTGTATGGATTTTGGATCTTCCAGGTTTGGGACGTTCTCCTTTTAAACGAGAGAAAAATCTTCTAGATATCTATTTGAATGTAGTGAAAAAGTTATTGGAGAAAGCTACGAATGGTGCACATCTAATTGGCCATTCATTCGGTGCGTTTATTCTTCTGGAAGCATTGGTACAAGAGTACATAGATAAGAAGTATTCAATCACTTTACTTCAGCCACCTGTTGCTAAAAAAAATGCTAAATCGCTAAATGTTCCTCAATTTATGAACAAATGGACATTAAAACTAGCAACTACTAATTTGATAGGGCGTTATTTATTAAGTAATGGTTTGTTTGAAAGTACGGAGAGCATCCCTGAGCATTATATTGAAAAAATAAGTAACAGTTTTACTTCTCCTAGAATTTTAAATACTACGGTTCAGCTTAACAGTTTACTCCTGAAAAACGATCAAGGTGATTTCAATGAAGTAACAAAGTATAATCTTCACATTATTTGGGGGGATTATGACAGAGCCTATTCTGCTCCATCGCATCTTGGTAAGGTTGATTTTGTTCCATATGGACATCATTTTCCTCTTAGCCATCCGAGTGAAACGGCAACATTAGTAATAAAAAATAGTAATACTAGCAGATGAGAGTGTGGGATAAATAAAAAGTGTGTAGTAAATTCGTTGTGTCTTTGGAATAAAATCGTACTGTTTGGGGTCCCGCCCCATCGCTATCAACTTAAGAATTAATTGTTCCCCAAAACGAAAAAAAGAAACATAGGAGCGAAAAAAATCTGTTTTTCTTTTTGATAAATATATTTATTGGAAAATACTTTGAACTTTCGGGTACAGATGCTCCTTCTATCCTATTATAGAAGCTATTTTGAACGTAAGTAATTTGTAAGGAATAGGTAAGAAAAAAGAGATTTTCATTGTGTAGGATAAAAATATAAGGCGGTGTGAAAGGCGGAACAGATATGACTTATATATGAAAAAACAAACCAGTAATAAGAGTATTTCAAAGAAAAGAAGTAATTTCTGGGGTTAACATACATGTGGAAGAAAAGGGATTTACCGTTTGTTAAGACAGAATAGCCTTTGGAAAAATAATAATTATGAATATAATTACGAATTTAATTCTGACTTTTTTGTCATTGTTGGAGATGATAGCTGTGTGATTAATACGAAACAGCAAGCAACTAACTTTACAATTTAAATAAAGGAGAGGATGCTTTATGAAAACATGCAGTAAAATTACATGTGCAAGTCTATCACTTTTAATAGCTGGAAGTTCCCTGTTATACATAACACCAGCCTCAATTGTAAAAGCAGAACCCACGCAAAATGTATCTAGTTCGTTACAAACAAGTAATCAAAGCGATCGTACTTCCGTTAAGAAAGCAATACGGGATTCACTCCAACTTGGATACCCTGGAATACTCGCTCAAATTTCTAAGGGTGGCAAAAATTGGAGCTATGCCGCCGGGATAGCGGATCTGAGAACCAAGAAGCCGATGAAAACAGATTTTCGTTTTCGCATTGGCAGTACGACGAAGACATTCATTGCAACAGTTCTACTTCAATTGGCTGGAGAGAACCGCTTGAATCTAGATGACTCCATCGAAAAATGGTTGCCTGGCGTCATTCAAGGAAACGGATATGATGCTAACCAGATTACGATTCGGCAGATATTGAATCATACAAGTGGGATTGCTGAATACTTAAAGTCAAAAGACTATGATA